>CAYJLZ010000047.1:0-2912 GCA_964371265.1 uncultured Bacteroides sp. | reverse complement strand
ATACACTTACCTGTAAGCCTTTCTGTTTTATTTTTATTTTTAAACACGCTTAACTTGCCAATTGCAGCTTATTCACCACAAATTTATGTTGTTAAAATGCCAATTGACGCAATTATGGCAATTGTATTTTTTTGTTGTGCGTTTTTTTGCACATTGCACAGCAAAACAATAAAACATTAGTGTTGATAACAATTAAATTTGTTGATATAATAAGTACGAAAAGCAAATTATGAAACTGTTTGGAGGCAACTGCTGCTATGTCAAAAAATATTAAGCTATTTGGCAATAAAATACAGCCTGCATGCGAATATTGTAAATACAGCCAAAAAGTATTATCGGGGGCAAAACTTTACTGCGAGTTTTCAACGTACGATGTAGACGTTTACAGCAGCTGTAAAAATTTTGATTACGACCCATTAAAAAGGGTACCAAAAAGGCGTATGAGTATGCCCACATATAATGCAGATGATTTTAAATTGTAAGTAAAACAAATATTAAGGGCTAAAAGATGAAAAAGAACATTATTTTCACAGTTGTAGTGCTGAGCGTTGCAATAATTGCGGCATCGGTGTTTTTATTTAGGGACAATTCAACGCAAAATGCCGTTGTATCTATTGCAAACGGGCAAACGTTTTACTTGCCGCTTAACGAAGACGGCACTTATAGTTATACAACGCAAACAGGATCACTTTTAGACTTTACTATTGAGATAAAAGACAATAAAGCTAGGTTTGTTAACAGCAATTGTCCTGACGGTTTGTGTGAAAACTTTGGGTGGGTAAGTGCCGGGTACGATCAAGCTATATGCTTGCCGGCAGGGGTAATGCTTACCGTGCAGTAGCGCTGTTTGTGCTACTAATACCAAAAGCAAAAAGTTGTTTGCAAATGTAAAAACAAATATTTATACTGACAATTATTTGATGATATGATATAATAATAAGCAATTTGACAACTAGGAGAACATTATGCCCGTGCAAAGTTATGGCAATAAAAATAATAATAAAGTAAAACTATTTAGCTCTGCACATTTAAAAATTATTGCGGTTATTTGTATGTTTATCGACCATGTAGGTGCCGCTTTTACACTGAATGAGGTTTGGTATAATGCTGTATTACATATTTTTGAAGGCACAAGTGCGGTAGGCAATAATTTTGTTATATATAACTCGTTTAATTTTGCAATACTTGTTATGCGAACAGTTGGGCGCATTTCATTTCCTATATTTTGCTTTTTGATAGTACAAGGGTTTATGCATACAAAAAGCTTAACAGGTTATATAATTCGATTAGCTGTTTTTGCAATTATATCTGAAATTCCCTTTAATATTACAGTTGCGGGCAGTATGTTTAGCTTAAAATACCAAAACGTGTTTTTTACGCTACTACTGGGGCTTGTGGCTGTTTGTGCTTATAAGTACTTAAATGTGCCAACCATACTTAAAATAATTTTAGTTGTTTTTATTGCCGTTTTTGCCACAATAATAAATGCCGATTATGGTTTTTTTGGAGTAATAACAATATTTTTATTTTATGTGCTGGCAACAAATAAATACTATGTACAATTGATGGCAGTTTGGCTGTTATGTGGCAGCTATTTTGTTAATGTGGCAATTATGTATTTTGGTGGTCTTTCACTAATGCAATCGGCGCAAATTAACGCTGATACAGGTATTTTGCAAGGAGTATGCGCAGTAAGCTTGTTGCTTATAGCAAATTATAGCGGTAAAAAAGGACACCATCTTCCAAAATATCTTTTTTACGTGTTTTACCCCGTGCATTTGTTGTTAATTTTTTTTACAGGTTTGTTAATTTTAAATTTTATAAGTTAAAATTTCGCTTAATAATTGAAAGGGACATTTATGGGATACTTTAGCGATGCGAAGAATATAAAAGAAAAAGATCCGGCAGCAAAAAACCTGCTAGAGGTATTATTGCTTTATCCGGGTTTACATGTATTGCTTTATCATAAAATAGCAAATTGGTTTTATAAAAAAAACATAAAGTTTTTAGCTAGACTGTTTAGCCAAATGGGACGACTTTTTACGGGAATAGAAATACACCCGGGTGCAAAAATAGGCGACAATTTATTTATTGACCACGGAATGGGCGTTGTTATAGGTGAAACTGCCGTGATAGGTAACAATGTAACGCTTTATCATGGAGTTACGCTTGGAGGTACCGGCAAGCAAACAGGCAAGCGGCACCCAACAATATGCAATAATGTTTTGGTGGGCGCAGGCAGTAAAGTACTTGGCCCAATAACAATAGGCGAAAACTGCCGTATAGGTGCAAACAGTGTAGTGCTCTCGTGCGTGCCGGCAAATGCCACTGTAATTGGAATACCGGCTACAATTGTGCGTGTAAACGGCAGTAAAGTTATTAAGGCAAGCGAAGAGCTTGACCAAAGAGATTATCCCGATATTATACATCAAAAATTGGCAGAACTTGAAAAGAAGTTGAGCGATATAGAATGCGAAATGAATAATAAGTAGGTATTTTATGCAGTGCGTTTAATAAAACAAGAAAGGTGCTGCACAAGATTAATGGTAAAAGCTATCTATGTGCATATCTATGTGCATATAAGAGCAATAATATAATGAAATAAGCATATCGCGTTTAAATATGCATATTATTAAAACAGGCTGTCGCTTAAAGGTTTGTCCTTTTGCAACAGCCTGTTTTTTATTATACTTTGTTTTTAAGAGATTTTGCTCTTAAACCGTGGTCTAAAATTTGTTTTCTTATTCTTATATTTTTCGGTGTAACTTCAAGCAGCTCATCTTGTGCTAAAAATTCAAGGCTTTCTTCCAGGCTAAACTTCGATACCGGAACAAGTCTAAGTGCATCGTCACTTCCCGAGGCACGTGTGTTTGTAAGGTGCTTTGTTTTGCACACGTTAACGTTCATATCAT
>CAYJLZ010000046.1:7621-16796 GCA_964371265.1 uncultured Bacteroides sp. | reverse complement strand
GTAACCTGTTGTTGCAGGAACAGTTGTTTCGATTTTATATTCAACATCATCTCCGATAGTATGATCGGAATATCCTGTAAAAATGTCTGTGTTGTCATGGTATACTGTTTTTTCAAGGGTTGGCACATCGAATTTTGGGTTTATTGTTGATGTGGGACTCGCAACAGATAAAGATGAAAGTGCGGTGATTGGGCTGTGGTTGTCAGTGCGCTCTCCACCACCTGTTACAATGTAATAGCCGGCCAAGGTAAGCGGTATAGTAGCTTGCTGGCCTGTGGCTGTGCCGCTTGCGGATGGCGCTGGAGCAGGGTTTATATCTATATAATCATTGTATATAGTAGTTGTAAAATTGTGGAGCTCTGCGGTAGTTCTGTCGGGGTTACTTAGCCAATTTAAAAGTTCTGTACCGCTGAGAGAAGACCCACCCAGAGGTGTGTAACTAACAGCCAAACATGTGGCAGGGTTAAATATATAAGCGCCGTCTGCATTTTCAACAGCCTCAAATAGCAAGTAGGCACTGTAAGTATTGTTGTTTATGGATATAGACGTATTTGTGTTTTGTACTGTAATGCTATAACTATTTGCATATGCTGTAACAAAAATAATTTGCATAAGCAATGCAGTTATTAAAATAGCTGCTATTTTTTTAATGTGTTTCACTTTTTTCTCCTTGTTTGAAATAGTACTATAATAGAAATTGCTGTTAATAGAATGCCAAATGTGGTGGTGAAAAATAAATTTCCACCTGTTGCGGGTAAAACAATTGGCTCTATTTTTTTTAAAGTGTTTGATAAATTGATAACATTTCCATTTTGATGTGATGTTATATTAAATAAATTGCTAACATCTTCGCCGCTTTTATAAATGGCTTGCTCTTGCACTGTGTATACATAACCTTGCGGCAATTCTTCAAATATATAGCTGAAATTGTTGCTCTCATTTAATATAACGGGTTCTTTATATGGCACTGTATCTTGCAAAAGTTGAACTTCAGCTGAGTAGCCGTCACTGTTTAATGTAATGTTATCTGAGTCAAACCATAATTTGTTTACAGTTATTGATATATTAGTTGTAGGTGTTGGTATTTCACCTATAAAATCGTCGCGATGCGACTCGGCATTTATGTTAATGTTATTTGCTATTATAGTGCCGTTTAAATTTTGCGAAGCTGTAAAGCTTGCACCATCTGCAATTACGCTGGCGTGCAATAATGATGCGTTTATAGTTGTGCCGGAGTTTTCTAAATAATTATAAAAATTCCAAAGAACTCTGCCGTTTGTAAATGTGTGTGTTTCGCTTGTTGATTGGTTATGTCCGTCTATTGATATAAGGCTTATGGGTAAATTAAGCTGTGATACACCCTCACAATCTACATTTATTATAACAGCACAACTGTTTATTCCCAAAAAACCTTTCACACCTAAATATCGCAGAGAGGACAGTTCTGTTGCAGTGGTGTTAAATACACCACTTTCGGTTGGGTCTGCAAGTTCAATATAGCTCTCATCTACACTTCCACCATTTGTGTTAAGCATATTGTTTATATTAAATTCAGAATATGTGCTTAATTGTGCAGACGTAGCCTGAATTTGGCTTTTAACTTTTGTAAGTTCAATAAAGGGCAAACTATCGTCTTTCCATACAGTTTTTGGCCTGTCAAGTTTTATATTGTTAATTGCTATTGCGTTGCCGTTATCTACAAGATCGGCACTGTTTAAATTGCCAACAGCCAAAACATGAGAATTTGACGTTGCACTGCCTGAATTTACTCGCACATAGTTTAATACATAGCTCAATTCATCAGAAATGTTGTTTGTGCCAAAGTTTGCATTGGCATACAAATTATTTGCTAAAACATTGCCATTGGTATGTGCGTTTAAGCGCACCGTGTCAAAACCTACAATATGAAAACTTCCTGCTATCCCTAGCGCACTTGCACTATTGTAATATTGCGACGACGTAAACTCGGTAGGTGGTGGGCTTAATATAATAGGCAAATTTGAATTATATTGTAATGGTGGGGTAGTTGACGTGCTTTGCTGTATAGATGGTTGACTGTTGGCATTTGAGCCCTCAGAGTTACTGTGGTAGTTTTCAAAAGAAGTTGAACCCTGGAGATTGCTGCTTGAACTACTTGAACTGCTTGAATTGTCTGAACTACTTGAATTGCTTGAAGAATCGGTTTTATCAGTAGTTAAACCGGATGAAGGTATTACTGATGGGGTATCTTCTGACGAAGATGTCTCGGACGAGGGAACTTCAAATAAAGTAGCTGAATTTGATTGTGGCACCGGTACATTTAAATTGTTTGAATTATCAACATCAGCCGCATAAACATTTAATGCTAGTAAAAACATTATTAAAAAAAAGTTGCAAATATATTTGACCATTATTTCACCTCTATTTATTGAGAACTTACTGTTTTAGTATATTCAAAGTTTTATATAAAGGTTACTGAAACTAAACACGATTGAAACTTTAAAAAATAAAGATGCAGCCTTTGTTTTGTTATCTATGTAAATACCTACAAAAGAAACACCTATTGCGTCTACTCTGGGTAAATGTTGCGCAGCCTCTTTCATAGAGCTTACAATGCCATCGTAATGATAATTAAGATCGGAGTTTATTTTTGGATGCCAAACCACTTCGCGGCTAAAAACACTCTCTCCGTTAATTACTGCCGAAACTTTCCTGTCACTTCCACCGGCAAATAATAACTTAGATATAAAATATGTTGAGCTGGATGAACTACTAAGAACATCAGATTTAATATCATTGCATTGCCCACTATTCGAAAATACACACTATATAATTAACTCTGAATCTATTGAAAAAATGAAAGATGGCGTAATTCTTGTTAATACTTCAAGGGGCGGTTTAATAACCACACTAACACTAAAAGGAAGATGTCTGCACCTTGCAAACATCTTCCTTTTATAATTTTTATATGCGGTTTTTTAGCCGTGCAGCGCAATAAATGAATGTATTTACCATAAACATTTAATTGCAAGCTTGCAAAACAGTATACCACTGCGTTGCTGCGTTTTTAAAATTTTGTTTCAATAGCAATTACTCCGGCTTGCTTTAAACTTCACTTATAATAAGTTGTTTTGGTTATCCCCACGAAGATTCATCAGTCATCACGGCATTAACGCTAACTGTATTACCGGAGAGTTGGTATAAACCACTGCCTATAATATCACCATCCGATGATGTTACATCTTTAATTTCTAAATTTTTAAGTGATAACCGCATACTGCCTTCTTTTAGGCCTGATGCCGGTATGATTACATTTTGCGATTCAAGGTTTCCAATCGTTATTTTATCACCATTAATAAGCCCGCTAAACGCGAAATCTCCGCTATCAACAGTAATTGTATCAATTAAGAAGTAATCTACGTTTGGTAAAGGCCTGAAAATTTGTACATCTAACTTCACTGTACCCGGCAATACACTTATTGTTTTATGGTTAACCATAACAGTTGTGAGGCTTCCATAATTGTTGCCGTCTGCAAAGCCAATAGAGGTGCCTGTAGGTGAATTCGAATCAAACTCTGCTAAAAACATTATTTTTGGGTCACTATAGATAGTGTGAATTTGATTAGATGTTGGCCTGAAGCTAAATGTGGTAGAGGTGCTGTTTACTACTCTTATAGGTTCACCAATCTTAACTCCGTTTAAATCTGCAAGGTATATGCTAAGCGTGCCGCTTGGTGTTCCGGGGCTGGTTGGGTCTGCTTTGGTTACCTTAGCCGTAACGGTTACGCTATCGCCGTAAGTTATTGCCGTTTTATTGGTAGTTAAGGAAACATTTACACCTTGCCCCTTATCACTACCAAGGTTAGTAACTGTTCTCTCTATGGTGTTAGTCATAGCATTATAGTTTAATGTTGGGTTTTTCAGCCTTGCTGTAATTTTTATATCACCATCACTAATTTCGCCCATTCTATAAATTGCAGTATATTCACCTGTGGTGCCAATTTGTTTAAAATCTGTTACACTTTGTGCATTTTCTACAGAAATTTCAAAATCATCTATGCTTGGGAAACCGCTTTTAGCACCGATCGGGTTTGTTACCTTGATGGTAATAGGAACTTCCTTGCCTGCCATTTGAGATGTCGGAGCAAAAATCTGAATTTGAGGTGATATTTTCTCTACCATATACGTGGCAGGATTCTCTTCGGTTGATTCAGGCAAAACTGAAGTTTTTAGAACATAATTATTATACATATGGGTGCCCGACTTAATATACACACGCCCTGACACTTCTTGCAAACCTACGTTTGTCGTTTTTGTAACAGTGCCGCTAGTGTAATAATTAATCTCACCATATGATACAAACATAGATGAGTCAATAACATTATCATCGTTCACAGATTTAAAACGCACGGATATCTCTTGCGGCTCGATAACGTTTGTGCCATCATAGTATTTCGTTCCTACTACTCTAATTGGCTCTATAACACGTTTTGTTATCTGGTAGTTAACATCAACAGAGTCGTTCATTAATACATAATTATATTTCATTTCGTTTTCTTCAGCAAATAAACTTAGCTTTGCTTGAACTTTGCCGCTGTGTACTTCTTCTGATGTTGTCGTACCATAGTTCTCAACCACCACGCTTATAGCGTCGCCGGATAAAAGCCCTTTTACACTTAGTGCACCGGTAACCTTACTATTATTAGAGGCTCCAAAATAATTATTGTCCGGCAGATATTCCCTAGAGATTTTATAGCTGCCTGTGCTGACAGTGACAGGGCGTTGAGCAACGTTAATATTTACATCTCCACTTTCTCCATCGCTAAAGCCTTGTGAAGTATACGACGGTGTTGCGGAGACAAAATGAGCAATATAACGATGGTCTCCGCTAGTAAGCTCTTGCCTTGATAAAGTAATAGAAGTGGAGTTTGCATTAACTGATTTAATCAGTGTTGTAGTAAATGCGTTCTCAAATCTATATATATTGAGTGTACCTGAAGGAGTGCCGGGGCTTGTTGAATCTGCTTTGGTAACCTTAGCGGTTAGGGTAACGCTATCACCATATACTATGTCAGTTTTGTTAGCTGTTAAGGTAACATTTACACCGTGGCCATGGTCGTTTTCACTTTTAATAAAGGTTTGTTCTAAATTGTTTGAATTAAATTCATTGTAGTTCTGGTTTTCTGAAATGTTAACGCTATAAAAAGCTAGACTAGGGCCAGCGCCAACTTTATACACAGCTGTGTAAACACCTGTTTTGCCTACTTGTTTTAGTGGCGACACAAGTTCTGTGTTACTTGCGGTGAGGTTAACCTGGCTAGCTGTTGGGAAGCCGCTTGTTGCGCCGCTTGGGTTTGTTATTTTAACGGTAACGGTTATGTTTTTGTCGCCAATTTGAGAAACCGGTGCCAGAACCTGTACATCCGGGTCCACTTTTCCAATATTGGAGGTGGCTGTTGCAGGTAACGATGTGGAGGCAAGGGTATAGTTTTTGTATAAATCATTGCCCGAGCGGATATATATGCGCCCTGTTACTTGCTTATCATCACCTGCGTTTGCATCTTTAAACAGTGTGCTCGTCAGATAAATTTCGTCTCCCAGCGTATAAGGTTTTGATTCCGAACTAACAGGTTCAACTTTTTGGCCATCTTTACCTGTAAACGTAACAAGTCTAACGTCTGCCGTTCTTGTGCCGTCATATGCTTTGTCGGCTGTTATTGTATCAACATACAGCACTTTTTTAACAATCTGTGCAGTAACGTTTAGCTCGCCTGTAACAAGGTTGTAGTTTACGGCGTCATCACCGTTTAAACTTAACCCAACATTTGCAATTTCACTAGATACATCCGAGGTAACAAAACTGTTCTGCGAATTGACACTTACCACAATGCCAACGTCGTCTGTTGACAGCTTGCCACTTACCGAAAGTGCACCGGTATAACCGTTGTCGCTTACTTCAGTTGACATAGCCATTAATGGCATTTGATCGTTTCCATCATATTCTTTGCTTATTCTGTAGCTGCCTGCTGATACCTTTAATGTGCGCTCTGCAATGTCTATATTGATAGGTATACTATTTCCATCGCTATACTCATCACCTCCGGTTGGTATAAACACCGCTACAAAGCTGTGTTCGCCTGCCGTCAAGTCGTCTTTTGTTAGGGTTACACTGCCGCTTGTAGAGTTGATAGTTGCAATCGAAGCCGATGCACTCTCTTGGTTTTCGGTGTAACGATAAATAGCAATTACACCATTAGGCACGCCTGCGGTGCTGCTATCTGCCTTTAGCGCCTTAGCTGTCAGGCGTATGCTGTCGCCGTATGTGCCTGCATACTTGCTTGCGGTAAGTGTAACGTTCACAGCAGAGTCTTCACTAACAGTTACTTTGTGTGTCTCTGTTGAACCGCTTTGCAAACTGTTATAGTTTGTGGCTGAGCTTTTAACGTTTAATTCACTAACTTCTAAGAAATCGCCGGGGTTTGAATTAGCAGCTAATTCAAGCGTTAAATTGTAAACACCTGTTGTTCCAACTTGCTTAATTGCGCTTGGCGTAAATGATAACCCACCATCAACATTCAAGTACTCAATCTCACTTGCTTTGGGGAAACCTGTTTTGGCAAGCTCTGGGTTTGTTATCTTAATAGTAAGTGTAACATCTTTTCCCACTTGTTGCGTTGATGGGCCATATATCTCGAACTCGGGGTTAATTTTGCTAATTGTTGCAGTTGCACCATTGCCATATTTTTCATGTGCACTACTCTCTATAACTGTGGAGGCAAGGGTGTAATTCTCTGTAATCGCGGTGTCTTTGCTTAGGTAAATTCTGCCGTAAATTTGTTTGTCATCCTCTGCGTTTGCATCTTTAAATCTAACGCTTGAGGTATAGAAGTATTTTGGTTGAAGTTCAATATCTTCGCCTGATGAGTTCTTAAAGTTGGCGGTACTAATGGTGCCAACAGTGGTTGTGCCATCATAATCCCTATCTAAACTAACGTTACCTGACAATAATTGTTCGATATAAATCGTTGCCTTAGTTATCTGATAGTTGACGAGCAATGGATCAGTATCAACTATATAGTAGTTGCCATTGTCAGCGCCGAATAGAACGGCGGATATTTCAGTTTTGCCTGTGGAAATTTCGGAGCTTGGGAATGCATGTATTGAGTTACCGTTATAGGTTGCGCTACCCTTGACGACAACATCGTCGCCGGACAGTAGACCCTTTACCGAGAATGCGCCGGATTTGTTGGCATCGTTAATTAAGCCTGTACCGTCCCCACTTTCGGTTGGCATATCAGTGGTGAGCGAGGAAAAACCAACCGGATAATCATCGTGGTACCGCGGTAATCCGTCATACTCTCTAAACACCTTGTAACTGCCTGCGGTAACTGTTACAGGGCGCTGTTCTATAATAATTTCTGCATTTTGCGAGGTTGCTTGTGCGTAGCCTGCAGTTTGCGCAGTTGGTGCCACAGTTGGTGTGAAAACGGCGTAGAATTTATTTGCATTGCCCTCATTGTGTTGTAAATTAGCCCTTGGAATAGTAAACCTACCACCGCTAGCAGAGGTGTAAGTTTTAATTAGTGTATCAGGCACACTGTCCGTAGCATCACCATAATAAACTTCTATTTTGCCTCTAGGTGAGCTCGACTGGCTGTCGTCTGCCTTAACTGCCTTTGTAGTTAATGTAATGCTGTCGCCGTATGTGCCGAAAGTTTTGGAAGCAATTAGCTGAACATCAATACCATACTCGTAAGCTTCAGTAATATCTATTTCTGCAGTTGATTTTGAAAAAGTTAATTCCTTGAAATTAGCAGATTCTCCTATTTGGGACACAGTCATTGAAGCTTTCTCACCTGCACTACCTATCACTTCATAGGTAGCCTCATAAACATTAGAAGTTCCTATCTGCCTTGCGGTGCCGTTAACATATAGCGTATTGCTTGACCCTGCCCCCCACATGAATGCGCTCGCCGGCGGGAAGCCGGTTTTAATAAGGCCGCCTTGGTTGTTTAGTGTTAAAGTTAGTGTAATTTCTTCACCTGCTGCGGCAACAGACGGGCCTGTTAGTGTAATATCCTCAGCTTCAATCGTCCTTTTATCTATTGTTGCCGTTGCCGGTGCGCGGTCGTGCCCGGTAAGGGTAGTTGCGCCTAAAACAAAGTTTTTATAGGCATCAGTGCCGGATTTAAGTGCAATTCTTCCTGTTACATTGTGGGTGCCTGCATTAGCACTTGCAAACAGTGCCGAAGTGACAGTGTAGTCTTCACCCAAAACCAATTCAGCTGCTAGAGAGCTATCTAGAACATTCCCTTTATCATCGGTAAATTGAACACCGCTCACAATAGCAGTTCTGGTGGAATCATACTCTTTGCCGGCAATTATAGTATTTACAAAAATCTTTCTCTTGTTAATTACAGTTGGCACTATAAACTCACTGCCAACAATTTTATAGTTTTTGGCATCTTCACCGTTGAACTCTACGGAAATTGCCATGGTGCCTGTGCCGGCATTAGCAGATGCAAAATCAGATTTTAGTGTTATTGCTTCGCCTAAATCATCGTTTGTTAGGTAGCCTGATTTTGTAAGTGCACCTGTAAACACGATGTCACTCGGCACGGAGCTATCTGCTGTGCCATCATAGTTTTTTGTTACCCTAAGCGAACCAGATGAAACGGTTAAATTACGCCTGTTAACGTAAACTTCGTTTGAATAAGAGCTGGTGGCTTCATAATTTGCAGTATTGCTTGCATCGCTTGGGGTGTAAACAGCATAGAACTCGTGCCGGCCGGATTCTAGTACATCTCGTGAAACGGTGAGCCTATAACTGCGCGCAGTAGCGGAGGATTTGCCTAAGCTAATATCTTCGTTACCTAGTTCACCTGATTCATATGTATCCCTAGAACCTACAACACGGAAAATCTCAATAGTGCCTGTGGGGTTGCCTGCACCGTCAGAGTCGGGCAGTTTTGCAGCGCTTGCTGTAAGAGTAATCGACTGGCCATATGTTATTTCATTATTGCTTGCAGTAAGCGTAAGATTAACAGCGTTGCCGTCAATAACTGTAACTTGGCGGGATGCCGAGTATTCAAGTTTACCGTAATTGTGTGCAAGAGAGGCTCCCTGCCCATCCGTTTTAATATTTACATCAAAGCGAACGCTATCAACTCCAACTTCCGGAATGAGGTATGTTGCA
>CAYJLZ010000046.1:291-7611 GCA_964371265.1 uncultured Bacteroides sp. | reverse complement strand
CCCCCTGCCGTTGTACTTAATTTCGTTTACGGTGTTTACAATAGTACTATTAAGCATAGAAGAATGATAGTTCGCAGTAACATCTAACTCGTCCACGCTTGGGTAGCCGGTTGTAATGTTGTAAGGGTTGTTTATGCGGAACTGGAACTCAACTTCCTTGCCCTCTTGTTGAACAGATGGACCGGTGATGGTTATATCGGGTAATATAGGGCTAATCAAATCGCTAAGCCCGGGCCTTATTACCTGTAATGAGGAAGATTTAAACTGATAATTTTTATACGCATCAGTGCCGGAGCGAAGGTATATATTGCCGGAAATAGTATTATTACCGCTATTAGCGCTTGCATAAGTTGTATTGCGCAGGTAATAATCTGTATCTAATTCCAAAGGTACAATATTATATGTTGACGTTGTAAAAATTATGTCATTGACGGTGGCTGTTCTACTGCCATCGTATTCTTTATTAGCAGCAATATGTGCTATCGACAAAATAGCTTTAGTTATTTGATAATTGATAATTAAATCGCCCGGGTTTGTGAGGTAATAGTTGTCTTTGTCATCACCTACTAAACGATCACCTACTACAATTGGTACCTTGCCGGTGCCAACATTAGGTGATGGCAAGGAGTATTTAGCAGCGTCATCAGGATGGACCACGTTTAAATTAACAGGCTCAATATCCAGCGCAACTTTATCCCCGCTTAAAAGGCCGGATAATGTGGGTGCACCGGTGGAGTTTTCATAACTACTTCCATCTGCGCTTGTACTTAAAGTTACCGTAGAATCTCCTTCTATAAACTCGCGAACAAATTTCAGGCTACCTGCCGAAACTGTGATGCGGCGTGGACTAATATTAATTTCACCAAACGTTTGCTCATCAACATCGCCATATGCAGTGCCATCATTTGATGTGAATTTAACTTTAACGTGTACATTACCTGCTTCAAGGTACTGGCGTGGGATAGTTACCGAATAAGATGAGGTGTTTGTTCTTTCGTAACTGTGTATAAATCCCATTTCTTGCTCTTCTAATATAACTTCTATTGTGCCCCTAGGTGTGCCAGGGCTAGACGGGTCTTCCTTATTTACTCTAACGTCAACCCTTACACTTTCACCGTAAGTTATTTTATCTTTCGATAATTGTACGTCAAGAGAAACTGGCAGGCCGTTTTCGCCGTTATCTTCAAGAACTAAAACTTTTGGGGCAATGTTGCCATCATTAAAAGGTGTGAAATTAACCGGGTTGTCAGTTCCGAGAGGCGACTGTGCATAGTTGACAGCAGTGTCTTTAACCATTGCAGTGAATATGATATGACCACTGTTAGGCTTATCAGCTGCCGCACCAATCATAGTAGCATCTAAATCAGCTTTAGACGGCATGCGGTAAACAGCAGTGTAAACACCGGTGGTGCCCACCTGTTTAAGCGGAGTAACCACTTCTACAAGGTCGTCGGGGGCCTTACTAAATTCACCACTATCAACATTTTCACCCAAATAGGTGAAAACATCGATATCGCTCGCTTTTGGGAAGCCGGTTTTTGCACCGTCGGGGTTTTCAATTTCAAGTGTGAGCGTTACAGTCTCGCCCTCAATCTGCTGTTTCACGGCAGTTGTAAGCTTAATTGTCGGTGCAGTTTCAACAATCTCACCCGGCAGGCTAAACGAGGTGGAAGTTAGCTGGAAGTTATTATATACATCTGTGCCAGTGCGCAGATAAATACGCCCTGTAACCTTTTGTACCCCTACATTGGCGGTTTGGAATAACGTGGAAGAGGTGTAGTAGGTATAATCGTCGGGGTAATCATAGGTAGATTTAAGCTCGTTTGAAAGTTCTTGGCTCAATCCATTGCCATCGGCATCGACAAAATTAACTTGATATACCATCGCATTTCTTGTGCCGTCGTATACCTTTGTACTTATTAATTCATTAGGAACTTGTTCTATCGGATCTCTCAACGTTAAAAGTGATGCGGTAATTTTTTTCTTGTTAATGGTTGTTGGAACAATAAACGGTTCCGCATTCAAAGCGTAGTTGTTGGCGTCCTCACCATTTAATATAATATCAACCGACATCAGGCCTGTTCCTGCATTGGTATATATAAACTTAGTGAGTGGCTTAATTATTTCAATGTCTGTGCCAATATCATCGCCCGACAAGAAACCGGATTTAGACAGTGCGCCTGTTATTGTATATAGAGGGTTTCCACCACTCTCAACATCATTCGTGCCGTCATATTCTTTCACTACACGCAGGTTTCCGGCAGTGATGGTTAGCGGACGCTTATTAACGTTAAAATAATTAGTGTTCGAGATTGTTTCTTGATAATCGGAAAAAGCTTCACTAGGTATAAATTTAAGTTCTATTTCTTGAGCATATTCGTTAGTGTTTGCCTGTAATAAATCACGTGGGAGCGTTTTATCATAGGAATTTCTGCCAACAACATCGTATTCCTGTTTATGCTCACCGTTGATATAAAGCTGGAATGTACCGACAGGTGTGCCCGGGGCAGTTGAGTCAAGTTTTCTAGCCGTAGCAGTAAGGCGAATTGTTTCACCATAAGTTATTTCGTCTTTGCTCAGTTTGCTATCTACATCTATGGCGTATTTGTCAATAACATAGGCATATATAGATTCGAGCCTATCGCCGGTATTGTAGTTGGGGTTACCGGTACTGGCATCACCGTTAAGGTTAACCATAAGTAGTTCCCTATTATTGGAAACTATGTTTGAGTATGGCGGCATTTTATATGTGGCAGTATACACACCTGTTGTGCCAACCTGTTTTAGCGCAGTAACTTCGGAAGGCCTACCTGCTGCGTTTCCATCCCAATTTAATTCAATGTTCTCAGCACTAGGGAAGCCAACTTTTACGCCTGCCGGGTTTTTAATTGTTACTGTAACGGTGATATTCTCACCGCCTTTTTGTGCTGTAGGAGCACTAATCTCGATATCAGCATCAATCTTCGCAATTAAGCCGGTAACTTGGTTGCCGCTACTATCAATAAGCTTTTTAGCATTGGCACTTAAAGTGTAGTTTTTGTATGCATCAGTGCCTGATTTGAGAGCAAGTGTGCCTGTAACAGGTATAGCATCTCCTGCGTTGTAAGAGGCATACTTTGCGCTGGTTATTGTATAGTCGGTGAGAATATTAAGCGTTTCTCCCGGCACTAAACCGTTAAAAGTAGCCGCGGCAATATATGCGGTGTTATTGCCGTCATAAGCTTTATTTGCGGCAATAGAATTAACTTCTAAGATTTTTTTGGCTATGGTAGCATCTACGCTTAGGGTGTCTACATTCAAATCGTAACTGCTTGCATCGGCACCTTGAAGCTCTAATGTTACTTGAACCTTGCCGCTTCCTGCATTAGTAATAGTAGATGTGTCGTAAGATGCAATGGCTACCTTAACATCGTCACCACGCACAGCGCCGCTTAAACCAAACGCGCCTGTAATTGTTGAAGTATCCCAGTTTTCATTTGTGCCATCATATTCCCTTGTAAGCCTAATGCTGCCGGTTGTAACGGTAAGCTTTTTCTTAGTGTAATCTGTAGGAATATTAACAGTTGGGCTTGAAAGTGCATAGTTACCTGCAATTTGAGGGTCCATTAATATTACTGCAGTAACAGACCCTTGACCTGAACCGGATGTATTGGCAGGTGGGCTTAACGTAACATATTTTTCATCACCCGGTAAAATATTTTGAATATCTAACGACCCGGTGCCATCATTAAAATTAATGTCGCTGCCATCGTATGCACCCTCGAATACAAACGAGCCTGCATTTACCGTAATTGGGCGATGAGAAATATAAACCTTGACATCATCGGAGTAATCTCCTTCATAGCTACTGCCGGAGTTCGGTATGTATCTTGCCGAAATAGTATGCGGATAAGAGGCAACGCCTAAAATATGCTTGTGCTTGCTTGGTATATCTTGTGGGCTGATAGACACATCAAAATCGGCAGCCCTAGCATTGCTTGATGTGGCAACAGCAGAACCGTCGATATAAACAATAAACTTACCGTTTAACTCACTTGTGTTGTTTACTGATTTTTGTAAGTCTAGCTCTATATTAATAGGGTCACCATATATAAGTGAGCCGCTGTTTAAATTGGTAGCAATATCAAGCTGTGTTTTGTTTGCAATAGTGGATTGGGGAGCAATAGAATATAATACACCCCCTATTTTGGTCATAGAGGTAAGGTCAGCCATACTCACTGATATGCCAAAGCTATATTGTGAAGTGTTATGAGCAATAACTTTATAAGTTGCAGTGTTAGCGTTAGTGGAAACAAGCTCAAAGAGGGTGTTGGAATTTTCATCAGTAACACTATCAGGCCAGGTAAAGCTCTCAACAGGAATTGTTAAAAGATCGTAATCCTCTGCATTAATGGTTAGCGTAAAAGTGCCATTAACACTTAATTGCTCAAATTCAAAATCGCTTGGCCCGTCTAATTTTGCAGATAAGTATCTCCAGTCGCTGAACGATAATAATTCCATATCATTAGCCACGCCCAATACATCTTCTGGAGCTAAAGTAACAGAAGCGAAAGGTGACCCTTTAGGATTGCCATTAATGGTGTTGTTGTCTGCGTTTAATGTGTTAACTTGAAACATATCAAGCAAAGTACTCATACTGAGTTCTAGAACATCTAGGGTTAAATTAGTGGCTTTTATACCATTTACACTGCCGTTTGGATAATTTCTAGCAGTTAAAGTTACAGTGTTTTGGCTTCTTAACGTGATATCTCCGGTAGAGTAAATCAAATAACCATTTTCATTATTTGTGGTTTCAAATGTACTAATAGAAAAATAACCGGAACTGTCGTATGTTGAACCTGCAGTTATAATTAAACTATTTAAATTACTGTAAATTGCAGCCGAAATACCATTTCCATCAGTATAAACTTCATCTACATTATAATAATTCGGAAATGCTAAAGTGTTGGTGTCAGCGTCGAAAGTTACATAACTTTCTTCGTCATGGCCATTTAATATATTACCTTTATTGGCATCGGTAACTTGAACACCGCCAACCCAAAGGTCATAAACAACATCGTTTAGGTTTTCCGGCCCATTTTGTGGCATGTCGGCAGGGAGAATTATTTCAACAGTAAGCGTTGGCAAAGTAACATCTGCAGCTAAAGTATAATCTTCGCTTGCAAGTGCTGCTGTATATGTATAAAGGTATGCGGCATCTGTGGAGAAGCTCTCGCCTTCGGGCAAACTCCAGCTTAGTGCAACGTCAACCTCTGCGCCGTCAACAGTTGCTTTTATTATGTCGGGTAGTGTTGGGCTCTCTGTATCGCCAACATTAAAACTTTGCGCTGCAACCTCAGCTACAAGTGGAGAAAACGCAGTTATCTCTGGCGTTGTGGGTGGTGTAGGAGGAGCTTCGGGAGGAGCCTCGGGTGGAGTCTCTGGCGGAGCTTCGGGAGGAGCTTCGGGAGGAGCTTCGGGAGGGGCCTCGGGTTGGGCTGCCGGTGCAACAACATTTACTACGATGCTTGGCAATAAAACACCATCCGCAACGGTGTAATCAGCACTCGCAAGTGTTGCGTTATATGTAATGCCACTCTCTGCAGTGGTGCTGAATGCAACACCATCCGGCAGTGACCAGGTGACAGGGGCATCAACTTCAACACCGTTTGCTGTTGCCTTTATTATATCAGGCAGAACAGGTGTCTCAGTTGAGCCTACCTCAAAATTCTGAGTGGCAACCGAAGAGTCTAAATCCGCAAACGCGGTAATCTCCGGTAAGGTAATAGGATTCTCGGGCGCATCTGTGGGTGGGGTTGCGCCGGCTTCATTTGCAAATACACTTAGTGGCATAAATTGCAAAAGCATAATTAGAACCAATAGTGTAGCCGATAATCTCTTTAACATATAAATCCTCACAATCTAAATAAAAACGTTACAATTAAACTAAAATAACTATACACTAACATTTTATTATTTTGCTATGCTAAAGTCAATAAATAAACAAAAATTTGTGAAAAATTTGTGAAAAAAATTTATTATTAAAGGTTTTCATATTTTCATATAAAGTACAGTAAAAAAAGTATCCAAGAATATAATAAACTACACACCGTAAATTTTGGGCATAAAAAGTGCCCTCTAGCTTACGCTAAAGGGCGAATTTGATGCAACGTCACGTTGCTGGGTTGCTTATACAAAATGCATACCAGATAAAATACCATGCACAGGCAGTGCGCTATGCTTTTCGCATTAATAATTTATAATGTAAAAAAATGCTTTTTAGACATTTGCATTTAATAGATTTAGTATATACTTTTCAATTGCATGGCTGTCTAAATTAAAGTGGCTAAGCAATTCATCAAGATTACCCGCTGCACCAAATGTCTGTAAACCAAAACGTTTAAAACTATTGTAGTTTACATTGTTTTCTACAAGTGTTTCGGCTACTGCGCTTCCTAGCCCACCGTAAATTGTACCATCCTCTACGGTTAATATATTTTTACACTCTGCGCAAATATCATTTATCGATTTTTCGTCAAGCGGTTTTAATGTGTGCACATCTATTACTTTTATATTTATGCCGCGCTCATGTAAATTTTCTGCTGCATAAACGGCCTGAGCTACACACGGGCCCGTTGCAAAAACCGCAAAGTCGTTTCCATAGTTTCGTACAACAATGTTTTTGCCTTTAACAAATATTTGATCTTCGCTGTATATTACAGGTGTTGCTCCTCTGCCAAGCCTTAGGTATACAGGGCTTTTATCATCGGCGGCAATTTTAACAAATGCCTTTGCGGCAACGGCATCTGCAGGGCATATTACTGTCATGTTTGGTATGCTGCGCACAATTGCAAGGTCTTCTGTTCCCTGGTGAGTAACGCCGTCGGTATCTCCCGATAGGCCGCTAAGCCCGGCTACAATTTTTACGTTAAAGTTAGGGTAGGCAACAAATGTTCGTATTTGTTCAAGTGCCCTCATAGATAAAAACGGGCTGTATCCCACGCTAAAAACAGTAAAGCCTTCTTCTGCCATTGCGCCCGAAGCTGTTATCATGCACTGCTCGGCTATTCCAAACTCAAAATATCTGTCGGTATATTTATCTACGTACTCGCTAAGCTCAAACGAGCGGTAAGTGTCGGCACTCGTCACAATTATATCTTTTCTGTCTGATGCAATTTCCAAAAGTCCGTTCCCAAATCCGGTTCTGGTTGAAATCTTATTGCTCATATTGTTTCACCGCCTCTTCCAATTGCTTGCACGCTTGTTTGTACTCTTGCTCTGAGGGAGCTTTCATGTGCCATAGGTATTCATTTTCCATAAACGACACGCCTTTGCCCTTAA
>CAYJLZ010000046.1:0-232 GCA_964371265.1 uncultured Bacteroides sp. | reverse complement strand
CAAAAGCAACGCCATGCGTATTATGACATCTTTTTTTGCTTTTGCAACGGCATTCGATATTTGTGCAACATCGTGTCCGTCAATTGTTAATGTGTGCCACTTATAGCTGTTAAACTTATCTTGTATGCTTCCTAAATCTTGAATTTTCTCTACGCTACCGCCGCTTTGCAATTTGTTATTATCTATAAACAAAATTAAATTATCAAGCTTTGCGTTGCCCGCGTAAAGTGCG
>CAYJLZ010000045.1:0-16796 GCA_964371265.1 uncultured Bacteroides sp. | reverse complement strand
CCTCCTCATTATAGAAAATAGCAATTAAATCTTGCAGTTTTTCAAGTTTAATTCCGCTTGATTTTGCAACATCGACTGCATTATATAGATGCTCTTCAATTATTTTTTGCTGTTCTTCCTTAAAAAAATCTTTATTTTGTGCCGAAACAAAACTGCCCCTACCAACTGTGGTTTCAATAAAGCCGTCTCTCGTTAAATCCTCATACGCTTTTTGCACTGTTATTACACTGACGTGTATTGTTTTTGCAAGCGTGCGCATTGAAGGTATAGCGTCGCCTGTTTTAAGCTCACCGCTCATTATCATTGCTTTAATTTGAGACGTTATTTGCTCGTATATAGGTTTGCTTGTATTGCTGCTAATTATTATTTCCACTTATTACCTCCTGATAGATAGTACCGGTGCTATCTAACTAAACTCGACTGTAAACATTATATACTTGTGTGTACTTATTGAACAAGTACAATTGTAACACTTTGTTTAAGCTTTGTCAACATGTAATTTTTTATATAGTTTTTTTGTGCCCACTTCAAAATAAAAACCTTGTAGTATAAACTACAAGGTTTTTATTTTCTCTATTTGTTCATCGCATTAAATTTTTATACAAAACTCTTACACTTATTCTTACACTTATAAAGATGAATTTTCAAATTTACTTTTGTTTTCCAACGTTAGGTTACTTGCATAATTTGTCAAGTTATCATTAATTACTTGCACAAACTTGCCTTTTACGCCCATCGATTTTGTTTCAATAACACCTGCTGCCTCTAACTTTTTTAATGCCGAGGTAACCGTAGAGTGTGTTACATATGTTTGTGCAGCAATCGCATTTAAAAATATTTCAGCACTGCCGTTTTCTTTGTTAACTATATTAAGTATTTCAGCAACGGCATTTTTTTCGCTGTTTGTAAGCGAATTTACCGCAAGCTGTGCCTGTGCGGCTTTATATGCCGTTTGGTGTATTTTCTCGTGTTCTTGCCTTGTCATTTCTATTGTTACTATTGCCGATGTATACTCGCAAAGCACTTCATCCGATGAAGTAAAAGCATCGTTATAACGCATAAAAAGCAAACCTGCCACCTTTTCAAAGTTTGAAAACACAGGATAGATTGAATAATATCTGTCATCAAAAGCACATTTTGATACATCTTCTAATGTACAGCTTGGGCACGGCTCGTATATATTGGTTGCCTTTTTGTCGGCAAACTGCTCAAGGTAATAATTCGGCAGTTGCTTATCCTCAAGCGAATCAAAAATATAAGGGCAAGTGTATCCTTTATATACAGAATGTGCAAATATATGGCCTTTTTTATCGAAGAGAAATATATTGCACCCAACAATTTCACAAAGCTCGTCACACAGCGTTGACAAAGGAATTACAGTTGACGTAGATTTGCCAAACACGGTATTAAGCTGATGAATTTTATCTACAACATTCATTGTAAAAACCCCCATAGTAACTATAATTTTACCATATTTTTTCTTTTTACTCAATAATATAACCCAAAATTTATTTAAGAATTCTGAATTCTTTTATTTTGCTGATTTTAAAGGCGTATTTGTGATATAATTACAAAATATTTTATTTTATGGATTTAACTTTGCTAATATTGCTTTACTACGATAAAGCGATTTTAGCTTACACTTTTTAAGGCGGTACTGTTTTGACTAAAAAAGCAAACTGTATAACAGAATATACAAAGCAGGCACTTGCCGCTTTTAACAGCGGTGTTGCAATAAATACAATGCAAGCTGTGTCAAAGCATCACCGAGTGCAAGCCTCGCTAGGATATAGAAATGCTGCAAACGAGGTTTTGCAAATTGCAAAGGCACTTGGCTTAACGGCCAATATTAAAACGTATAATGCAAGCTGCGAAACTGCCTTTTTTACACAAAAAATGTTTAAGCAGTGGAGCTGTACAAATGCATACCTTGAAATAGAGGGCATGGGCAGGGTTTGCGATTTTAACACACAAGAGATGTCGCTTATACAGCGCAGTGCAAATTTTGCAAAAACAAAAGCACCGATAGTGCTTGTTAAAAGCGATGCTGATATTTGCGAGTTGCAAATTAAAGATAAATTAATTTTCAGTGTCAACGGGTACGAGAAGTATATTGACAAAGCAATAGAGTGCGGCGCACTTGGCATAATAACCGTTTCAATGCCGGAGATATACCCTGTTAGAATGAATATGGCAAACGATAAACAAATGCAAAACGCATATGCCAATTTAAGCTATTACCACTATTCATCAAAAACAGAAAACAAGCTTTGCGGATTTGTTTTAACACCGATAATGGGTAAACAATTAGAGCAGCTGTGTATAAAAGCACAGGAAAATAGCACTGAGATATTTGCTTGTTTTGAAGTAGATAGCAAATTTGAAAACAGCACAATTGAAAACGTTGAAATAGAAATTGACGGACAAACAGATGAAGAGATACTTATAACCGCACATTTATGCCACCCTCGCAGCAGTGTTAACGACAATGTAACCGGTGTTTGCGCCGGCATTGAGGCGATGGACATTTTAAACAGACTTGTTTGTGACAAAATACTTCCAAAACCCACAAAAAAAATAAAACTTTTGCTGATACCCGAATTTACCGGTACATATGCATACTTACACGAAAACAGCCACAGATTGCAAAAAATAAAGGCAGGCATTAACCTAGATATGCTTGCCGGCAAACAAGACGGCAACGCAGGCGCACTTATAATAGTGGATACTCCCGACTGTGCAAAGTCTTTTATGGGCGATTTAGCTTATATAATAATGGAAGAGCTTATGAATAGTTGCGAATTTGGCCGCAAAGGGCTGTTTGTTCCTATGTTTATGGGTGTAAAGGTGCCTTTTGTATTTGGTAGCGACCACTATATTTTATCGGACCCAACAATTGACGTGCCGAGTATTGCGCTTACACAGTGGCCCGATAAAACCTACCACACAAGTGTAGACGATTTACAGCATATAGATATTAATTTGCTTGCTAAAGCAACTGCACTTTCGGCAGTTTACGCATATGTCAACGCAAGTTTTAGTGCCGATATTTTTAGGTTGATTTTACCGAAAATATCACAGCGCTTTTTATGCCGCCTAAACGAGGTAAGGTTTGATGAGTGCGAGTGCAAAAATGCAAAAATGCACTATATAAAAAAACTTTATGCCGATACGTTGTTAAATAGCTTAAACCAATTGCCAATAAGCGACAAAGAGCAATTAATGCCGCTTATTAATAGTGAGATTGAGCACTTTTATAATATTGCAGTTTTTGAAAGCAATAGCACTTTTGCCACAAATTTAGCAGATAATACAGTATACGAAAGAACGTTTAAAGCTCCTTTATCGGTTAGAAGTTTGCTTGTAAACTTAAGTGAAGAAGATTTGGGAAAATGGAAACAACTGCACAATCAAATACCCGATTACAGCGGCATAGATGACTTGATAATATATGAAATAGACGGTAAATCAACTATCGGCGAAATATGCGAAAGAATATTAATGCAAACAGATATTATTTGCAACGATTATGTAAAAAGTTTTGCAAACTTGTTGTTAAAGTTAGGACTATTAAAAATTAAAGCAACTTGAAAGGAACTTATAAATGATATACAACAAAATGACACCTGCTTTTCAAAAATACGAGGGCGGACTGTTTGGCGAAGTTGAAAAGGCAGATGTCGGCGACGCCGTTGAAAAAAGTGCTGCACTGGGCATAGCAAACATGGCATGGGCAGACCCATTTTACCCTGCCCCATCAGTGCCAAGTCATGTGTCCGGAGCTATGATTGAAACAATTAACAGTGGGTTTGCCAGCCACTATACAGTACCCATAGGCAATTTTCAGCTAAAACAAGAAATTGCAAAAAAACTTTTAAAAACCAACGGCATTAATGCCGACCCCAACAGAAACATAATCGTAACACCCGGTTCAGACTCGGGACTGTACTTTGCAATGTTGCCTTTTATAAAAGGCGGCGACGAAGTTATGATTATTGACCCCAGCTATCCAAACAACTTTCAAAACACAGAAATTATGGGCGGCGTGTGTGTAAGGGTACCTGTGTACGAAAAGGACGCATATCAATTTAATATAGAGGAATTTGAAAAACGTGTTACAAGCAAAACTAAAATGATAGTGCTTTCAAACCCAAATAACCCCACAACAACTGTTTACCGAAAAGAAAAGCTTGAACAATTGGCACAGTTTGCAATTAAACACGATTTGGTAGTGGTTGTAGACCAAGCGTTTGAAGATTTTTGCTTTGATGACATAGAGATGGTTACAATTGCAAGTTTAAAAGGAATGTGGGAGCGCACAGTTACTGTATGTTCACTGTCGAAAGGTATGGGCCTTAGCGGCCTTAGGGTTGGATACATTGTTGCCGACGATAGGATTATAGATAAAATGATAGGCGCAACAGTAACTGTACTTGGTGCAACAAACACTGTGGCACAGCACGGCGCAATTGCCGCTTTAAAAGACCCTAGCTTTATGAAAGCATACTACGATACGTTTGATGAGAGAAGAAAACTTACATATAAATATTTACACGATATACCCGGTGTATCAATGAGACTATCCGAGTCGGGGTTTTTGTCGTGGGTTAACGTTGAAAAACTTGGAACAAATAGCGAAGTTATGGCTTACTTAAACAAAAATGCAAAAGTAACAATAAACTCAGGCAACCCTTATGGACAACAAGGCAAAGGCTATATAAGAATAGTCCACGGCGTTTTTGCAACAAGCAATGAACTTGAAAGCGCCCTTATTAGAATGAGAGGCGCCCTTATAGAGCTTGCACAAGAAAAAGGCATTACAAGTTAATTAGTACAAAACAACAAGGAGGAGAAAAGTTTGATAAGATACATAGGAAAAAGACTTTTGATGATGATACCCGTTTTGCTTGGCGTTATAATTGTTGTATTTACAATAATGTATTTTACACCGGGCGACCCGGCTAGGCTGATTTTGGGCGACGGAGCAACGCCCGAGGCAGTGCATGAGCTGAGAGAGGAGCTCGGCCTAAACGACTCTTACATAGAACAGCTTGGCAGATACCTGTTTAATTTAATTTTCAGGTTCGACCTCGGTGATTCGTACGTTTCAGGCAAACCCGTTATTGATGAGATTTTAGCACGCTTTCCAACTACAATAACACTTGGCCTTTTAAGCGTTGCAATATCGGTTGTTGTAGGTGTTTCAATGGGAATTATATCGGCAACAAAGCCGTACTCTATTTTTGATAACATCGCAACTACAATTGCTTTAACGGGCGTTTCAATGCCCACCTTTTGGGCAGGGCTAATGGCTGTTATACTGTTTAGCGTGCATTTGGGGTGGCTGCCCGCCTCGGGTTCGTACGGCCCCGAGTACTGGATTTTGCCATCGTTTACGCTTGGGCTTTCAAGTTCTGCCAGCATAATGCGCATGACGCGCTCTAGCATGATGGAAGTTGTTAGGCAAGACTATATTAGAACAGCAAGGGCAAAAGGCCAAAATGAAAATATAGTTATAGTGTACCACGCACTTAAAAACGCACTAATACCTGTTGTTACCGTAATTGGCTTGCGCTTTGGCGCACTACTTGGCGGCAGTGTTTTAATAGAGAGCGTTTTCGCAATTCCCGGCCTTGGCAAATTTATTATCGACAGCATCAATTCAAGGGACAATATGGTAGTTCAAGGCGGCGTTTTAATGCTTGCAATATCTTTCAGCCTTGTTAACCTAGCAGTAGATATTTTATACGGGTTTATAGACCCGAGAATTAAATCTCAGTACAATTTTGGCAAAAGAAAGGGGGCAAAAAACAATGAGCAGCAAAACAAACAAGCTCAAAGCGCCTAGAAAATCGAGTTACTGGCGCGACGCATGGCACAGATTTAGAAAAAATAAAAGCGCAATGCTTGCACTAATAATACTTATAGGCATAATTTTAAGTGCAATTTTTGCCGATTTTATCGCCCCGTATCCGTACGACCAGCAAAACATCGACCACGTGTTTGAGGGGCCTAGCTCGCAATTTTTGCTTGGCACCGATAACTTTGGCCGAGATATTTTAAGCCGCATAATTTACGGCAGCAGAATATCGCTTTTAGTTGGCTTTTCGTCTATATTTGCCGCTATAATTTTTGGTGGTATACTGGGCGCTGTTTCGGGCTACTACGGCGGTAGAGTAGACAATATTTTAATGCGCATAATGGACGTTTTAATGGCAATTCCCGGTATGCTACTTGCAATTTCGCTTGCAGCTGCTATGGAGCCCGGCCTTGTAAACATAGTTATAGCAATAGCCATTGCCGATATTCCCGGCTACGCAAGGGTTGTTCGCAGCAGCGTTTTAACAGTTAAAGAGCAAGAATTTATAGAGGCCGCACAGTGCATTGGCACATCTGACTTGAGAATAATTTTCAAGCACATAATTCCAAACTGCCTTGCACCAATTATTGTTCAGGCAACACTTGGCATGGCGGGCGCAATACTAAGTGCATCGTCGCTAAGCTTTTTAGGCCTTGGCATACAGCCGCCAAACCCCGAATGGGGTACAATGCTTGCAGGCGCAAGGGAGTACATTCGCAGCCACTGGCATATGACGGCATTCCCCGGCCTTGCAATTATGATTACAATATTCTCGCTTAACGTACTGGGTGACGGTTTGCGTGACACACTTGACCCAAGACTTAAAAATTAGCGGAGGCATTGATTGATGAGTGATATTTTATCTATAAAAGATTTAACAATACAATATGTTGCCGACGACAGAGTAGTGCAGGCGGTTAACAATTTAACACTTACACTGCAAAAGGGCGAGAGCCTTGGCCTTGTGGGCGAAACAGGTGCAGGCAAAACCACAACCGCACTTGGCATAATGGGGCTTATTCCAAACCCACCGGGCAAAATTGTAAGCGGCGAAATTTTATTAAACGGCGAAGATTTACTAAAAAAGAACAAGCGTGAAATGCGCAAAATCAGGGGCGATCAGGTTAGCATGATTTTCCAAGACCCGATGACGTCGCTAAACCCTGTTGTTACTGTGGGCGACCAAATTGCCGAGAGCTTTAAAATACACGAAAAGCTAAGCAAAGTTGCCGCAGCAAAAAAGGCAAAAGAAATGCTTGAAATGGTAGGCATACCCGGCGAGCGATATTCAGAGTATCCGCATCAATTTTCGGGTGGAATGAAACAGCGTGTTATTATAGCAATTGCGCTGTCGTGCAACCCCGAGCTACTGCTTGCCGACGAGCCTACAACAGCGCTTGATGTTACTATACAAGCACAAGTGCTTGACCTTATAACAAATTTGCGCAAAGAGCGCAATACATCTATGATACTTATTACGCACGACCTTGGCGTTGTTGCCGAAGTTTGCGACAAAGTTGCAATTATGTATGCCGGCGAAGTTGTAGAGTACGGCCCACTTGAGAAAATTTACAACAATACCTCGCACCCATACACAAAGGGCTTGTTTGGCAGCATACCGGATTTAGACTCTACCGAAGAGCGCCTAAACCCCATAAAAGGCCTTATGCCCGACCCCGCAAATTTACCAAAGGGCTGTAGTTTTGCACCAAGGTGTGATTTTGCAACAGATGAATGCCTAGAAAAATCTCCGAGTGATACCGAAATTACAACAGGGCATTTTGTAAAATGCTTTAATTTCAAAAATATAAGTAAAGGAGAAAACAATGTCTGAATTACTTAGGGCCCAAAACTTAAAAAAATACTTTAAAACGCCAAACGGTATGTTGCATGCAGTAGATGATGTTTCGTTTAGCATTGAAAAGGGCGAAACGCTCGGTGTTGTTGGCGAAAGTGGTTGCGGCAAGTCCACCTTAGGGCGAACATTGATTAATCTTCTTTCACCAAACGGCGGCAAAATATTTTTTGAAGGGCAAGAGATAACAAACGCAGATAAAGCAAAGCGCAAAGAGCTAAAACAAGATATGCAAATGATATTTCAAGACCCGTTTTCGTCGCTTAACCCAAGAATGACAGTTAAAGATATTATTAAAGAGCCGCTTATTGTGCATAAAATGTATGATAACAACGCCGTGGAGCAAGACAAGGCTGTTTTAAAAATTATGGAAACTGTTGGCCTTGCCGAACGCCTTGCCGACTCGTACCCGCACGAGCTTGACGGTGGGCGCCGCCAAAGAATAGGTATTGCAAGGGCGCTTGCACTAGACCCCAAGTTTATTGTTTGCGACGAGCCTGTTTCGGCACTTGATGTTAGTATACAAGCGCAAATTTTAAACCTAATGCAAGATTTGCAAAAAGAAAAAGGCCTTACATACGTGTTTATAACGCACGATTTATCTGTTGTAAGGCATATATCCGACAATATTTGTGTTATGTATTTGGGTATGCTTGTGGAAAAATGCGATAGCAAAAAACTGTTTGAAAAGCCACTGCACCCATACACACAAGCGCTTTTATCGGCAATACCTGTTGCAAAAGTAGGCGCTAAAAAAGAGCGTATTTTGCTAAAGGGCGAAATAACATCGCCTATTGAGCCTCCGCAGTGTTGTAGGTTTGCACCAAGGTGCCCAAAGGCAACCGATAAATGTTTTAACACACAGCCAAATTTAACACAAGTTGAAAGCGGACACTTTGTGGCATGTCACTTATTTGAATAATTTAGTTTACAAAAGCGTAAAGCTTTTAGTATAAAGAAAAGGGAGAGAAAAAAATGTTGAAAAGATTATTAGCATTGGCACTTGTTGCTATGTTGGCATTTGCTATGACAGCATGCAGCACAAGCTCAAACGGCGGCGAGGGCGCACCTGCCGGCGAAGAGGGCGGCGAAGTTAAAGACACAATCATTATCGCTCAAGGAGCAGACCCCACTTCACTAGACCCATATGGCACTACCGATTCACCGGCAGGCCGTGTGGCAAACACAATTTTTGAAACTCTTGTAGAGCTTGACGATGACGGCGTAGCCTCACCTTGCCTTGCAGAGAGCTGGGAAATTGTTGACGATTTGACATACGTATTCACACTAAGACAAGGCGTTACTTTCCACAACGGCGAAGAGTTCACAGCAGATGACGTTCACTTCTCGTTCTCGAAAATTGCCGAGTCACCACATGCTAGCTCAATTAGGGCAACAATTGACTTTGAGAATTCAAAAGTTATCGACGACTACACATACGAGATGAAATTGTCAGAGCCTTTTGCTCCTATTTTAAACCACTTAAGCCACACTGTAATGAGCATTGTTAACGAAGAAGCTTACACAGAGGCAGGCGACGATGTTGGCATAATGCCAGTTGGCACAGGCCCTTACAAATTTGTATCTTGGTCAACAGGCGATAGAGTTGACCTTGTTGCTAACGAAGAGTACTGGGGAACAGTACCAAGCGTTACAAACCTTGTATTCCGCAATATCCCCGAGGCATCAAGCCGTGCTATCGAAGTTGAAACAGGCGGCGTAGACATCACTTTTGATCCTCAAATTTCTGAGATTGAAAGACTAAGAGAAAACCCAGAGCTTCAAGTGTTCAGCCGTGCAGCATCACAAGTTAACTTCTTGTGCTTTAACACAACAATTGCACCTTTCGATCAAGTAGAAGTTCGCCAAGCAATTAACATGGGCATTAACAAAGATGCTATTCACAAAGTTGTTTACCACGGCGAGGGCAAAATTGCCACAGCACCTATGAGCGACGTTGTTTGGGCATATAACGACGAGCTTTCAGAGCCCGCATATGACCCCGAAACAGCAAAACAAATGCTTGCAGACGCAGGCTTTGCAGACGGTTTAGAGCTTACAATTACTTGCGACCAAAACCAAACTAACCTAGACATGGCAGAGATGGTTCAAGCACAACTTGGCGAAATTGGCGTTACTGTAAGCATCGAAACACTAGAGCGTGGCGCATTTATCGACAAAGTTATCGCAGGCGAGCTTGAAATGTTCGGTCTTGGCTGGTCTTCCGACACAGGTGACCCGGACTATGCTCTTTATGCATCATTCCACTCTTCAATGCACGGTGCAGGCGGCAACATGTCGTTCTACACTAACGAAAGAGTTGACGAATTGCTTGAAATTGGCCGTACATCAACAGATTCAGCAGAGCGTGAAGCAGCATACCTCGAGGCTCAAGAAATTGTTTGGGACGAAGTTCCTGCAATATTTACACAAAGCCCTGAAGATGTTATCGTGTACTCAAACGCAGTGCAAAACTTTGCAGTTGCTTTCAATGGTCAAATTAAAGTTAACGAATTATCATTTTAATTAAACTTATAGGGCTGTATCAGTATTGGTACAGCCCTAGGCATATAAAATAAACTTGCATAATATACAAATTACAACGAGGTGTAAATTTATGGATACAATAAACGCTATTCGCCAGTTTTTAGCCGACAACAGCGCACAAGCAGCGCTTATTTCAAGTGCATCAAACAGGCGGTATGTATCGGGCTTTAAGGGCAGCACGGGTTATGTGCTTATTACAAGCAGTAAAGCGCTTTTTTTAACCGATTTTAGATATGTTGAACAGGCCAAAATACAATGCCCAAAGTTTGAAATTGTTTCCATAAAGGGCGAGGCAGATTTATTTGCATACTTAAAAGACAATGATTTGAAAAAAATTGCACTTGAAGTGCAGTTTGTATCAATATCTTTTAGCGAAAAACTAACTAAAAACGCACAAATTACACACTACACAGCAATAGATGAGCTTTTGCAAAAAATAAGAATGATAAAGACAAGTGATGAAATAAGCAATATTAAAAAGGCGCTAAAAATTACAAAAATAGCATACGAAAACCTACTAAAGCAAGTAGAAGTGGGTATGAGCGAAAACAATATTGACGCCATTCTTCAAAACGAAATGCGCCAGCACAAAGGCGTTGAGCGAATGGCGGAAAAATTTATTGTGGCAAGCGGCGAAAACGGCGCATTACCGCACGGCGTTGCAACCGATAGAGCTGTGCAAAAGGGCGATTTTGTAACAATAGATTTTGGTTGCAACTACAACGGATATTGGTCGGACATAACAAGGACATTTTGCCTGGGCAAAGCAAGCGATGAGCAAAAGAAGATATACCAAACAGTATTAGATGCGCAAATTGGCGCAATAAAATATGCAAAGGCAAAGCTAACAGGCAGACAGGTAGACTCCGTGGCAAGAGATATAATAACAAATGCAGGATACGGCGATTATTTTGGGCATGGCCTAGGACACAGCATGGGCCTTGATGTGCACGAAAACCCAAGGTTTGCACAAAACGAGCTAGCCGACACAGTGCTTTTGCCCGGAATGGTAATGACAGTAGAGCCCGGCATATATATACCCGGTTTTGGCGGAGTTAGAATAGAAGACAACATTGTTATAACCGAAAACGGAAATGACAATTTAACAGATATACCAAAGCATTTAATTGAATTAGACGTATAAAAAAGTAAATTTTAAAAGTGCTGTGTTTGCAAACAAAGCACTAAAAACATGGCGTTGCAAATAAATATTATGCCGCCACTAAGCGGCAAGATGGAGTGTTAATATGTACGAAAAAATAATTGAAAAGATAGAAAAAAAACTAGTGCAAGCAAATTTGTTGCCGATGAAAAACCAGGCGGAACTGAGCCTTAAAATACTTAAAGAAAAGCTTGAAACAGTATTGCCATGGGCTATGGAAAAGGCCGATGTTGATATGTGGCTTACAATAGGAACAGAAGACGCAAACGAGCCACTTATACCAACACTGCACCCATGGGATTTGCCCGTTGCAAGGCGCGTAAGCGTTGTTTTATTTTGCAAAAATGCAAGCACAAAACAAATACGCAAAACGGCGTTTGGCGCACGCAGCGCCGAAATGGCAGACATTTACGAAAATCCCACTTTAAAAGACGAAACGATATGGGACACAATATTAAGACTTGTAAAAGAAGAAAATCCTAAAACAATAGCCGTAAACCGCAGCGAAATAGACGGTTTTTGTGATGGAATATCTTCAACAAACTACGAAAAATTAGCCCTTACACTGGGCGAGTACAAAACAAGGCTTGTAGATGGCGAAACTGTTAGCACAATGTGGCTACAGCGCCTTTGCAAAACAGAAATTGAAACGATGAAAACGCTTGTTAGCGTTACACACGACATTGTAAATTACACAATGAGCAATGAATTTATAACAGTGGGCAAAACAACCACAACCGACATTGAATGGGAAATGCGAGATATAATTAACAGAATTGGCTTTAAATTTTGGTTTGGCCCCGATGTGGACTTACAGCGAAAAGGCAGCGATGTTACGCGCATGTTTAACGAAACAATACTGCCCGGAGATTTAGTTCACTGCGATATAGGCATTAACGGCGTATATGTTCAACTTCACACCGATATGCAGTGGATTACCTATGCATTAAACGAGGGCGAGAACGATATTCCGCAGGATATTAAACAGCTTATGGAAAAGGGCAACAAAATGCAAGACATTGTTTGCGAAAACCTAAAGAGCCAAAAAACAGGCAACGATGTGTTTTTAACTGCACTGCAACAGGGCAAAGATGCCGGCCTAAACCCAATGATTTACACTCACCCGATAGGAACATTTGGCCACGGAGCAGGCCCACGCATAGGCCAGTATGGCAACCAAACATTTTTAAAACACAGCGGTGAGCGCAAAATAGAGGCAGACACAGCCTATGCGCTAGAGCTAAATATTTGCGATATAGTCCCTTGCTGGAACAATCAAAACGTGTTTATGTATATTGAAGAAGATATTTATTTTAGCGGCGGCGAGGTTTATTATTTTGATGGGCGCCAAAAAGAGATAATTACAATTAAATAGAGCAAGTATTATTAAGATATCGCCCCGTCGGTATAGCAAACCTCTCAATTGCAATTGTTGTCCCTATTTTCGAATTATATTAAGTTATCTTAATATTAATTGCATTAATATTCGCGCTTTAAAATTATAATTAAGCCACAAAAAAACCTTCACCGTAAATTGGTAAAGGTTTTTGTTTTATAATAATGTTACAAGTACATTTCGCGAGTATTCCACCATAAAAAAACAGTTAACCATTAGTATAGTCTTTAGTTGATAATAGGTTAAATTTGCATTTGCAATAGCACTGCATTTTTCTTGTATATTTTTAGGTTAGATGCTATAATAGATATAATTACACGTTGATTACATTATTGAAGTTTACTTAATTGATATGTAATATAAAAGTTTGACACACATAATAACTTGTAAAGCTTACTATAAAGTGACTATAACAATAAAATGAACTCCACAGTTTTAATTTGTACTTTTTAATAGGAGGTGCCGCTAACATGAGTGTTCCGTTAAATACGCTATTACTTGTTCTGTCTTTAATAACTATGTTTTTTTATCAGCTTTCAACTTTTTCCTATGCAACAGGACTATTGGTAGGCGGAAAAAGAAATAAGTGGTTATTTGCATTAGTAGCATTTGTAAACACATTACTTTTTGCAACAACTCAGCATGCACAAATGCCGTTTCATATGCTAATTGTGGGTTTTTTCATTGTGCTTGTAATAGAATTCAAACTAATATCTAAAACTGACATTATACAGGTTATTTGCGGAGCTTCTATATTTGCGTTGCACATAGCTGCTTTGGCAACTCCATTAATAATAATTTTTAGTAATTTACTTAAAGTTTCTCCTAACGAAATTACTAACGATACATATTACGCACATATTATTGTAATTATTATTTGTGTTGTTTTAACTTTAGCACACGAAATAGTTAAAAAATATATTGACAATACATCTATTCAAAGGGTTACTGTTAAAAGTAGGCACTCTGTTATTTTGCTTGCCTCAATTGCCCTTATAGTTTTGTTTCAGGTAACTCATTCGGCTACTATGATTAACGATATTATATACTATGAGCAGATATTACTATCATTAACAGTTTCTTTTGCCTCGCTATTAATTTTTTATCTCTTCTTTTTATATGCAATTAACTTAGTTGATGCAAGTTTGTATAAAAGGTATTCTGACAAAGTTATAGGTGAGCAGCAAAAAATATCCGAACAAGAAAAAAGCTTAATTACAAAAATAGAAAGAGATGACTTAACGGGTGTTTTTAACCGCAGGTATATTATGAATTTACTTGAGGACATGTGCAAAGAAGACAGCACCTACGATGCGTTTTATGTTTTATTTATTGATATCAATGCTTTAAAATACACAAATGATACATATGGACACAAAGCCGGAGATAGATTAATTATTAAAATTGCTCATGCTATTGTAAACACTGTGCGTGAACATGATATTGTAGCACGTATAGGCGGCGATGAATTTTTAGTTGTTATGCCTCAATTTCATATCGAAAGTTATGATAATGTTATTGAGCGAATATTGCAATATATTGATCGTCAAAACGAAACCGAGGAATTTTTGGTATCTGCCAGCATAGGTTCAATTTATGTAGATGATAATGTAAAAAAGCAAGGTGTAAACTATATATTATCCACAGCTGATGAAGACATGAGAAAAAACAAAGCTCGGTTTTATGAAAATAGAAAGGGTGATAATTTATGATAACATTATTGTTAGTGCTTTTAGGAGTAATGTTTATTGCTTATCATCACACTTTTTTTTCATACTGTGCTTATATTTTTAATGTAAATAAATACCCTAAGTTGCCAGGTTTAATATGCGGTGCTATCAACTTTACTTTTTGGATTATTTATTTGTTTTTTGCACCAATAATTTTTGAGTCTGCTGCTATATTTTTATATGCTTTTTTATTGCTTGTTGAAACCAAAATAGTATTTAAAGCAAATATAATTCAAATGCTTTTTATTTCGGTTACCTTTACCATTAACCTTTTTGCAAAAAGGCTGGCTGTATTAGCTACAATGGCTTTGCTAAACGGCGGTATTATTGTTGATGTTATGAGTGATATTAAAAATTCCTTAATTGTTGCTATAATATGTTTTGGTGTTTCTGTTTCGACTATTAACTTTGCACGAAAAGCAATACCGAGAAACTCTTTGGACACTATACTTTCAGACAATAAAAATCTCGCTTTTTTAACAACAGCATACTCTATACTTTTTGTTACTTTGTTTGCATTTTTGCTTACAATAGATGTTGACGCAGGACAAGGGCTGTTATATCAATACGTTACGTTAGGGTTTGTATCTATAAGTGCGTTTGCTGTTTTTATTGTTTTTGCATATAATCTTGCCGAACTTAGAATTCAAACCGAAACATATAAAAGATTGAGCATTAAAAACACTGAAGATTTAGAAAAAATTAAAAACTTAGAACAAGTTGCCATAAAAGATACTCTCACCTATCTTTATACAAGGGATTATGCAGATGAGTTGATTCAAAAAATGATAGATAAGAAGGAACATTTTTTTGTTGCCTTTGTAGATTTAGATGGACTTAAAATAGTAAATGACAATTATGGACACGACGAAGGTGATTTTTATATTAAAACAGTTGCTGAAATTTTGCAAGACTATTTTAAGGATGATTATGTTTGTAGATATGGTGGCGATGAAATGGTAGTTGTAGGAACATGTACTGCGGAGGATGAGACAACAAGGAAATTGATTCAAAGTTACAAAGCTGTCGTTAACATTCCAAAACAATACAACAAAGTTTACGCTACATCTATAAGCTACGGGGTCGCCTTTAAACGCCCAAGCGAAAGCATTACAGCATCGGAATTAATTGCTGTTTCTGATGCCAGAATGTACGAATTAAAAAAGAGCAATAAAAAGCACCGAAAAGTTGTATCTATAAAAATTTAATTATAGTGTTGTTTTATGGTAAAATATTTAAGCGCAACCTAAAGCAGCAAAACACAACTTTAATTGTGCAAGTAAAAACTACTTTATGTACTGTTTTTACCTTTAAAGTACAAAAATTGTATCTAATGCCGTATTTTTGGCTTAATAAACAAACCTCACCAAAACAAGGTGAGGTTTATTTTAATATTCATTTTACAATTAGTAAGTTTAAATATATGCTAGTTTATCGTCGTATTCACCGTTTTCGTGCTTATTTGTATTATCTATACTTTTTTTAGACGAAATTGCAAATACAACTTGTACAAAAGCTATAAATGCCATCAGCCAAGTCCAGTTGTCAACAATAGTCATTGGCAAGCTCAAGTCTTCTGTTAATATAAATATAGTTATAGATATAATTGCAACTCCAATGCTAAGTATGCGCAAAATACCTTTGTGCTTTATTAAATTTTTGTCATCTTCATGTTCTTCGCTGTTTCTAGCACTAAATGCTTGAGATTCGGCATTATTAACCTTTTTGTACTCATCTTTGCCTTTTTTACTAAAATACCCTACTACAAGAACAATAGATATAAAAGCTGTACTCAACGTTAAAATTAAATTTAATAAAGCCCATGCCGCTCTTTCTGTAGCAACAAAGTCTCCTGCTGCAAGTGGTACCCCGTTTTCCACAACCAAAGTTGTCTCAAAGGCTCTATCGCCATACTCTACTACTAAGGTATATGTTCCATCTTCAAGATTTTTAAAAACTTCAGGCGAAATTGTAATAGTGCCATTTTCGTTAAAATCTATTGACTCCTTTGGTATTTCAATGTTATCTATTACAACTCTATCCGGTATTGAACCGTCCGGAGATGTGATATCAACGCCTCCGTCTTCATTTACTTGCGGTGGCTCGGGTGTTATATCGCTGCCTGCGCCGCCGTCTGTTCCACTGTCAGTGCCGCCGTCTGTGCCTGTGTCAGTGCCGCCACCTGTGTCAGTGCCGCCACCTGTGCCTGTGCCGCCGTCTGTGCCTGTATCGCCGCCTGTGCCTGT
>CAYJLZ010000044.1:5475-16882 GCA_964371265.1 uncultured Bacteroides sp. | reverse complement strand
TGTGTTCGCCTCCTTTTCAAGCGGGCACAATATCACTCTTTCCCAAACAAAGTTAGTGGGAAATATAAATAAAAATACGCAAAAAAATATTACCACTTAAATATTTCTAAATGGTAATATTTGAATTCTAAGCGTACCAGAATAAAACCATCAGTTTTTTAGGTTTTATTCTGGAAAGTAGGAACGACGAAATGGTGCCCGGTTCGCTAATAGCCGCATTACGGCGGTTGCTCACTCGGACTAGCACTGCGGTGTGTCGTGAGTTAAACTGATTTTTATAATTAGATAAAAGAAAATCGTCACGAACTAAATGCAGTCCGTGACGACGTGGTGGAGATGATCGGGATCGAACCGACTACCTATTTTTTCGATATCAATCAAGTTATAAGACAAACCTAAAGTCATAGTACAAAATCAACTTTTCGATATTCTATCAAAATTTTCATTTCTTTCATATTTATAGATTTATTTAACAATATTAAAATCAATTAAAAAATATTTTTATTATCTCTGAATTGTCTCCAAACATTTTCAAAAAAATTCTCCTCTTTTGGTATTGGTCGCACATTTCTCCAACTAAATTCACAAGATAAATTTTCGTTATATATTACCTCTTGAACTACTGTGCTATGCTTTCCTTCATCAAGCCTGAAGCGGAATGTTTCAGGTAAATTGCTATACACCTTTTCACCGTTCTTGTCAGAGTAAAGCGCGCTTCCCCTGCTTTTTGCGCCGTACTCAACATAATTCAGCATAGCACAAAGGTAAACATGCTGGCTAATTAATGTGTCTCTAAGCCTAAACGCTTGTGTAAGTTGCTGGTTATTTACAACTTTAACCTTTGTGTTAAATTGCAATAGCATGTCTTTCACTTTGTTTGAAGCTGCTTCAATTTCTTTTTTATCTCTTATTGCACCGCCTACATCGCTCATCAACTTTGTAAATTCGTCCGTGTACTCTTTAACGTTTCCTTTTTCGTTTGTTATAATATCGTTTGTTATATCTATCATTTTTTCAATGTCCTCAGTCGACATCTTCAAAAAAGTTTCTATGCTTATTGCATCTTGGTCGGCTTTGTTTGCAATAAACCTTGCCGCCCTTGTGCTACCCACTTGCCCGGCATTTAGTGCACTGCCGCCCGGCCTGTAAATACCGTGGCTTGCTGCAACTTCGCCGGCTGCAAAAAAGTTTTGCACGTTTGTTTGCCACCATGCATCAATTGCAAGTCCACCATTGTTGTGCTGTGCACAAAGAGAAATTTCAAGCATCTGAGTTTTTAAATTAACACCCTTGTCGTTATAAAAATCAATTGCCGGCATGTTCATGTGTGCTAGTCGCTCATATGGTGTTCCAAAGCATGCTGTGGCATTTTCAAGGTAAATTCTAGCTTCATCGCTAAGTTTGCTAAAGTCAATGTCCTCGCCGTTTGAATTTGAGCGAAAATCTAAAAACACTCGTCTGCCCTTGCCCGATTCTATAAACACCAAGATATCAATAATTGAACTTCCGCTGTTAATTTTTCTCACATCGAACGGCCATTGGTAGCCTTTCAAAAATATGTTTGTTAGCATTTCGTGCTTATCTTCGAAAAAGTCGCATAAAAATTCGCGCTCGTCGCCACCGTTTTCATCGGTACTTACAAACCTTGGCAAACACTGCATAAATGTGCCACTCACGTTCCAGCGTGGGTTTATGCTTGCTAGGCCATATTGCCACTCGGTTAAATTTTTGCCTTTTACGCCTGCTTCAAATGCAAGGCCACTAGCACCATAGTGTCCAAACGGAAAAACACTCTCAGAGTAAATTCCACCCGGGCCACCTGTTGCATAAACTATGTTTTGACAATTAAAGCATAAAAATTGGTTTTGCTTTTCACATTCGTTGTCAATGTTAAGACACAAAAGCCCATATGCCTTATTGTTGTTTACAAGTATTTTAATAACAAGATACTTGTTAAATATTTTTATATTTTTGCTGTTCACCGATTTTTCAAGCATTTGCGTCATGTATTTACTTGTGTATGGGCCAACACTTGTTGCGCGAGTTCGCGGGTCGTGGTCTGTTTTATAGCCAACATATTCTCCATACCTGTTTTGTGGGAATGGCACACCAAGCCCTACTAAGTTATAAAAGCTCTGTGCCGACAGCGCTGCCTCACAAAGTGCAATATCGCCGTCTACACAGCCACCATCAAAAAGTGTTTGAGCCATCTCTTCAACGCTATCGGACACACCACCGGAAAGCGTTAGCTTGTAATACGTTTGCTTATCGCTACCTGTGTTGCGGCTTGTTCCCGTAAGTATGTTTTCTGTAACTATGGCAACATCTTTTTGTCCCTCATCATAAAGGCCGTTTGCAGCGTTATAACCAGCCGCACCCGTGCCGACAACTATTGTATTGTAAGTATAAATTTTTACGTTATACCCATTAATATTTTCTGTATGCTCACTCATAAACAATTCCTTTTTTACCGTACCGGTACATATGTTTTTTCTTACTTTTGTTTTGTTGCATGCTCCCTTGCTTGCTTAAACAGTGGCGCATAAATTTCACTGTCTTTTATAACACATCCTGTGCGCCCGTGGTCACGCATAATTTGCGTGCATTTCGAACACGTAATACAGCACTTTGACGCTTGCATATCTTCACCATTTAAAATAGCTTTAGGCGCCTCAGGGTAAGCAAACGCACTTCGGCCAAGCCCCATAAATTTACAATTGCCATTTTTTACGTTGTACTCGCCAGCGTTTGGGGCAAACTGCCTTAGCCAAGTGTACCCGTTACCAACTACTGGAACATCGCCTGCCGCTTGCTGTACGCGTTTTGTAAAATCAAACAACCTTTGTATGCTCTCAAGCTGGTTTTCCTCGGGCACCGGTATTCCCTCACTTGAAATATCAAACGGCCTTGTTACCTGCGGGTAAATGTAATAGGGGTTGCCAGCCGAGTTTGAAAGCAAGCTTACGCCCTCTTTGCAAAGCAGCTCAACAAAAGCCATAGGCTCACTCTCATCAAATTTCCACATGTCTTGTTTATCTACACCAAAACCATATGGGTATGGGTGTGCATCGTAAACGTTAAATCTGCAAGCTATAATAAAGTCTTCGCCCGCCGATTTACGCACTGCCCTTATAATATCCACAATAAGTTTTGTTCTGTTTTCAAAACTGACACAGTACACGCCATGCCTTGTGTGAGCAGCAAGCAACTCGCTTAGCAAATACCTGTGGCAACATTTAATATCAACACCGTCAAAACCTGCTTTTTTAGCAAGCACAGCGCTTTTTGCATATTTTTCGGGCAATGTGCTTAAATACTCGTCTGTTGCAATTGCACTGTCGTCTTTTATGCCTACCCTTGGATCTAGCAGAGGATCTCTTTGCAGTGTTATAGGCTCGTTTGTATCTGTGTTTGGGCGCGAATACCTGCCCGAATGTGTTAGTTGTAAAATGTTAATCGGCTCGTGATTTTGACCGTTTTCATCTTTTGCTGCTTGTTTCACATCTTTTAAAAGTTGTTCAAATTCGCCTAGGTTTTCATCTGTAAGCATCATTTGCAGTGGGTTTGCCTTGCCCTCGTGTACAACGGCGCATGCCTCCCACCAAACAAGGCCTGCTCCGCCTTTCAAAAAGCGCATATATCTTCTTTGCACAAGCTCACTCGGGCTACCATCTGTTTCAGAGTCGCATCCCTCCATAGGCAGCACAGCTATTGCGTTTGGCGCAGTTTTGCAACCTATTTCAACAGGTTTTTTTAGCTCGTTTATCTCTTTTTCAAAACCTATATTTAAATTTAGCTCACTTGCTTTTTGCTCTATTTCGCCCAAATTTTTAAAGTTAAATTTTTCATGAACAGACATAGTTATCTCCTCTTTTAACATTTTTGGTAAAGTTGTACAATTCGCTTACAGTCTTTTAATATGAAACCCACCGTCTACATCTATATAATTTCCCGTTGTGTAAAGGAAATTGTCGCTGCACAGGCAAACTGCCGCATTTGCAACATCTTCGGGCGTACCCCACCTTGCAATGGGGAATATTCCATCTTCAATTAACTTGTCGTACTTCGAGTTAACAGCGCTAGTCATGTCGGTTTTAATAACACCGGGCCTTACTTCGTTAACACAAATTAAATCTGCTGCAAGCCTGTCGGCAAAAAGTGTTGTTAGCATTGATATTGCAGCTTTCGAAACGCAGTATTCACCCCTGTTAACGCTGCTTACAACGGCAGAGCATGAGGAAACGTTTATAATATCTCCCCTTTTTTTGCCGTTTACGCTTTGAGTTAACATTTGCTTTGCCACAAGTTGTGTTAAAAACAATGTGCCTTTAATGTTAATTCCCGAAACGTAATCGTAGCTGTCCTCTGTCATTTCAAGCAAGTCGTTTCTAACTTTTGGCGCTACACCTGCGTTGTTTACAAGCACATGAATCTCTTTGTACTTCTTCACTGCCTCATCAACTATTTTTTGTCTGTCCTCATCTTTTGAGATGTCCGCTTGAACATACAAATAATCTATATTTTCTTCTTCTAGTTCTTTTAGGTTTTCTATATAATTTTCCTGCGGACGCGATGCCACAACCACAACATTATATCCTTTTTTTCCAAGTGCCTTTGCCGTTGCAAGGCCTATTCCACGGCTTGCTCCGGTTACTATTGCTGTTTTTTTCATATACGTTCCCAATGCCTTCCTAATAAGTATAAATTATGGTTTTAAAATAACTTTTACGGCGTTATTTTTTGGATCCAAAGATGTATCCAGCGCCTTTTGCAAGTCTTCCATTTTAAATTCGTGTGTTATTAATTTTTTCAAATCTATGTTTTTGCTCATGCTTATAGATATTGGAAAATCCCAACAATAGCTTTGAGCACCTTGAATTTTAATTTCTCTTGTAATTAGCTCTGTTGCAGGCATTGTAATGTTGTTGTCCTCAAAAATACCCACAATTGTTGCAACACCGTTTTTCTTTATGCTCTGTGTTGCCTGTGTAAACGTTTGCTGTTTGCCAACACATTCAAAGCTTTTGTCTACGCCTTTGCCGTTTGTAACTTCATTTACTTTGTCTAAAAGCACTTCATTTGGGCCCAAAACAGTATGTGTTGCGCCAAATTGCTTTGCAATGTCAAGTTTCTTCTGCGAAAAATCTGTTGCTATAATTTCAGCTGCACCGCTTAGTTTACAAAGCGCAACTACTAAAAGGCCAATTGCGCCACAGCCCACAACAACAACTTTATCGCCTATTTTAACGTCTGCCCTGCGCACTGCATGCATAGCCACGCTCATGGGTTCAATTAAACAGCCCTCTTCAAACGTAAGCTCATCGGGCAATTTAAACACATGCGCCGTTTTTGCAATTACATAGTCTGCCATACTTCCATTACCCACACGGTATGAAAAGCTTATGTTCTCGCAAAAACTGTAACTGCCCTTTTTACACTCCTCGCACTCTCCGCAAATTATGCAAGGCTCTAGTGTAACTCTGTCGCCCACACTAAATTTACTTTTCGCACCAACTTGCTCGACTGTTCCGCTAAATTCGTGGCCTATTGTGCTTGGCAAGTTTACCGAGGGGGGCTTGCCCTTATATATGTGCAAATCGCTGCCGCATATTGCGCTTACAGCCACTTTTATAAGTACTTCGTCATCTTTAATGTCAGGTATCTGCCTATCTTCAAATTCTACCACTCCCGGTTTTGTAACCGCTCCAATTCTATTAACCATTTACACCCTCCGCCGTTTTATAAGCTATTTATATGTTTTTGTATGTTTGTCAGCCCTAACTTTGCCATTTCGTCTCTATCGCCAAGTTCTATCCATGTTGCATCAAGCCCACCCGGTATAAACATCTCTTGGTTAATTTGCCCGCTGTAATTGTATTTTTTAAGCAGCGCAAATATTTTTCCCCAAGGCAAATGTCCCTCACCTGCAGGGCCCCTGTTGTTGGCACATGCGTGAAAATGTACAAGCTTGCCTGTTTTTAATGCATCCTCAAGTGCTGCACAAACGTCTATTTCCTCGATATTCGCATGATATGTATCAAAAAGAATACCAACATTGCTACAATCTATATCATTCACTAATTTTATAGTCTGCTCAATATTGTTCACAACGCTTGTTCTGTACCTGTGAATGGGCTCTATCGCAAGTGTTATATCGCATTTGTTTGCCATCCCGGCAACTTGTTTTAAGCCATTAACTGCAAAACTCCATTCTTTTTTTCTGTCATCAACATTTAAAAAGTGCGCTTTGCCTCCGCCCGAATACAGCGGGCCGCATATTACTTTAGCGCCTATTTCGTTTGCAAATTCTATGCACTGTTTAAAGTATTGCAGTGTGTTTGTTCTTATTTGCTCATCAAAGTTTGAAATATCTCGCCCTTTAGTTAAAAATGCGCAAACAACAGGCTCTAAATTATTTTTTTCAATCTCTCGTTTAACCACTTTTGCATCGATGTTAAAATCGCTTATTCCTATTTCTACTGCATTAAACCCGAGTTTTGATACCTTTTCAAATAGGTGAAATTGAGTTTGATCGAATGTATTTGTCCAGTTGCTTAAATTTATACCTACTTTATTCATAACTACCTACTTTGTTGAATTTCTGATAATAAGCTCTGTGTCTATAATGTCTACCCTGGGGTAATATGGCTCTTTTGCCTCTTTTGCATTTATTTGATCTATAAGCTTTTGCATTGCAATAGAGCCTATTTTGTACAGAGGTTGCGACACAGTTGAAAGCGGCGGCTCTATTATAGAGCTGATGTCTATATTATCAAAGCCCATAACAGAAATATCTCCGGGAATAGAAAAGCCTGCATCTCTTACAGCACGCATTACAACAATTGCCTTTGGATCGCTCGTTGCAAAAATAGCATCGGGCACAACGCCTCGCTCTAGCATACTTTTAACTAAAAAGTAAATGTTATCTCTACCGGCGGTTTCCCGTATAACAAGCTTTTCATCAAGGGCAATTCCATGCTTTTTCAGTGCCTCTACATAGCCTTCATACCTGTATTTATATATGTTAAGCTCGCTTCTGCCTAAAACAAGTGCTATTTTTTTGTGCCCCATTTTAATAAGATATTCCACAACGTCAAATGCCGCTTTTTTATTGTCTATGGCAATGGTGTCAATGCCGTCGTCGTAATGTCGAAGTGACAAAACAAGCGGAAAGCCATCTTTTGCAAGTTTCCTTATATGGTCGGAATTCGGCATCATAGAACTCACAATAAAACCATCGATATTGCGTTTTTTTAAGTTTTCAATGTAGTTTATCTCAACACCAATGTCTTCGTCTGTGTTACAAAGCACAAGCGTTATGCCGTTTTTCCTTGCAACATCTTCAACTCCGCGTGCAATTTCGGGGAAGATATGGTTTTTTATGCTGGGCACCAAAAGCGCAACAGTGTTTGAACGGCCCATTTTTAAGCTTTGAGCCATTATATTGGGTGTGTAGTTCAGCTCTTTTGCGCTTTTAAGCACTTTTTTGCTTGTTTCGCTGTTAATATTTACCTTGCCCGCCAGTACTCGTGACACTGTACTTGACGACACGCCTGCCATTTTTGCCACGTCTTTTATGTTTGCTTGGTTTACCTGCACGCCATATCCCCCCATTAATCGTTACTTAATCCCAAAAAACAGTTGCACCCTTGTGCGATGATGTTGTATTGTCCCTAAACAATTTTAACCAGCCACTTGCCTTTTTAACAACAGGTTTCCAGTTTTTGCGCCTTTTTTCAAACTCTTCATCGCTAACATCAATTGTTAAATTGCGCTTTGCTATGTCTATGTTAATAATGTCGCCGTCCTCTATTAGGGCAATGTTTCCGCCCTCGTATGCCTCCGGGCTTACGTGGCCAATTGCAAGGCCGCCTGTTGCACCCGAAAATCTTCCGTCCGACACAAGTGCAATTTCTTTGCCCATGCCCTTGCCCAAAACAGCTGCCATAAACGTTTCCATGTGCGGCATACCCGGAGAACCTTTCGGCCCTTCGTAACGTATAACAACAACGTCGCCACTAACTATTTCGTCTTTCAATATAGCGTTCCATGCATCGTCTTGAGAGTCGTAAACTTTTGCTTTACCGCTGAAAATCCACGCCTCTTTTTCTACTGCACTGAACTTTACAATTGCGCTGTCTGTTGCTATGTTGCCGTGCAAAACAGCAAGGCCGCCTTGTTCGTTAATAGGGTTATCAACACTGTGAATAACATCTGTGTTTTTATTTTCGCTAACTGCAATTTTGTCGGCTATTGTGCCGAACATGCCGTTTGCCTTTGTGTCTATAAGGTCTTTTTTTGCAAGCTCTTTTACTACGGCACCAAGCCCACCAGCTTTCGAGAAATCTTCCATAGTATATGTGGGGTGGTTGGGATAAATTGTACTTATGCAAGGTATTTGCTCGCTTATTTCGTCAAACAGCTCTACGCTAATGTCGTAGCCTGCTTGCCTTGCCATAGCCGGTATGTGCAGTATGCTGTTTGTAGAGCCGCCTGTTGCCATCATGTATCTAACGGCATTTTCAAAGTTTGACTTTTTAATTAAATCCAGCGGTCTTGTTTGAGATTTTACAAGCTCTACAATTCTTGTGCCAACTTGCTGTGCCTGGCTGTGCCACTCTTCTGTTTGGCTTCTTGTGCTTGCATTGCCGTGTGGGCTAAAGCCCAAAATTTCGGCTGTTGCGCACATTGTGTTTGCAGTGCCCATAAACGGGCAAGCGCCAGGTGTTGGACATGCGTTGCGCACTATGCCTTTATAGTCTTCTTTAGTCATATCGCCTGCAATGTATGCGGCATACGCTTGTTTTGTATGTGTAAGCGTAAGCATCTTACCCTTGTAGTTACCTGCTGCCATAAAGCCGCCTGTAAACATAACTGTGGGTATGTTTGCCCTTAATGCACCCATTAACATGCCGGGTACAACTTTGTCGCATGTTGCAAGCAGCACCATGCCCTCAAGCATGTTTAGCTCTGCTTCCATTTCCACTTCACTCGATACAAGATCTCTTGCCGGCAAGGTGTATCTGTCTCCTGGTGTGTTGCTGCAAATTCCATCGCATATTCCCGTAACAGGTAGCTCTACTGCAAGGCCACCTGCATCGTTGATAGATTTTTTTATGCCCTCTACTACGTCTTTAAACGGATAGTGTCCGGGGTTCATTTCGTTCCATGCATTAACAATGCCTATAACGGGTTTTTTAACCTCGTCTTCGCTAAATCCCATTGCGTACATAAGTGTATTTCTGTGATCTAAAGATTCTTCATTCCAATTTCTAATCATAAAATTTCTATTCCTCATTATTTAATTATTCTTGGGTCGTGTTTTCTTGCAAGTTCCATAAAGGCTTTTACGCTCTCGTCACTTGCCTCGTACGGTACAACGCCACAGCCTAATATCAGCCCGTTGTAAGATGAACATTCGCTGTAAACTTCTTTTATTTGGCTCTCCATAACATCAAATGTGTTTGCGGCAAGCTCTTTTGGGTCTATACTTGCACGCATAAGTGCGCCGTGCTTTTCACAAGTTGTTTTAAACAGCTGTCTGTCGTTTACATAGTTGCAAAGCACAAGGTCTGTTCCTGTATCGCAAAGCTCGTCTATAACGGGGCCCATCTCACCGCCGCTTATAAGTGTAACTATATTTGCTCCGTACTCTTTCAAGTCGTGTATCAGGCGCTTTTCATACTCTTGCACATGCTCGGTGTAATAAGACGGCGGCAAAAGCGGTGGGCTTATCCACGATTCGTTCATGGTTATTCCAACGCCGATATCCACAAAAGCTTTGCCGAATTCAAGTCCCACTTTGTATGCAAATTCAAGTTGTTGTTTTGCAAAGTCCTCATCGTCAATCATATCCATAATAAGTTCTTCATAAGTTCTGTTAATTACAGCAAGCGTAAATGGCCCCATAATTGTGCCCGTAACAACAACTTCATCGCCAACTTCTTTGTTTATCTTTTCGCATGCCTCAAGGTAAAGCGGCATTCTTGCATCTTTTAAAGGGTTTGGCACTTTTAAATTTTTAAAGTCCTCGGGGGTTTTTATAAGAATATCTTTGGAGTCGGGTATAAATTTATCAAAAAAATCATACTTTGCGCCTAGCGCCTCGTGTTCTACGTTGTATATATCAACACCTACCGCTATAAAGTCGTGCTTATAGCGCTTGTAGCACTCAAGCTGACCTTGTACAATTAAATCTACGCTTTGTGCCGTTTCGGATATGCTTTTTCCAACCATTTTTGCTGTGTACTCGTAAAACGATGGCACTATTGGTGTGCGCTGTGGCATCTCGCCGTTTTTAATAGCCTGTATCAGTTGTTTCGAATTCATTTATACCAACTCCACTCAATTTTTACTATTTAATAAATGCAATTGTTTTTAATTATTATCCGCCCAAATATGCCTTTTTAACGGAATCTGAGCTTAAAAGCTCTTCTCCAAGGCCCTCTATTGTAATTTTGCCGTTTTCCAAAACATACGCTTTATCGCAAATTTTAAGTGCTTTTCTTGCGTTTTGCTCTACAAGCAAAATTGTAATTCCGCTATCTCTTATCTCTTCAATAAGATCATAAACTTGGTTAACAATTAATGGTGCAAGGCCAAGGCTTGGCTCGTCCATTAGCAATATTTTAGGGTTAGACATAAGCCCCCTTGATATTGCAAGCATTTGCTGTTCTCCACCGCTTAGCGTACCGGCAAATTGATTTTTGCGCTCTTCAAGAATTGGAAAACGCTTGTACTGATCTTGAAGCATATCAGCAAGATCTTTTTGCTTTGACAAATATCCGCCAACAAGCAAGTTGTCCCTTATTGTAAGGCCCGAAAAAGTTTTTCTTCCCTCCGGCACATGAACAAGGCCATCGGCAACTATTTTGTGCGGTTTGTTTGCAAGTGGTTTGCCCAAAAACTCTATAGTACCCGAGCTTGGTTTTACAAGCCCCGACACTGTTCGAAGCAGTGAAGTTTTACCGGCACCGTTCGAGCCTATTATACTAACAATTTGCCCCTTTTCTGCGCTAACACTTACGTCTTTTAAGGCCTCTACATGGCCGTAATTTACGTTTAATTTATTAACTTTAAGCATCTGTATCCCCCTCACCAAGGTAAGCCTTTATAACTTCGGGATGACTTTGTATGTACTCTGGTGTTCCCACAGCTATTGTTTTACCGAAATTTTGAACATGTATAATATCCGATAAGCTCATAACAAGTTCAAGCCTGTGTTCAATAAGTAATGTAGCACAGTTTATTTCTTTAGATAACAGGCGAATAAGCTCAGTTAACTCGCCAACTTCTGTTGGGTTAAGGCCTGCTGCCGGCTCGTCCAGTAGCATAACTTTTGGGTTGCATGTAAGCGCCCTTGCAATTTCAAGGCGACGCTGCAAGCCATATGCTAAGTTCTCGGGGT
>CAYJLZ010000044.1:3961-5465 GCA_964371265.1 uncultured Bacteroides sp. | reverse complement strand
CTTTTTTCCTCTGCATAACGCCTTGGAGATGGCAATATACCGCTAAAAAACCCATACTTCGAAACAGGGTCGAAAGCGCACATAACATTGTCTATAACATTTAAACCTTTAAAAAGCCTAATGTTTTGGAATGTACGGCCCATGCCGGCCTGTGTAATTTGATGCTGTGGCATTTTTGTAATATCTTTTCCGTCAAGTATAACGCTACCGCTTGAAACAGGGTAAACGCCGCTTATAACGTTAAAAATCGTTGTTTTTCCCGCACCGTTAGGGCCTATAATGCCGTGAATTTGCCCACGCTCTGCCTGCAAAGAAAAATCAATAATTGCCTTTACACCGCCAAAATTTTTGCTTATATTTTTAACATCGATCAGCATTATTGCTCACCTCCGTTTTTACTTGCTTTTTTGGTTTTAAGTTTTGCAAACAACCTTTTAAAGTTATTTGGTGTAAGTTCAAATTCGCCAAATAATCCCGATGGCTTGAAGTTGATTATAATAAGTACTAAAACAGCGTAAATAATATATCTGTACTGTACAAGTCCTCTTAATAATTCGGGCAATGCCGTTAGTATAAAGCTTGATACTACCGAACCCGAAAGGCTGTTTACGCCGCCGAAGAAAACCATAATTATCCAGTCAGCACTTCTTTTCCAGTTGAACAGAGTTGGGTCTACATACGTTACATAGAACGCATACATGCATCCGCTATATGCTGTAATTGCAACAGAGAATAAGAATGCCTGTAATTTAACTTTTGCAACGTTAATGCCCATAGCCTTTGCAGCTAGTTCATCGCTTCGAATTGCAATGCACTGCCTGCCAAACTTAGATGTTTTAAACATTGCAACAAGACCTATGCATAAAACAACCGAGCCAATAACTATAGGAAGAGTAACAATTTTAGGTATGCCATAAAAACCTGCAGCACCACCAGTAAACTGTGTAAGCTTATTTAAAATAGCCGTAAGCGCCTCTCCAAAGCCTAGGGTAATAAGGCTTATATAATCTCGCCTTAGGCGAACTGTTGGGTAACCCACAATAAAACCTATTGCAACTGCCGCAACAATTGAAAGTATAACCGCAATAAAAAACGGAACGCCAAATTTTACAACGCATATGCCTGAAACATAAGAGCCTATTGCCATGAACGATGCTTGACCCAGTGAGAACATGCCTGTAAGGCCTGTTAATACATAAACGCCCGTAACCGCAATAACCGTTATAAGCGCCCTTGTAAGAATAAGTATCTGTAATTCTGTCATTTAAATTCCCTCCTACGCCTTTTCCTGTATGTTACTGCCGGCAATGCCCTGCGGACGAACCAATAGGAACACTAACATTATTACAAACGTTATAACTTCTTTATAACCTGTGCCAACAAAGTAAGTAAGCAGTGTTTCAACAACACCTAGCAAAATAGCGCCTATTACAGCACCCGACATAGAGCCAAGACCGCCTACTACCGAGGCGATAAAGCCTTTTACAACAAGTGCGCCAAGTGT
>CAYJLZ010000044.1:0-3951 GCA_964371265.1 uncultured Bacteroides sp. | reverse complement strand
CCTAAAAACACACCCGAAACACCGGCAAGTGCACCAGATATGAAAAATGCGGATTGAATTGTTCTGTAAACGTTTATTCCCATAAGGCCTGCTGTATCTCTGTCGAAGCTAACGCTGCGAAGACCGCGGCCCATTTTTGTTTTATTAATAATAAAAGTAAGTGCAACAATTACAACTGCCGATATTAGCAGCATAATAAGGTCTGCTGTGGAAATAACAAATGCACCAAGTTTAATAGACGGTACCGAGAAAAAGTTGGGGTATCCATAGAAGTTTGCACCCGCCCAAATTGCAACTACACCCTCAAAAAAAGTACCAAGTGTTATACTTGCCACAAAAAAATAAACCGGTGAAGTGTTGCGAATTGTAATTCTTCTAAACGCAACAAATTCGCCGCAAACGGCTATTGCGCCACCCACAAGCATTGCCACAAGTAAAATAGGTACTAAAGGCCAATCGGTTGCCTCACATACAAAGTATCCAATAAAAGCACTCATTGTCATAAGTGCGCCGTGTGAAAAGTTTGAAAATTTTAAAATATTAAATATTAGCGAAAAACCTGTTGCTATTAGCGCATAAACAGCACCTATTGATATGCCGTTTATTAAAATTTGAATAAATGTTACTGCGGTCATTATAATTTTCTCCTTTAACTGCATTCCCCACCCCAATTGAAATTGCGGGTGGGGAATTTTTTAAAGATTAAGCCGAATATTTCTTTTGAACAACAGGTGTTTTTACATCATATGTAAATGTGTACATTTCAAGGCCTGTTGTCATGTGTGTTTCAGGGTCAATTGTAATTGTGCCTGTTAGGCCTTCAAAACCCGAAAGTGTTTCAACTGCATCGCGTACTGCAACAGGGTCGTCGCCAACTTCGCCTACAACTTGTGCAATAATGTTTGTAACGTCGTATCCAAGGAAGAATTTGTTTGTTGCATCAACACCGTTTGTGTCTTTAACTTCTTGAACCATAGCTGCAAGTGTTGCTTCTGTATCGTCTACGTTGTTAACAAATATAATGTTGCTTAAGTCTTCAACACCTTCAACTATTGTGTTGAAAGGAGGGCAAGCATCTAGGCCTGCAATAATTTTGCCTTCGTATCCAACTTCTGCAGCTGCTTGTGCTATCAAAGCAAGTTCTGCTGTGTAGTTAGGTGCAAAAATTGCCTCTGGGTTGCTTGTCATCATTTTTGTAAGCAATGTGTTGAAATCTCTGTTATCCGGGTTGTAAGCTTCGCTTGCAACAATTGTTGCGCCCTCAGCCGCCACTGTGTTTTCAAATCCTGCTACAAGTGATGTAGAGTAAGCGTTTTGCTCGTTGTAAATAATACCAAAGTTTGTTAAGCCAAGCTCGTTAATTGAGTAAGATGCCATTATAGCTGCTTGTTGGTCTGCGTTTGGTTGGAACAAGAACATATTTTTGTATGTGCTACCGTCTTCTTTTACAAAAATGTTTTTATCCATTGCAAATGCAAGCATTGGTACGTCATAGTTTTCGCTGATAGGAGCAATTGCAAGGCCAATGTTTGCAACCGGTGGGCCTATAACAGCTGTAACGCCGTCTTCTGTGCAAGCCCTTGTAAATGCTGTAATTGCCTCGTCTACGCTACCTGTTGTATCGTAAACTATAAGCTCTAGTGGGCGTCCGTCAATTCCGCCTGCTGCGTTTACTTCATTAATTGCCCATTTTGCACCCTCTGTAACTGCTGCGCCAAGAGATGATGTTGGGCCTGTAATGTCTTGCAAGCAACCTATTAAAATAGGCTCGCCCGAAAGTGAGTCTTCTGCACCTGCATCTTCTGCCGGTGTGCTTGCTGCTGTCGATTCAGCCGGTGTTTCTTCCGGTGTAGTACCGCATGCTGCAAAGAAAGTTAAGCACATAGCAAGTACTATCATTAGTGATAAAACTTTTTTCATCCTTTAATCCTCCGATAATAATTTTTAAACTCGACAAATATTTGCAAACGTTTGCAAGGTACAAAAAGCACCCTATACAAACAAAAAAAGCCTTATTGACGAGTTAATATGTTTGTTAGTATATATTTTCACCGATTAAATGTCAATACATTTGTTAAAAATATGGCAAATTAACCAATAAAAATATGCAAACGTTTGCACATTCAACCAAAAATAATTTTTCACCAAATTAATTGTTGATATATCGCACTAATTTTATTATTGCGTGTGATTCAAGCATTTATTTAGAATAAAAATTTTACAAAAAAATTAACAGTTTTATGCAAACAACTGTAAAAACGGTTATTTTTATAGCTGTTTATCGCAAAAAACTGTTTAATGGTTATATTTGTCGCATTTTTTGTGTTGGTATTATTTTTGCAGCAAGTGTACAGCAAAGCCTGCTATCTCATTTTTCATATATATTACAACAATTTTTGAAGAATTTGCAAACGTTTTTATGCTATTGTAGTTGAACTCAAAACCTTTTCGCTCCAAATAGCTTCTAGCCCTGTCAATATAATTTGTGCCAATCGCAATATGCCCGTACTTTCCAAAAAACGGTGGAGCCATAAATTCAATGTAGCTTTGAGAAAAAACAGCTCCTGCATTTTCTATTACATCAAAATCGAACATTGCTTTAAATAAATTCGCCATACTTTTTGCCTCTTCCATACCTTGCGTATTAACTCCCATATGGCAAAGTTCAAAGTTCATCATTTTTTTTATATTGCTAGCAAAAGCGCAAATCATTTGTTCATACTCTTTTTTGTTTTTTGCATTATTTAGCTGCAAATTCGTAGGTAAAAACGCCAAAACATTTTCATATGTTAAATAATCATTAATATCATATTCGCATATTTCACCTGCTATAACAAATAAAACATCTTTCTTACTTTGAACACACTCTTTCACTTGCTCAAAATTTTGTTCATCAGTGTCTACAATTATTTTAACAATTGTGTTTTTATCTATATTTCCATTCTCAAGCATTTGCAAATCATTATAACTTATAATTATTTCAATTTTATTCTGTCTGCAATAATTAATCAAGCTTTCATTTTGTGGGTTTAAACAAAACGCCTGTGCTCCTGCATCGTTTAAAAGTGCAATTACATTTTCATCAGTCACACCACTTATTATAAACGCAATATCTCTTTCGGTTTTTATTGTCGTTGCCAAACTTGACATATCATTGCAACCTGAAACATTAATTTCAACACAGTAAACACTTGCTTTTTTTAAGTCTTTTACACTACTTGATATATCGTTGTTTTCTGCTTTTAGACATGCTATTATTCCTGCCTCATAAATAGTTTTATTAATTGTAAACATTTATTCCCCTATCTTTTTTATCATTTATTTTTTGTTAGTTGTATTTGGCATCAAACTATTTTTGCCTGTATACGCTTATATCTACTATACCTAATTACTGCTTCAATTGCAACCACAATTTCAAACTGCTTGTGCCTCACATTTAATTCAATACCAAAGATGTAAAGCCCTCTCATCGTCACGTTTTAATCAGCTTTATTCTACTACTCTTTTAAAACACCAAACTAGTTAAATAATATATTTAGCCTAGTAAGTAAAAAAAATCAGTTGTAACATATTTTACCAAAAATATATAATTGTATAGGTCGCAAGGCCTTCTGTCAAAGTTTCTGCAAGATTTAATTCCATTATTATACAAAAATATATTCGAATGATTTTTTTATTTTCTGTCAACTAAAAAATTAAGTTTATGAAGCAAACATGAATATTCCAATAATAAGCCCCAACTTCGTTTTATAATGACTAGATTGTTGCTTTTTTCGCATAGCTATCTTATACATGAAAAATATATTAAACACACACCCTACGCCGCAACATTTGCATTTATACTATCAATAACACCTTTTATCCCCATCCACACAGTCAAATCATCAAACACATCTACAACACTGCCTTTATCCGTAAAAGGCGATTGTTGCAACACAGATAAATCTTTCA
>CAYJLZ010000043.1:0-16995 GCA_964371265.1 uncultured Bacteroides sp. | reverse complement strand
TATTTAAGTTTATTTTAAGGCGTGGGCAACGGAATGCCCACATGCCAATTTATATCTTTATGGTGTTTATATATTTTAATAATTTTTGCGAAACTTGCATTAATGCGCCTTCTTTAAATGGAGAAACAAGGCCAACATGTTTAATTAAATCTAAAAATGTTTTGGCACTACCAATTTTAATCAAATTAAAATAAAGCTCAAAAGCCTTATTTTGATCCTTCAAAAACACCAAAAAAATTTGAAGCGCCATCACTTGAGCAAGAGCATAATCTATGTAATAAAAAGGCGATTTATATATATGTGTTTGGCGCTGCCAACCTGCACCCTCGCAATAAAACGGTATACCATTTGCGTTTATATCAGGGCGATACTTTTTTTCTAGCTCCAGCCATTTTTCATCTCGCATCTTTGGAGTCATATCGGGATTATCGTATACTATTTCTTGAAACTCATCTACTAGGCACGCATACGGTAAAAAAATAAGTGCATCTTCAGCATGAGCAAGAATGTATTTTTGAGCGTCTTGCTTAAAAAACATTTCATACCATGGGGTAATCAAGAACTCCATTGTCATAGAATGTATTTCTGATATATCCATCGATTGGGCAGTGTATTGCTTGTTTTTCGACGATATATATTTTGCAAGTGCATGGCCCATTTCATGGACAAAAACGTAAACATCACTTGATGTATTATTAAAATTTGCAAATATGAAGGGATATTTATAACTGTCAAAATAAGAGCAAAATCCACCCGGAGCCTTGCCGGCTTTTGACTCAATATCGTATAGCTCGTTTTCTATAAGCAAATCTATCAGGCCTCGTGTGCTTTTTGACATCTCACTGAACACAGTTTTTGCAACATCTATAATATCTTTGCCAAAAACATGTGGCTTTGGGGAACCATCTTTAAAAGTTAATGTTAAATCGTAAAATTTAATTTCATCTAGTCCTAAGCGCTCTTTTCTGTTTTGTCGTATTTTTACAACAATAGGCACTATGTTATTTTCTACTTCTTTTCTAAAAACGGCAACATCATTTTTTGTATAACAATTGCGCCGAGTTCTTGCGTAACCCAGTTTAGTAAAATTATCATATCCTAATATTTCTGCTTGCTCTGTTCTCACTTTCACAAGCTTATCAAATATATTGTCCAATTGCAGTTTAACTTTTTTGTAGCAATTTCCCTCTGCCATTATTGCGGCTTTTCTAGTTTCTCTGTCGGTGCTTTCCTTAAAAGGGGCAAGCTGTGTAAGAGCAATTTCTTCACCTTTAAACTCTACTGTTAAATTTGATAATAAACTTGTATATTCTTTTATTAGCAAGCTTTCTTGCTTTGAATGCTCAAGCGTTTTTTGCGACATGGATTTAATAAAAAGCTCAATATTTTTTATTGTTACATCGCCAATTTTTTTGCCAAGTTCTTTTTTGTAGGGGCTGTTTAGTACCAGCGATATAAACTGCTGATACTTTACATTAACAGCTGCATATTGCTTTGCCAATTCTATACTTTCTTGGCTATAAAACTCATCTTTAGTATTTAGCAAATACCTAATTCGCACAATTGAATATTGTGTTGAAAAATCATTTGTAATATTCTCAACATTATCATAAATTAAAAATTGTTGCTGTGCACTGCTTGCTTGTTTAAAATCAATCGATGCTGCTTCAATTTCTTGCAACAACTTTTCTATATTAGGTTTTTTGTATGGTATTTGTGAAAATTTCATAATAACACTCCAAGTTAACTAGGTACGATCTATTTTAAAGCTATGCATCACACTAATTTTGCAAACATAAGCTAACCCCATGCGCCAAAAAAAGAACCTATTATAATATAAATTAGCGACACTCCTATTATTATAGGTCCAAAAGTAATCAGGGCCGCAATAATCATTGCGGGCAAATCGCCTTTTTCAAGTTGCAAGTTGTTGTAATGCTCGTCCAATTCTTTTTTACTTTTATTTTTAAACAAATCAGGGCGATTTTTTTTAAACATAAAAACCTCTTTTATTTTTTAAAGCGGATAATGACACGCAACAAAATGATTTTCTTCTATTTGCTTAAGCTTGGGTGTAGTTTGCTCGCATATTTTTTTGGCATATTTACATCTTGGATGAAACTTACAACCCTTTGGCGGATTTATTGGGTTTGGTACGTCTCCCATAAGCGGCTGTGGCATTAAGTTGTCATCGCTTTGGTTAAGGCTTGGCACCGAGTTTAAAAGCGCTTGCGTATAAGGGTGCATTGTGTTTTTAAAAAGCTCGTCTGTTTGGCTAAGTTCTACAATATTGCCAAGATACATTACGGCAACTCTGTCGGCTATAAACCTAACCACGCTTAAATTATGCGAAATAAACAGGTACGTTAAGTTATTTTGCTCTTTTAAATCTAAAAGCAAATTTATAATTTGTGATTGTATAGACACATCTAAAGTGGAAACACATTCGTCACAAACAATAAATTTGGGGTTTAATGCAAGTGCACGTGCAATACAAATTCGCTGACGCTGTCCACCGGAAAATTGATGAGGGTATCTGTGTATCATATGCGGTTGCAAACCACACATTTCCATAATTTTAGTTGTGTGCTGCTCAAGTTGCTTGCTATGTCTTTTATACATTTTGTGGGCAATAACGCCTTCTTCAATCATTTGCCCTACGGTAAGGCGCGGGTTAAGTGCCGAATATGGGTCTTGAAATATAATCTGCATTTCTTTTCTAAGTTTGCGCATGTTTTCTCTTGTTATATTGTTTAAATCTCTTCCATTATAACTTACAGTTCCATGGGTTTGCTTGTAAAGCTGTAAAATAACCCTTCCAAGTGTAGACTTACCACACCCCGATTCACCAACGAGGCCGAGTGTTTCATTTTCGTAAATATTAATGCTCACATCATCTATTGCTTTTATGTATTCGCGATTTCCAATAAAGTCAAGGCTTTTTTTTATGGGAAAATACATTTTTGCATTTCTAATTTCAACAAGTACTTTTTTATTATACATGTTAGCACCTCGTATTTTCAGTAAAAAAACACCGCACGCTGTGGTTTTCGGCTACTTGTGTTAAGGGCGGCTCGCTAATTTTGCACTGCTGTTTTGCAAAATTACAGCGCTGTGCAAATTTACAGCCGCTTGGCATATTGTGCGGGCTTGGTTCATTGCCGGGTATAGCCAAAAGCCTTGTGCTATTTTTTGTAGCATATGCAGGCATGCTTTTTAAAAGTGCATCGGTATATGGATGAGAGTATTTGGCGTTAGTGTCAAAAATTGCGCTTACGGGTGCCAGTTCTACAACTTGGCCGCAGTACATTACGGCAACTGTATTTGCCATTTGCCTAATAACTGCCAAATCGTGTGTAATAAACAATATCGAGGTATTATGCTGCTTTTTCAGCTCGTTCATTAGGTGTAATATTTGCGCTTGTATTGTAACATCAAGTGCTGTTGTGGGCTCATCTGCTATTAACAATTTTGGCTTACAGGCAAGTGCAATTGCTATCATAACTCGCTGGCGCATACCGCCGGATAGCTCGTGCGGGTACCTTTTTGCCATTTGCTGTGCGTTTGGTATTTTAACATCGTTTAAAAGCTGCACAGCAACCTGCTTTGCTTGTACTTTATTCATTTTGCTGTGCAATAACAGTGGCTCTATAACTTGCCTTTCAATGTTTAAAACAGGGTTTAAGCTTGTCATAGGCTCTTGAAAAATCATTGAAATTTCATTGCCTCGTATTTTTCGCATTTCTTCATCGCTATAACTTGAAATTTCATTGCCCTTGAATATTATGCGCCCGCTTTGTATGCTTTGGTTTTTCTCAAACAGCTTAAGCACACTCATCGCCGTTTGGCTTTTTCCGCTGCCGGATTCGCCAATAATTCCAAGTGTTTCACCTTCTTTTACACATAACGACACACCGTTAACGGCTTTTACAACACCATTTTTTGTTTTAAAATATGTGTGCAATTCATCTATTTCAAGTATATTACTCATCATGCTCTGCCTTTCGTCATTCACTGCTGCGAGGGTCACTTGCCTCTCTCAAACCATCGCCTATTAAGTTTGTACAAAGTGCTGTAAAAATAACAAACAGTGCGGGTATTAGCCATCGCCACCAGTAAAATTGTATTACAGATATCTCTTGCGCCGACATGAGCATGTTGCCCCAAGATGGGGTAGGCTCGGCTACACCAAGCCCTATAAACGAAAGTGCAGCCTCGGCAAGAAGTGAAGATGCATAGCCTAAAGTAATATTAACTATTACAAGGTTAAAAATATTTGGCAAAATATGGCGCCACATAATAGCATTACTTTTTAAACCTAAAGCACGTGCTGCAAGCACAAAATCTTTCTCTCTTTCAATAAGTAGTTGCGCACGTATCAACCTTGCAAGCGACATCCACGACAGTACTCCCAAAATAATCATTATCATATACATTTTTTGTTGGGCTGTAAGTGAGTGCCCTACTACATACGAAAGAGTAATTGCTATGGGAAAAAACGGTATAGAAGAAAACCCATCGGTTATTCTCATTAAAACATGATCTACCGCTCCGCCAAAATAACCCGCTGTAAGGCCAACAAACAGGGCAATTATAACAGATATTATAACAGCAACAGCGCCTACTGTAAGCGAAATTCTACCTCCATGGATGATGCGCAAAAAAATATCTCGGCCAAAATGGTCGGTGCCAAATAGATACCCTTTGTTTCCCCATGCATAAAAATTGCTATTTTCATCTTGTGCGTAAAACTGGTAGCTGTCGGCATATATGTTTTGTATGCCTTGCACATTGTTTAAATTAGATAAAGCGTTTAGGTGCTCGCTACCCCAAACTGTAACATCGCCGTTTTGCGTTAGAACAACAAAATTATCATATCCTGCCTTTATAGAAGCTACGCCGCTTTCAAATGTAGGTATGTTTAAAAGGTTGTTTTGAGCGCTGCCCCATGTGTATAAATTACCCTCATCATCCAGCGCCAAAACGTTTCGATTTGTTGCCTCTATATCAACTATTTTAACACTTTTATCTGTCAGTTCTACCGGCAAAAGCGTTGAAAACTCCGTACCTCTGTCGCCAATTACTTGAACTGTGCCGTCATCTAAAAGTAGCGCAATATTGCTATCGGCAGCGGCAAAGTTTACAATTCGCCCTTTAACAGACGAAGGAATAAGTAACGTATTTTCGGCTTGAGTATTGCCCCAAACGTAAATGTTATTGTCACTGCCAAGTACTGCCGTATATTGAGACGTTGCGGCAGACTTAACTATTTTTGTAGTGCTGTTTGAAAACACATTTGTAACGTTAGTTGGTATTTGTGTTTGCCCGTTGCCATCGTAACCCCATGCGTATAAATTACCGCTGTCATCAGCTGCAAAAATATGGTTTGTGCCACATGCAATATCAATTATAAATGTTTCTTCAACTTCCAAAGGAACATCAAAAATATAAGTAGATACGTTTTCTTGGCTTTTATTGGGCTCGCTACCCCATAAATATAACTTGCCCTCGTTTGTAATTGCTGCACTAAACGATATTCCCGATGATACTTTAACTATATTTTCATCTTCAAGTTGTTTTGGATAATTTAAGTAGTTAAGACTGGGCCGTAAATTTGCATGTGTGAGTTGAGAGTAATTTTCGTTTAAAGGTAGCAAAGCACTACCTAAAAAACATAGTATAAATATAAACGCTAAGCCAACAAACCCTATAATTGCAAGCTTGTTATTAAGCAGTTTTGTTAATATTAATTTAAAAGGTGTATAGCTTTGGTTATTTGTATGCAAGTTTTTATTGCGCACAGTAAAAGGCCGCTTAATGGCAGCACCAAGCGAGCTTAGTATATTATTTTTTTTACCGTTATTATTAAACATATTTTCACACTGTTTAATCCTGTTAATTTAGCTTAATACGAGGGTCTGCAAGGGCATAAACTATATCTGCAACAAGTACCGAAACAAGGCTTACTATGGCGTAAAATAAATTTAACGTTATTATTAACATGTTGTCTCGGTTAAAAATAGCAGTAATTATTAACGAGCCTATACCGTTATAACCAAAAACACTTTCAATAATTGCACTTCCTGCAAAAAGCGAAAACAACGTGCCAACAATTATATAAGATACAGGTATAAGTGCATTTCTAAAAGCGTGCGTATAAATAACAACTTTTTCGCTAAGGCCTTTGGCTCGTGCTGTGCGTACATAGTCTTGGCTAAGTGCGTCTATCATTGCGTTGCGCACATATCTAACGGCCCCGGCAAGGCTAATAACTGTAAGCGTAATTGTTGGAAGTGCAAGTGTGCGCACCCACTCTAAAATAAGTTGCGGCGTTGTTAACATTTCGGCATTAGGCATACCACCCATTGGCAATACACCTAAATTTATTGAAAACACATATATTAATAATATAGCAAGAAAAAAAGAAGGTGTTGAGTATGTTACAAGCGAAAATACTTGCCAGCCATTATCAAAAAGAGATAAACGTTTTGTTGCACACTTTATTCCAACAGGTATTGCTATAAAAAGGTAAAGAAGATTTACACATAAATTTAAAATAATTGTATTGCGCATCGGTTCGCCAATAATTAAAGACACCGGTCGGTTATACGTGTTAGAATAACCGAAATCACCGTCAAATACACCCGCAATCCATGCAAAATATTGCGACACAATATTTTTGTCAAGTCCTAGCTTTCTGTACATAACATCGTACTGCGTTTCGTATTGCTCAGGTGTTAAATCTTCCGGTAACATAAGGGCAACGGGGTCTCCGGGCATAATTTTTACAAGCGTAAATATTACTATCGACACAAGTATAACAACCGGAATCAATATTAATATCCGTTTTAATATATATCTTCCCAAAAATTATCACCCTCAGCTTTAAAATTAGATCAAAGCAAAAAAGCACACAATCGCTTTATTGCATTTTTGCATTAATTAGCATGTTGCGCACTTTTAATTGCTTATTTATTTTAACTGTTATAAAATTACTTTTGAGACTTAGTAATTGTGCATATTATATCTTCATATCCGGCATATATGGTTGTGTTAAAATTATCAACATTAACATGTAAAATATCGTAATACTCGTTGGAATAAAGCGGTATTTGGGGCATAATTTCGTTAAATCTTATTTGGTACTCAAACCATGCTTGTAAAAAGCCTTCTTTGTCACTTGGGTCTGTCGAGCGCATTTCGATAATGAGCTCGTCGAGTTCTTCATCGCTTAATTGTGCTTTGTTTAAGCTGGTTCCTAAAAAGTCCGAGTGCCATGTGTAATATCTGTCAAACACTGCCGAAAAATTAGTTGCAAGGTTAAATGTATCGTAAATTCTGTCTTCACCAAGTTTATAAGCATCGTAATAGTTTTCAACAACAAAGGCCCATTCACCTTTTTCAAGGTTAAAATCTATACCTGCAAGCGGTGCATTTGCTGCGTACTGTATTTCAATAATATCGGTTAGTACATTGTCTTGTCCTAAATGGTTAATCTCAAGCGGTTCTTTGTTTTCGTTGTAACGCAAGTAAGTACCATCTTGTGTTGCTTTTGTTCTGTCAAATGCAGTAACACCGTCTTGCTCATAAACCCACTGTGTTTCATCCAGGTAATTATTTGCAGTGTCCACGCTAAACGAAATAGGCAGCAATTCAGCTTGAAGGTCTGCTGCTTTCTCTTGGTACATCCACTGGCCTATTCCGTATTCACTGTCTACCGTACTGCCGTACCCACCCGTAACATAGTTTACAACCTCGCTTCTGTCAATTAATGATGCCAAAGCCCAGCGAACATTAATATCTGATGTAGGACCTACATCGCACAGCATTGCCAAAAACCCGTATCCCGAGCGCAAATATGAATGGTATAAAGCACTATCAGCAGCTTTTACAGATTCTATTTTTTCATGCTCAACCACTTCTTCAACAAGGTCAACTTGTCCGCTAATAACCCATTCTACATTTGTTTCAATAGGTACAGTTTGTTGAACTACATATTGCAAAGTAGGTTTGTTTCCGTTGATATCGCCTTTAAAATACTCATTTAATTCCATTGTAACTGTTTGATTTTCAAATGAAACAAAATTGTAAGGGCCACAGGTAACGGTTGGTGCATATCTTTCTTCACTAACTATACGAGAGCAATTTTCAAGCAAATCTCCCTGTGAAAATTCAAAATACGCACCGTCTTGTGAACTTTTTATTTCACAATTTTGTAAATATGTATCAAAATGAATAGGGTTTACAAAAGCGTATACTGTTTCCCAGTAATAGGGAAGTTCTTCAGCTGCAATTGTAAGAGAAAACTCGCTTTCGCTTATAAGCTGTACGCCGGCAAAAACATTTGTTGTTCCATCGTTATATTCGGTAAACCCTACAAGAGAATTGTTGCCCGATGAAGTTGCCCCGGCCTGTGCCCACTCAGGACTTGAAAGCCAAAGCACCGATGCAACATAATCTTTTGCAGTTATTTTTTCGCCGTTATTCCAAAAAATATCATCGTGAAGCGTAAATGCATATGTTTTATTACCCTCGTTGTCAGTAGTAATATCAACATTTTCAACGCTAACAGTGTTTAAGTATATTTCACCCTGTGCGTCTATTTCGTAAACGCCCATATATCCGCCTGTAAGCACTTTTACCGACTCATCGTAAGCATTGTTGCCAAAGCCGTTAATAAAGTCGCCCGACATATCTTGAACACCAACTAACAGTGTATCAAGCGGTACCTGCGATGCACTGGCATCTGCATTTTCCTCGCCAGTTGTCCCTTGCGCATCACTTATCATTGAACTATCAGCAGATTTTGTGTTCGAACATGAAAAAAAGCTTGCTATGCAAATAACTAAAACAAGCAAAATAAAAATAATGCGTTTCATAATGCACCTCAAATACAAATAATATGTTTTATTCTAGCATATTTTTACATTATTGTAAATGAATATTATAATATAATATAATAAGTAAAATTAATACATGAATAATTATAATAAATACCTGAATAAGTAAAATTTACAGCTAACTATTGCTAATAAATAAGATATTATGGGAAATGTTGAATTTACTGTTTTTTAATTAGCTTCACCGATATGGTTATTCGTCCGGGATATGTTATAAAAACAATGATAAAAGCACCGCTTTTCTTTTTTGTACCTGTAATTTATTCGATATACGACAAAAGTTTTAAACCTTTTAATGCTGTTAGGTTAAATTTTAAAGGCGTTAAACTAGGCCTGGCGTTGGGTATAGGCATATATTTATGTATTATGCTTTTTTATGTTATAGCAAACCCTGTTATAAGTTTAAACAGTATTAAACTATCGCTTGAAAATAATTTAGGAATAAATAAAACTAATTTTTTTGCTATTGCTTTTTATGTTTGCATTGTAAATTCGTTTTTAGAAGAGTGGTTTTTTAGAGGATTTATTTTTACAATATTTAATGAAAAGTCGAGAAAAATTGCATATATTGTAAGTTCGTTAAGTTTTGGCATATACCATATTGCAATAATGGACGGCATGTTTAATATATTTTTACTTTTTACAGTGCTGTTGGGGTTGTTTATAGGCGGAACAATATTTAACTATTTAAATGAAAAAACCAGCAATATTTTTGCATCTTGGTTTTGCCATATGTTTGCTAACTTTGCTATGAATACAATTGGATTTATACTGTTTTTTTAAGTTGTAATTTATTAGATAGGAGATTAATATGATAAAGGTATTAATGATTTGTCACGGTAATATTTGTCGCAGTACAATGGCAGAATTTGTTTTAAAGGATATGGTAAAAAAGCAAGGATTAAGTGAGCAATTTATTATTAGCTCGGCAGGAACAAGTACTGATGCAATAGGTAGCGACACACATTACGGCACTAAGCAAAAGCTTATTGAGGTAGGTATACCTTTTGAAAAGCGTAGCGCGAGGCAAGTAAAAAGCGCCGACTACGATAATTTTGATTACCTTATTTGTATGGATGAAAATAATTTAAAAAATTTAAACAGAATTATACACAGCGACCCACAAAACAAAATTAGTTTATTGTTAGATTTTGCAGGCAAACACAGCAATATTGCCGACCCATGGTACACAGGTAATTTTGATGTTGCATATGACGATATAATTTGTGGTTGCTCTGCATTTTTAAACTCGGTTAACAAATAACCTATGTTATTAATAGATAAAATTAACATAAAGTTACAAAAAAGCCTCACCGCAATGCGGTGAGGCTTTTTTAAATGCTCTTATAAAATTAAATGCTATTTTGCACTTCTCTTCTTATTTCTTTTATGTGCATAAGGTTTTTTTGCAAAGCTGTTGCTGTTTCCACCGTTAAATTTCGCCCTTTTGCGAGACTCCATCTTCGTTACCTTAACCGGTCTACCACATATTTTTATACCTTCCATATCAGATATTACATTATTTATTATATCATTTGGAACAGCAACCACTGAGTGGTCTTTTTCAATAGATACTTTACCTATAACTTTAGACGAAACACCTGTGCGCTCTGTAATGGCGCCTACAATATGGTTTGCGCTACAACGTGATGTTGAACCTATGTTTAGCATCATTTTGCCAAAGCGCAAGCCCTCATCGTCGTTTCGCACTCTGTTTTCGCCTCGCGTTGATACTGCATCTGTGGGCACATTCGCTAGTTCTTCTATGTTAGCTGTATCTGTTTTTAGTGTCGTTTCAGCAAGTGTACAGGCTATATCGTATGCGCTATAACCGCTTTCAATTAAAGTGTCTATCATTTGTTTTGCATATGCGCTTACACCGTTTGTAGCTTCATCTTTCACTTTAAGTATGTTTTGCTGCAATCTGCTATCTTTAATATCTTGTGTGCTTGGCAGTGCAATGTGCTCTATGTTCGATTGTAACTTTTGAGCAAGGCGTTTAATAGTTACTACCTGTTGCTTTCCACAGCATAGTGTAATTGCTGTACCGCTGCGCCCTGCACGCCCTGTGCGGCCAATACGGTGCACATAATATTCCGTCATTCTCGGTATATCGTAGTTAAATACAAAATCCACATCACTAACGTCAATACCTCTTGCGGCAACGTCTGTTGCTATTAGTATGTTTGTACTGCCCTTTTTAAACGCTGTCATAACGTTTGTTCGCTGCTGTTGTTTCATATCGCCATGTATGCCTTGCGCAGAGTATCCGCCATCGCTAAGCATATCTACAAGCTCGTCTACCATGCTTTTTGTATTTGCAAAAATAATAGCACGTTGCGGCTTATTGTAAGCAATAAGAAGCTTAAGCGCAGCATTTTTATGCTGTTTTTTAACATCTACGTATACTTGCTTAATTGCCTTTAATGTTGCCTTGTTTTGTACAAGGTTAATTTGCACCGGGTTTTTTTGAAATTGCTTTGTAATATCTAAAATACCCTTTGGTATAGTAGCCGAAAAAAGCACTGTTTGGCGTTCTTTTGGTGCATCTTGCAATATAGTTTCAATATCCTCTTTAAAACCCATGTTTAGCATTTCGTCTGCTTCGTCAAGCACAATCATTTCAAGCTTATTTAGCTTTAGTGTACCGCGCCTAATATGATCCATAATGCGCCCGGGTGTACCAATTACCATGTTGGCACCGCGCAAAAGTTTAAATTGCGTTTTATAATCGGCACCACCGTATATGTCTGCCGTTTTTACATGCGGCATATATGGCGATAGTTTGCGTATTTCATCTCCGCATTGCTGTGCAAGTTCTCTTGTTGGCGACAAAATAAGTACCTGAATATTTTTTGCGCCTTCCTGTATACGTTCTACTGCCGGTATGGCAAATGCTATTGTTTTACCTGTTCCTGTTTGCGATTGTGCTAAAATATCAACACCGGAACGTGTAAGCGGTATTGTTTTTTCTTGTACAGGTGTAATTTGCGTAAAACCCATTTCGTCTATGGCTTTTAGCATATTGGGGTGCATACTTAGTTGTGCAAATGTAGTTGTGCTCATAAATCTCCTTTTTGTGTGTGGTCGTCAAAAAAAAACGAGATGCAATCGCATCTCGCTCTAGCCGTCCGCACCTTGAGTTTATGGCATAAAAGTGCGCTATGGCTATTCAAAACGTTATCGGTTTTATATTCTATCATATAAACAAAACAAATGCAAACAATATTTTTAATAAAAAATGTAATATTTTGCACTAAAGAAATAATATCTTCTTTTATCGTAATATTTTCAAATCAACAAAATATAAATTAAGGTGTTAGGTATAAATAACTAAAAAAATAGTAGTAAAAGTGTTTTATTACAGGCCCTATCATTAATGTATAATGCTTGACCGGTTCCCAATAAATATGGTATATTAAATAACACATATCTATATTTATTTATATTGTAAACACAAATGAAATTTAGGTGAACAAAGTGAAAAAATACATTGTAACAAGGCTTGTAATTTTAGTGCTTGTAATTACAAGCATATTGCTTGCTATATGTACTTATGCAATTCTACATACTACATATATCGGATTTTATAACGAAGCTCATAGCCAAATCGAGCAAATTGAATACATTTTATCTGATAATGATGAAAATGTAGCGCAATTGCAAGAAGAACTAAAAGAAGATTTTATAATTAGAGCCAATGCTGCTGCATACATGATACAGCATAATCAAGACATTATTTATGACATTGAGCAACTTGAGCTTATAACAGATTTATTGCAAATTGACGAAATTCACCTGTTTACTCCCGAGGGAGAAATATACAGTGGTAACATACCCGATTATTACGGTTATACATTTAATTCGGGTGAGCAAATGAATTTTTTTGCGCCTTTACTTGATGACTATGATTTAGAGCTTGCTCAAGATGTAACACCCAATACCGCAGAGGGAAAAGAAATGCAGTATATTGCGGTTTGGAGCGATGACAAACAGCACATTGTGCAAATTGGCATTGAGCCGTTACGCCTTTTAGAAGCAATGGAAGAAACCGAACTATCGTACATTTTTTCTCGGCTTACACCTGCTACTAACTGTATATTTTTTGCAGTAGATGCCACAACCGGAGAGGTGGTAAGCAGCACAGACCAAGTTGTAAGTAAGTCGAATATTACTGATTTTAGCAAAATAGATTTCAACGAGCAAAATGAGGGATCAACTCTTAATACCACAATTAACTCAGAACATGGTCACATGTTGTTTGTTCAACATCCAAACGACATATACATTGGATATTTTAAAAGTCATGCATCAATTTACAATTCAACTCTTTTAAGTATTGCATTCATTGCGGGCGTATCCTTTGCCATAGCAACACTAATTATATTGCTTATTTACTTTATGCTTGATCGTGTGGTTCTTCGTGCGCTTTTGCAAATAGGCGAAGGAATGGAACTTATAGCAGGTGGTAATTTAAATTATAAAATGAACGTTGTAGGATTACCCGAGTTTAAAGCACTTAGTAACAACGTAAATTATATGGTCAATCAAATAGTGGAGTCATCTTTAAAATTCTCTACTATTTTTGAGCATGTTAATGTGCCTATTGCTATGTATGAGTGTAAGCCGAATGCTGTTATTACCACAGGTAAGTTAACGGATATTATGCAAATAAGCAGTGAGCGCTTAAACCAAGACCTAAAATCTCCACACAGCTTCCTTGCTTTTATAGATGAAATTATGTCGCACCCATTAACTAGCGAAGAAAATGTATACATGCTCCACACTGACTCCGGAGATAGATTTTTAAAAATAATGCGTTATCAAGATGGCGAGAGCGACTGGGGTCTAATTGTAGATTCCACCGACGAAATAAACGAAATATATACTATTAAAAAAGAAAGAGATTTAGACTTCTTAACAGGGCTATACGGCAAACGAGCTTTTTTTGATAAGATACATCAACTTGAGTTAACCCCACAACTTACTAAAAAGGCAGCAGTTTTTATGTTTGATTTAGACAATTTGAAATATGTTAATGACACTTGGGGCCATACGGCGGGAGACAGTTTTATTTGTGCGGCAGCTACTGTTTTAAATAACATAAAATGCACTAACAAACTTTGCTCACGGTTAAGTGGCGATGAGTTTGCTATGATTGTATATGGCATGGAAAACTATGACGAGTTAGATGATTGCTTAACACAAATTAAACAACAGCTAGATACAAGTTATATAAACACTCCAAATGGAGGCATGCATAAAGTGAGCGCATCAGTTGGATATGCTCTTTATCCAGAGAATACTAATGCTTTGCGCGAGTGCCTTAGCTTAGCCGATAAAGCAATGTATGAGGTTAAAAGCAACAATAAAGGCAGCATAAAAAAGTACAATGCTTAAAGTAAATATTTTTTAGCAAACAAAAGCGGTAAATTTTCCTTATGGAAAGTTTACCGCTTTTGTTTGCTAAAACTTTATATATTGTAATATTTCAATTAATACAAACTTGCAAATTTAACATCTATCTCTTTTTTTATAAACACTGCGGATTTATAATTTCAAATCGCTCATCAACATTTTGTTTGCCCCAACTACACATAAGCTCCAAAATCGGAAAAAGCGTTTTGCCTTTTTCTGTTATGCTATATTCCACTTTGGGTGGAACTTGAGCAAAACACTCCCTTGTAATAAGTCCGTCAACCTCTAATTCGCGCAATTGATTGGTAAGAGTTTTTTGAGAAATTTGATTAACTTCTTTCATTAAATCTTTAAACCGCTTTACTCCGTCCTCTATTAAAATATACAAAATAATTGGCTTGCATTTACCGCCTATCATTTTTAACGTTACTTCTATTTCAGATCCCACTATAATTTTATCCATTAGTTACCTCTATTACACATTGCGAAAACAAAGTGCCTTATTGACATATTTTAACCGCTTATGTACTATAAGCTATAATAGTATTTTATACTGTAATAGTAAAATAGTCAATATTATAATCAGAACTAGGAGAAATTAACATGAAAAAATTAGTTGTAATTACAGGTGCAAGTTCAGGTTTTGGCAAAGCAATGGCATTAGAGTTTAACAAAGCGGGATATCCTCTTTTGCTATTGGCAAGGAGAATTGAACTTTTAGAGAGCTTATGTTTAGAAAATACAATGTGCGAAAAGGTAGATGTTACTGACAAAACAGCTTTTGAAGATGCTGTTAGAAAAGCCGAAGCTGTTTATGGAAAAACCGATTTAATTGTAAATAATGCAGGCGTTATGCTTTTAGGCAACCTAGAAAATCAAGACGCTAAAGAATGGCAAAAAATGCTTGATGTCAATGTGATGGGTGTTATGAACGGTATGCAAATTGTAATGAACGATATGAAACAAAGACAGTGCGGTACTATAATAAACATTTCGTCTATTGCAGGAGTTAAGCCTTTTGGAAATCATGCTGCGTATTGTGCAAGCAAATATGGTGTTGTTGGTCTTTCTGAAGTTGCAAGGGGCGAGCTTTCATCGCACAATGTTAGAGTTATGCGTATTTGCCCGGGTGCTGTTGCAACAGAACTTTTAAGCCATACAACAAGCGATGAAATTAAAGATGGTTACAACAGCTGGAAAACAAGCGTTGGCGCAACGAGTATTACTGCTGAAGATGTTGCAAAGACTATTAAATTTGCTTACGAGTTACCGCAAGGTGTAAATTTAAGAGAAATTCAAATAGCAGATACAAAACAAGATTCGTAATTTAGAGGTGAATATGCAATATAGAAAACTTGGAAAAACAAATGTAGATGTAGGTATTATCGGGCTAGGTGGCGAATGGTTTAACGGAAAATCGCAAGAAGTAGTAACCGAAATAATTCATAGCGCCATTAATAAAGGGGTTAACTATATTGATGTATTTATGCCACAACCCGAAGTTAGAACAGCTATTGGCAATGCGCTAATAGGTTTCAGAGATAAGATATATATACAAGGGCACTTATGTACAGTTATGCAAAACGGGCAATATGAGAGAACTCGTGATATTGAAAAAACAAAGGCATCGTTTGAGGACTTACTAAAGAGAATACAAACCGACTACATTGATGTTGGAATGATACATTATGTGGACAGCTTTGAAGACTACAACTTAGTTTTTAATGGAGAAATAATAGAGTATGTTAAAAAATTAAAGCAAGATGGAGTTATTAAGCATATCGGTGTCAGTTCCCACAATCCGCTTGTTGCGCTTAAAATGGTAGAAAGCGGTTTAATTGATGTTTTAATGTTCAGCATAAACCCTGCCTATGACCTTGAAGATGAAAACACTGATGTTGGAGATTTAATTGAACATAAAAACTTAGATAAACCGGAGTGGGTAGTTAATGAAGCAAGGCAAAAATTATATACAGCCTGCGAAACACTCGGCATTGGAATAACCGTTATGAAGGCTCTTGGAGCAGGTACATTGCTAAAAGCAGAAAGTTCACCGTTTAAAAAAGCTATGAGTGTCGCGCAGTGTTGCCATTACAGTTTAACTCGCCCGGCTGTTACCTCAGTACTTATCGGTTGCTCAAATGTTACCGAATTAAATGAGGCTCTTTTATATCTCGATATTACAAATGAAGAGAAAGATTATTCGCATATTCTTAGCGGAACCGGCAAAATAAGTGCGACAGGAAAATGTATGTACTGCAATCATTGTTTGCCATGTACTGCAAATATTGATGTGGCAACCGTAACAAAGTTTTTGGACATAGCAAGGGAAAACACCGAAATACCGCCTACCATTATATCTCACTACAACTCGCTTTATAAAAATGCATCAGATTGTATAATGTGTGGCGTTTGTGAGGCCCGTTGCCCATTTAGTGTGAAAATAATGGAAAACATGAAGATGGCGGTTGAATTTTTTCATGGCTAATTTTAAAAACTGTACAGCTAATTTTCATAGCTGTACAGTTTTATTTTGCTTACAAGCACAGCACATCCCAAAATACACTTGCATTAGGCCGCTACTTCCTTGTACCTTTTTTCAGATTTTTCTATATTCCGTAGGTGTCATTCCATAATCCTCTTTAAAACTTTTAGAAAAATAACTCATTTCGAAAAA
>CAYJLZ010000042.1:0-17155 GCA_964371265.1 uncultured Bacteroides sp. | reverse complement strand
ATACCAAAAAGGCTAACTAAGCCTAAAAGCGCCATTGCCTGTATATCCATTTTGAATATCCACAAACCAAAACCGCAACCTATAAAACTTAAAGGTATACTTGCTAAAACAATAAGCGGCTTTTTAAGTGTTTTAAATTGGAACAAAAGTATTATATAAATTAACATAACAGCAAAGGCTGCGCTAAAAACAAGCGAAACAACCAAGTCCAGCATGTTACTTACTTCGCCTTTGCTTTCTATTGAAATACCTTGTAAATCCATATTTGATAAATAATCACTGTTAAGCTCACTTTCTATTGAAAACGAGTTGTAGCCGGGCAAAACATTGCTTAAAACCTGTACATAATATTTACCGTTGTAATGCTCAATTATAGGCACAGACGGCTGTAAATCAATAGTTGATATTTGACTTAAAAGCACTTTTGTATCTGCTACGCTTCCAACAATTTGTAAATTTTGCAAATCTTCAAGGCTTTTTATGTCGCTGCGCAAAACTATATCTAGGTTTCCGTCATCTGTTTGGTAAACGCCGGCATCAGCACCCATCAAAGAGGTATTTATTTGCTTTACTACGTCGTATTTTAAAAGACCATAAGAAGATAGTACCTCGCTGTCTAAATTAACATTATATTCGTATTGCGAGTTTAAAGATGTGCTATGTATACGTGTTGTGCCCTGTATTTCACCTAAGGCATCAACTAGCAAATCTGCTGTTTGGGTTAACTTTTCTATATCGTCTCCGTAAATAAACAGCGATATTTTCGCATCGGTAGGTATAGAATATTCAAGGCTTTTCACTGTGACATCTGCACCCACAATTTTGGCGTCTAATATACTTTGTAAATATTTACCTGTTGCTTCGGGTCCACCCATCTTTTCCAGTTCTTCTTCGTTTAGTTGCAGCATATATTGCCCCACATTTGGTGCGCTTGCCAACGAGGGCACAGTTAAGAAAAAGCTTGGCAAATCGCCACCAACTGCATATGTATAATTATCAATCACAGGCTGGTCGTCTAATACTTCATTAATCTGCAAACTTACATCGGTAGAGGCCTCTAAAGATATGTCCTCACCCTCGAACGTGATGTAGTTTACAGGTTTATTTGCCACAGGAAAAAACTGCATGCCTAGTTGTAGTGCTAAAAGTGCTGCGACACCTAGAGTTAAAAATGCACTTGTCACTGTTGTTATTTTATGTTTTAATGCAAATTTTAACATGGCCTTAAATGCGCGCGCCATATAATTTTTCTTTGAGCGTTTCTTTTTTATTTCGGGTTTAAAAAACCAATATGCAAAAACAGGTATAACAAACATAGCAACAAAATAACTGGCAATTAATGCTGTTATAACAACGGTGGGTATATCTCCGGCCACTTGCCCTGTAACGCCCGGCACAAAATATATTATAGAAAAAGTGACAATAGTGGTTAAAGTAGAAGTCAGAACCGGCACGGCTGTTTCTTTAACTGCATTTACTATTGATTGCGTTTTATCTATGCCGTGGTTTAAATGATGTTGTATAGCCTCGCTTATTACAATTGCATTGTCAACTAGTATTCCCAGCGAAACAATAAGCCCTGAAATTGTAATAAAATGAAATTGCATTTGCATCAAGTTCATAACAATAAAGGTAAATAAAATACTAATTGGCAAAGCTACCGAAACAATAATTCCGTTGCGCAAGTTAACACCAACCATAACAACTATCATTATAAGACCAATACTTTGGAAAAGGTTCATAATAAAGCTATTTATGGAATTTTCTATATCGGCTGGGGCGTATAAAACCTCGTGAAAAAAAACATCGTCAGGCACAAGGCTTTTTGAATACTCTATTGCACTGCGCAAATCTGTTCCAACATTAACTGCATTTTGTCCATCCTCTATTGTGCCGGTAATTAAAATTGCCGGTTTGCCATCTTGAGAAAAAAAGTAATCACTTGTTTGGGTAAGCTCTATTTCAGCCACATCTTTTAGCTTAACAAAGCTTAAAGATTCCGAGCTGCCGTTAATTACTAGATTTTGTATGTCGGCGATGCTCTCGAAAATAGCCGGGGTAACAACATTAATTTCGCCACTTTCGTATTCAATTCCTCCGGAGGGGATAGAGAGATTTTGTGCTTGCATAAGCTGCAAGATATTTTCTATACTAATGCCATAAGTTTGCATTTTAGTAGGGTCTGTTATTATTTCAACCTGTTTTTGCGGCAAACCCTCTATCAATATTTGTTCTATACCATCAACTTCGTCAATGGCATCTTTAACAATCGTTGCAAAATCTGCAAGTTCGTCTTGACTGTATACATTACCGGAAAGGCTTATAATAAACTGGTTTTCGTTAACTAAATCGGTGTTAACAACGCTTTCTTGAGCAAGTTCGGGTAGTTTTGACTGTGTATTTTCAACAGCTTTGCGCAAGTCATCCTCAACTTCGTCTATTGTAAGATCTAAATCAAAAATAACAGCAATTACACTGGCACTGTTCATACTTTGGCTAGTGTAATAATCAATATTTGGCAACGAGCTAAGCTCGGCCTCAATAATATCAGTAACATTTTTTTCTACTTCACTTGGTGATGCGCCGGGATATACTGTAACAATAGTTGCAACTGCGGCGGCTGTGTTTGGGTTTTCTTGTTTTGGAATAACATAATAGCTAAACAAGCCCATTATTGCTATAAATAGGCACACCAAAACAACAAACAATCTGTTTTTAATTATTTGCTCAATAAATTTGTTCATTCTACCACCGCTACCATATACCCATTTTTAATTGTTTTCATACCTTGCGAAATAATCTGCTCGCCGTTTAAAATACCATGCACTAAAACCTCATCGTTATCAATTTGTATAATTTCAACATCTTTACGCACAGCTTTGCCATCCTTAACTGTAAACACATAGCTTGCCCCATCGTTTAAAATAATATTAATTGGTAGCCAAATACCAATGCTATCACCGGTTATGATATTTACAGAAACAAGTTCGCCAATAAGTAAATCATCCGGTGCAAGGTTAATTAAAACACGTGTTAAATATGTGCGAGTTTGCTCATCAGGCAAAACAGAAACACTTAATATTTCGCCGCTGTAATCATTGCCTTTAATGTTTACAATAGCACTATCGCCTTGTTTTATGTCCTGCGCCTCCAATGCAGAAATGCCGAACTCTGCCACCATACCATCAGAGCCAATAACCGCAATAGGTGCAAGTGGTGTGGCTATTGAGCCTTCCTTGCCAACTACAGCTAAAACAGTGCCGGAGGACTTTGCGTAATAAGTTAAGTCTTCTAGCTCAGCTACACTGTTTGCATATTCTGTTTGAGCTCTTTCATAAGCTGCAACAGAGCTATTATACTGTACTTGATATGCGTTTACTTCGGCGCTGCGTGCATCTACTTCAAGTTGAGCTTGCTCAATAGCAGCATTATATAGTGCTTGGTTTGTGGCAACGCTTGCGTTTGCTGTTTGCAAGTTAGTCTCTGCCTGTGCTTTGCCAAGGCGTAGCTCTTCAGAAACTAAATTCGCTTGTGCTGTTCTTAAAGCTGTTTCTTTGGCATTTTCTTCGTCTTGTGCTGTATTAAAATTATTTTGTGCTGTTAATAGGTTAGTATTTGCGTTGTTTAAGTTATTGGTAACTTCAATTTTGCCAGGGTCTGTGTCAAGTGCTCCCGGGTTTGCTGCCATAAAGGCATCGTACTCAGTTTGTGCAGTTTGCTGTGCCAGGGTGGCGTTGTCTAAAGCGGCTTGTGCAGCGTTTAAATTATTAACGCTTGTGTCGTATTCGGCTTGTGCATTTGCCAGTGCTGTTTCATAAGGCTCCAGCAAAGTGTTGATATTATCAAGTTCAAGTTGTGCAGTTGTTACATTTGCATTTGCTGCGTCTAAATTTGCCTTAGCTGTAATAGCTTCGGGGTTGTTATCCCTAGCTTGCTGAGCAGCTGCTAAATCAATGTTTGCTTTATCTAAATTTGCTTTTGCAGTGTCTGCGCTGGCCTTAGCGGTATCAATTGTATTTTGGTTTAAATCAACACGCTCCTGGGCGGCTTCATCATCAATTGTTGCAATGGGGTCACCCTTTAAAACATAATCGCCTTCTTTAACGTAAATGTTAGTTATTTCGCTAATACTTGCAAAGGTTGCCTCCTCAAGAGAATCCGACTGTATAATACCTGCATATGTTAAAAAATCATTTTCTTCGACAGATGTAGCAGTTAATACTTCCACCGAATACACAATTTTATCAGTCTCTTGTATTGCAGCAGGTTGTACATTGGGCGATGTGAAATATATAATTAAAGCTACAATAAAAACTAAAATAATAAGTATAGCTATTAATTTTGTTTTTGTAAGTTTAAATAAGCTACTATTTTTCAATTTTTATTCCTCTCTTTTTAATGGTGTGTTATTTGTTTCAATTTGTTTTATTGTAACAAGTTGCAAATATTGTAATTGTAGGTGTATATATCTTTTTAAAGTTTTTTCAAAAGTAATATTATCGTTTTCAAGATTATTTTCAAGTATAACAGCTATGCCCTTACAAAAACCGGTTGCAAAACTTTCAAGCAATACAGAAAAAACATAAGCTTCTTCCTGCGTTATACTGTTTAAATCAAAAACATCTTTAAAACCTTTCAACCCAATATCTTTTAGCCAATTTATAATATTATCGAGCAATATATTGTTTTGTAAAATTACTCTCATAGCTTTTGGATTTTGTTTTCCTTTGATGTAAAAAACTTTTACATTTTCAAAAATAATAACGCTTATATTTTCAAAAATAGTTTCGGTGCTGTATTGGCTTTCCATTTTCATAAAATCATTTATATTATCATCAAAAATTTTTATAGTGCCACTGGTTTGAAATGTTAATAACTCATTCATACTGTTCAATAAAGGTTGCGTTAAATACGACATTAAATCATCTTTGCTTTTAAAGTATCTGTACAAATTTCCATGTGTAATACCGGCATTTTTTGCTATACTTCGCATGTCAGCATTATTAAAACCCGACTCTAATATTAAATCAAGTGCGGCATTTATTATTCGATCTTTAACCTCTTGCTTCAGTTTTTGTGGCATAAAAATAACCTTTCGTTCATTATTTAATTTTATTATATAATAAACATAAAAAGATGTCAATAAAAGCAAACAATGGCAATGCAACAAGCTTGTAGCAAAGCAGTTTTCAATTATTATAATAATTTTTTTATTTGGGGTTGACATTTATAAATTTTGAGCATATAATAGTATCATATTAAAAATATTTGATGTGATTTCAAATATATACGTAAAATAAATACAGTCATTTGGTTAAGTGACTATTATTTTTAGCATATACATCAAAAAATATTGATTTGTTTAAACTTTATACAGACACTTAACAGCGAATGAAAGGGAAGAATATTAATGGGAATTTTATCATCAGTTTGGAATTTTTTACAAACACAACTACTTGGAATGAAATGGCTTAACGATGGTGTTGGAAATATATTAAACAGTGCGGGCCTTGATATTGAAACACGAATAGGAGGTAGTATACAATTTTTTATTTACGATGTAATTAAAATTACTATACTTTTATGTTCGCTAATATTTATGATATCATATATTCAAAGTTTCTTTCCGCCCGAGCGGAGCAAACGTATTTTAAGTAGATTTAAGGGTATATGGGCAAACATAATTTCGGCGCTACTTGGCACTGTTACACCTTTTTGCTCGTGCTCTTCAATACCATTGTTTATGGGGTTTACAAGTGCGGGTTTGCCTGTGGGCGTAACTTTTAGCTTTTTAATATCTTCGCCTATGGTGGACCTTGGTAGCCTTGTACTATTAATGAGTATTTTTGGTGCAAGAGTTGCGGTGGTATATGTTATTGTAGGTTTAATTATTGCGGTTGTGGGCGGCACATTGCTTGACAAAATGGGAATGTCGAAATATGTGGAAGACTTTGTGTTAAATGCAAACGGCAGCGTAGACATTGAGTCGCCCTCGCTTACGGTAAAAGAACGCGCAGTATATTCGAAAGAACAAGTGGTTACTACATTTAAAAAGGTGTTTCCTTACATTTTAGTCGGCGTAGGTATAGGTGCACTTATACACAATTGGATACCTCAAGAAATAATTGAAACAGTGCTTGGAAGCAACAACCCATTTGGAGTAATACTTGCTACCATTGTTGGTATACCAATTTATGCCGATATTTTCGGAACAATTCCAATAGCAGAAGCGCTACTTGCAAAAGGCGCACAGCTTGGTACAATTCTTGCATTTATGATGAGCGTTACAACGCTTAGTTTGCCGTCGCTAATAATGTTAAAAAAAGCTGTTAAAACAAAACTTTTAGCTGCATTTATAGCAATTTGCGCATTGGGAATAATAGCTGTTGGTTATTTGTTTAATATGTTCCAGTATTTGCTGGTATAACATTTATAAAATATTTTTACAAGCTAATTAAACAATAAAATTGGAGGATTTTAATATGGGAATTTTTAATTTTGGAAAGAAAAAGAAAACACAGTGCGATTGCGCCGGTGCATGCGATACCGCTGCAAAGCAAAACAGACAGAGCGATAGCAAAGAGGAAATGGCACAGTGTGAATGTGGAAATATGTGCCCTGTATCGGAAATAGAGGCAAAAAAGGCTGCACAGCAAAATCAAGGTGGATGTTGCTCGGATATAAGTTCGAGTAGCATTGAAAACGCAAAAGAGAACATGCAAAGTGGCGCAAGTGTTAAAGTTTTGGGCTCGGGTTGTAAAAAATGCAACGATTTAGAACAAGCCACAAAGCAAGCACTGGAAAGCCTTAATATGAATACTGATATTGATCATGTTACAGATTTTGCAGCTATTGCAAGTTACGGAGTAATGACAACACCCGCACTTGTAGTAGACGGCAAAGTAGTATCTTACGGCAAAGTATTAAAAACAGATGAAGTTGTGCAAATATTAAAAAAAGTGCGCTAGTACATTATATTTAAAAAGTATTTTAGCCTTTTATCTAAGACGATTAAAAAATATGAAAAATAAAAATCTTACCGAAAACTTGTTTTTCGGTAAGATTTTTTTATTGATACGCTAAAAATATAATTTAGTATAATTTATCAGTTATATCAGCATTTTTTAACAATTTTACGCATAAAAGTTTTTAATTTATTTAACAATATTATTAAATAATGCTTTCAATGTTAATGTTGTTAAGTTTTTGTGTGTAGCTTGCTATTGTTGTTTGTTGATTATCAATTTGCTTGCTTAAATCATCAATTTGTTGCTGAAGCTGTTCAATTTGCTCTTCTAGTTCTGTATCGTCACCGCCGCCTGAGCCGTCACCATCGCCGGGATTTGTGTAATCGTATGTTTCGTAAGGAACTCCAAGCTGAGAAGCCGTTTGGGTAAGTTCCAGTGCTAGCGAAATATCATTTATTGGTCCTGTTATAATGTAACCGTCTTTTACTGCGTATTGAATATTTTCTTTTTCGATTATTTGTACAAGCAAAACTATATCTCCCGAGCTTGCAAAACCAATTATATATGCCTGTGGCTCATAATCAACATTGCTAAACCCGTTAAAACCATTTTCTACAATAATGGGCACAAAGTTTTTGTATGCATAACTCAAGTCTACTCCGCCGCTAATACCACTAACAGTACCACTGTTTGTGTATTGCAACAAATCGCAGGGGATAGTCGTATCGTAATCTTCTCTGTAATCTGCTTTCCACAAGGTGTAAAGTGTGTTTAAATATTGAGTGTCTAGCTTTGTTTGCAACCACGATGTGTTACTGTAATAACCTACAAAGTAGCCGGCATCCTCCAATATTGAACAGAATTTTTGCACAATAGCTGTTAGCTCATCTTTTGTTAAGGGGCCTTGCCGTTCTATATTTTCAACATCGTAATAAATAGGAAGCTCAAATTGTAATCCTCGCATTAATTGTATACAATAATTAGCCTCCTCTTCAGCGCGTGCAAGTGTATTTGCACAAGAGTAATAATAGGCTCCAACCGGTGTGCCCTGTGCCTTAAAGCCGGCATAATGCGCATCAAAACTATCGTCTTTACCCATGTTAAATGCACCCCAATAAGTAAGGCCAATTCTCAGTATAGCGCCATCTATATCAGCTGCGGCACTTGCGTAGTTAATATTTGGCTGATATTTACTAACGTCTAGTATTAAGCCATTGTATTCAGATTCTTCTTCGCCGTATGTACCGGCAACGTTGGGCAATCCAGTATATGCAGAAGGGTCTAAACCTATACTGGTGCTGGTTGCTCTAACCTCAAAATGCACGTGTTTAATTGGCGGGTTTGCAATGGCGGCATTGCCAGTGTTGCCCATAATTGCAATTGCATCGCCGCTAACAACTTTGTCGCCAACGCTAACAAGGTTTTGTTCGTTATGACAAAAATAAAGGTAGTTTACAGCATCGGGTGTTTGGTATGCGTCTAGCTGTACACAAACATAATAACCCCACTCCCATGTTAAATTTCCGCTAGATTGTGGCACAATACGTGAGGTAACAACCGTTCCACTGATAGACTTTCCGTTGTAATTAGGCATTAAAATTTTTGTGCTATCTACTCCCAGTATGTCTATACCACCATGCCAAATAGAACCATTGCCCCGTGTATAACCATAACAACTGTAATAAAAAGGTATTTGCTGGCGTCCCATAAATAAATTAGCCATATTAATCTCCATTCTGCCACTTACGTGTTGGCACATTAAAAAAACAAATTTGCAAGCGGCCGGCAAACTGTAATAAGTGCCAATTGTGCACTTGTGTACACTTTAATTTGATATAAAATAATGTTGCTTATAATATAAAAAAATTGTATTTATTAACAGTTATAGTAAATACAAAAAATATTAAAGCTAAAACATTTTATGCAAAAAAAATAAATTTGTGAATTTTAACATGCAAAAATCAAAGTTTAATTAAATGTAAAGCGACTTTTTATTGACATTATTTTGTAAAAAATGGTATATTAATATAATAATGTAAAAAAAATAAAGAATCGGTAATAATTATGAAAATACTTGTAGGTCACACTGGATTTGTAGGCTTCAATTTAATGAAGAATATGAACTTTGATAAGTGTTATAACTCAAAAAACATACAACAAGCATTTGGCAAAAACCCGCAGTTGTGTGTTTATTCGGGTGTGCCATCCGAGATGTTTACAGCTAATACAATGCCTGAAAAAGATTTGCTTACAATTAAAAATGCAATGGAAAATATTAAAAAAATTAACGCAAAAACGTTGGTTTTGATTTCAACTGTTGCAGTGTACGATAAAACTGTGAAAGTAAATGAAAACCACATAATAAATAAAAAAATGCTAAAACCATATGGGTTAAACAGATTATTACTTGAAGAATACTGCATTAGTAATTTTGAAAATATGCATATTATTCGTTTGCCTGCATTATTTGGCAACAATTTAAAAAAGAACTTTTTGTTCGATTTGAAAAATATAACACCACCGCAACTAACAAAGCAAAAATATGATGAATTACTTATAATTAATAATGATATATCTAACTATTTTAAATTAGGAGACAATGGTAGATACCATTGTACTAATTTACAAGCGATGAAACCGTTTTTTGAAAGTATAGATTTTAACGCACTTAATTTTACTCACAGTGAAAGCAGATATCAGTTTTTTAACTTAAAATATTTACCAAAGTTAATAGAAAGAGTAATAGAAGAAAATATTAAAATTTTAAACGCTGTAACGATGCCTCTTTCGGCAAAAACTATATGCAAGCAAGTAAAAGGAAAAGACTTTGACAACATATTAAACGATGAACCGTTTAATTATGACATTGAGAGTATACACTTTAATGGTGGATACTTTAAAAATGGCGATGAAGTGCTGAGTGAAATTAAGGAATTTTTAGAGGTGGAGCAATGAAACTTGCAGTGTCGAACATTGGTTTTGCAAAAGAGGACGAGCCGGAAATATACGAGTTTTTAAAAAGTTTAAACTTTACCGGCCTTGAAATTGCGCCCACAAGAGTTTTTGAAACAACGCCATACGACTTTAACAACGAGTTTAATGTATTTTGCAATAATATAAAACAGCAGTACAATTTACAGGTGTGTTCAATGCAGTCTATATGGTACGGTGTTACGCAAAATATTTTTGGCACGAAAGATGATGTTGACTTTTTAATACAGTACACAAAAAAAGCAATAGATTTTGCAAGTGCAGGTGGGTGCAAAAATTTGGTGTTTGGCTGCCCTAAAAATCGAAATATGCCGAGCGAAGCAAGTATAAACGCAGCCGACGATTTTTTTTGGCAAATATCACAGTACGCACATGAGAAAGGCTGTGTAATTGCCCTGGAACCAAACCCAACAATTTATGCTACAAATTTTATTAATACAACAAAGCAGGCTTTTGATTATAAAAAGAAAATTGACAGCCCCGGGCTTATGGTTAATGTGGATTTGGGAACTATAATTAATAATGGTGAAACATTCGACGATGTTAAAAATAATATTGAATATGTGAGCCACATTCACATATCAGAGCCGTATTTAAAGCCTATTGAAAAGCGAAATATTCACAAAGAGATTAAAATGCTCAATTTTAATGGATACACTTCAATTGAGATGGGAAAAACTGATGATATAAAATGTTTTAAAGAATGTGCAAAATATATAAGCGAATTACTTTTAAACTAAAAAAGGCGGCAGTTATTTAATGATGTACGAAAATATAAACGGTGTACCACGCTTTGAGGCAGATGAATTTGCGCCAAAGCAAAGCAAGTATTGTGTTTTAATACCTATTATTAACGAGGCAGACAGAATTATTGAAGAGTTGCAAACGGCAAAAAAACATGGCATAAACAAATTGTGCGATATTATTATATGTGATGGAGGCTCTACCGACGGCTGTACAGAAACAACAAGGCTTAAAAGCCTTGGGGTAAATACTTTACTAACAAAGCTTGGAGCAGGTAAACAGGGTGCACAGCTTAGAATGGGTTTTTACTTTGCACTAAAACGTGGATACGATGGCTTTATTACAATAGATGGAAACAACAAAGATAGTATTGAAGATGTGAATAAATTTGTTAACTGCCTTGATGACGGGTACGATTTTGTTCAGGGCAGTAGGTTTGTAAAAGGTGGAATAGCGCAAAACACACCATTAATTAGGCATATTGCTGTAAGGTTTATACATGCGCCAATAACATCCTTAGCGGCGGGCAAGTGGTTTACCGATACTACAAACGCATACAGGGCGCACAGCAAAAAATACATCACCCATAGCGAGGTAAACATTTTTAAAGATATTTTCGAGGGATACGAATTGCTTGCATATTTATCTACAAAGGCACCCAGGCTTAAATTAAAGTGTTGCGAAATACCGGTGCGCAGAAGCTACCCAAAAAATGAAAAGGCACCTACAAAAATAAAAGGGTTTAAAGGCAACTTAAACTTGTTTAAAGTGCTTATAAACAATGCATTGAGGAAATATGATTAACTGTGATAACATTATTATAGGAGCCGGCCTTTACGGTTTATACTCTGCTTTAATTATTGCAAGGCAGGGTAAAAATGTTGTTGTGCTAGAGGCAGACAGCAGGGCTTTTTCACGTGCAACGTACATTAATCAAGCAAGGGTGCATATGGGCTATCATTACCCTAGAAGTATATCTACCGCGGTAAAAAGTAAAAACTACTTTGATAGGTTTTGTGCGGATTTTCCCGACTGTATACACAGTGAGTTTGACCAGGTTTATGCTACTTCTTCGACATTTAGTTTTACAAATGCACAACAATTTATAAAATTTTGTAAAGATGCAAATATAATGTGCGAGGAGCTTGCAGTGAGCAGGTATTTTAAAAACAAAACCTGCGACGGTGCATTTTTAACAAAAGAGTATACGTACGATGCCAAGATATTGAGTGAAATGCTTTTGAAAGAACTAAAATTATATAAAAATGCAAAAATATTATACGATAATGCCGTTTGCGCCATGGAAAAAAGTGAAAATGAAATAAACATAAAAACGATAAATGGGCAAGAGTATAGCGCAAAATTTGTGCTTAATGCTACTTATGCAAGTGTGAATGAACTGCTTGGTATGCTCAATTTTCCCATATTTAAAATAAAATACGAGCTGTGTGAAATAATACTTTGCAAAGTTTCTAAAGAGCTTGAAAACATTGGAATAACAGTAATGGACGGGCCGTTCTTTTCAATTATGCCGTTTGGTAAAACAGGTTTACACTCACTTACATCTGTTACATTTACACCGCATGTGGCAAGTTTTAACGAACTACCAACATTTAATTGCCAAAAAATAAATACCGATTGTAAGCCCGGCGCCCTTAAAAATTGTAACGACTGCATTGCAAAACCTCAAAGTGCCTTTGCGTACATGTCGGGTCTTGCAAAAAAATACCTTAAAGATTGCTACAATTTCGAATATCACAGCAGCCTTTTTTCTGTAAAACCGATACTAAAAGCATCGGAAGTAGATGACTCTCGCCCAACAACTGTAAAAAAACATTGCGAAAACCCAACGTTTGTAAGTGTTTTATCGGGCAAAATTAACACAGTATACGATTTAGACGAGGTGCTATTAAATGACAGCAAATAAAGAGAAAAATTTTGCATCTGCAATTATTTATGTAAACGACAACGAAAATGAGATTGTAGAATTTATAACTAACTTGTATAATTTTATGGATGAAACTTTTTTGAAATTTGAAATTATATGTGTTAATGACGGATCGAGGGATAACTCGGCTGAAAAAATTAAAAAAACGGCAAAAAATATAGGCCCTGGAAAAATAACTCTATTAAACATGAGCTATTACCATGGCCCCGAACAGGCGATGAATGCAGGCACTGATCTTTGTATAGGTGATTTTGTATTTGAATTTGACAGCTGCGCAAAAGATTATGAAAACGCACTTATAAAGCAAATTTACGATAGGTGCCTAGATGGATACGACATTGTTTGTGCGTTGCCGTCGGGTAAGCGTTTTACGTCAGATTTGTTTTATAAACTTTATAACAATTCATCAAACAATCAATACGATATTGAAAGCGAGACATTTCGCATATTATCCCGCAGGGCAATTAATCGCATACATTCCATAAGCTCTACAATACCTTATCGCAAAGCGGTATATGCAAATTGCGGCCTAAAGGTAGATTATATTAAATATGCTGGCAAAGCAAAACAAAAGAGCAAGTTTTCAAAAAAGCAAAAACAAAACAGAAGAACAACGGCACTGGATATAATGATACTTTACACAGATGTTGCATATAAAATGTCGCTTTTAATGACAGGAGTTATGATGTTGAGTACTTTTGCAGCGGCAATTTATACAATTACAGTTTTTGTGCTTGGGCACCCAATAAGCGGATATACAACAACAATGCTAATTATTTCCGGTTGTTTTTTTGGCGTATTTGCAATTTTAGCAATTATATTAAAATATTTATCGTTAATTGTAAATCTTGTGTTTAAAAAACAGCATTATCTTGTGGAGTCTATTGAAAAAATTACTTGATTACATTAATAGTGAAAAAGCGAAAAAAAGCGATGCAAATTTTAACTTTGCACCGCTTTTTATTATTACTTATATTTTTAATTATTATAATAACTTTGCAAATTGTATGCTGAGTATATGCCTTTATTTGTAATTACTCCGCTTACAAATTTTGGCGGTGTTATGTCAAAAGCAGGGTAGTAACCCTTTACACCGTCCATGGTAATTTTTGTGTTTAAGGCATACAAAACAAGTTTTGGGTCACGTTCTTCTATTTTAACCGTGCTTGCGGTAGGGTGTGCTTTATTGGGCGATCCGGTAACATAATAGGGTATGCCAAAGTAATGCGCCGCCATAGCTATTTGAAACGTGCCAATTTTATTAACAACATGACCATCCATACATATTACATCGGCAGCACTTGTGAAAATGTCTACATTTTTAGTTTGCATTGTATATGCCGGCATGTTGTCGGTAATTACAGTAACGTTAAAACCCATGTCGGCAACGCAACTTGCTGTTAAGCGTGCGCCTTGGCAATATGGCCTTGTCTCAGGGCAAATTACCTTAATGTTGTGTTTGTTTTGCTCTTTTGCCGCCCTTAACATCATTCCAACTACTGTTTCACCAAAACACTGAGTCATTACTGTTCCGCCGTTTGGTATTTTATCGGCCAAATATTTGCCCGTTTGTACATATTTTAAGTATCTATCGTTTGTGTCTTTAAGCGCTCTGTCAAATACCGCCTGTACAACGTCTTCGCCGCTTTCAATTGCAAGTTTTGCGGCAGTTAAAGCGTTTTGTGTATAAACTTTCATCTTTGCGGCTGTTGTTGGCCTTGCGGTAGATATCGTTTCAGATGCATTTGATAAAAATTCTATCATTTTAGTTTTCGGCATGTTTTTGCACTCGTAAGCGGCAAGTGCCATGCCCATACCTGCGGCTGTAAATGGGCCGCCGCTTTGTGTAACCATGTCGGCTATTGCCTTTGCTACTTGTGTATGTGTTGTGCATTTTACAAATTGAGTTTTAATTGGGTAAATTCGCCTGTCAAGTATTCTTACAACTCCGTCTTCATACCATGCTATGTTTTCATATCTAAGCAAAAAAGCCAAATCAAAATCTGCTCTTTCCATTTTATACACCCCTTTTTATATTAATAATTATACCACAATTTTAAATGCTGTACATAATAAAAAATTATTGTTATAATCAAATTAACAATTGCTAAGAGCATAAATTTGTTAGTGGTATTAATAATAAATATAAATATATGAGTTAAAATAAATGAGTTGAATAAAGGGAGTGCTACATTTGTATAAAATATTAAATGAAGAAAACGTTATTGATTTTGCAAGGCAAAATTGCGATGTTTTTAAAAGCAGCACAAATTTAACAAGTAAAGAGTTGAGTGACGGAAACATAAACTATGTGTTTAGAGTTGTTGACGAAGATACAAAAACAAGCGTTATTATAAAACAAGCTACTAAATTTTTTAGAACTTCGCCCGAGCAACCGCTTACTGATAAACGCATAGTTATAGAGGTGAACTCTATGAAAAAAATGCAAGAGGTATGCCCGGGGTTCTCGCCCAAAATATATAAATATATTGACGAAATGAAATGTTGCATAATGGAGGATTGCAACGACTATCATATAATGCGCAGCGGTATGTTAAAATTTGAAACTAATAAAAATTTTGGCAAACAAATGGGCAAGTTTTTATCTAATTTACATTTTTATACAAGCAGTTTTTACCTTGACACGCAAGAAAAAGCGCAATTAGTAAATAGCTATTTAAACCCCGAAATGTGTGAAATAACACAGCGCCTTGTATTTACCGAGCCATTTACCGATTACCTTAAAAGAAACCCGATACCTGATGAGTTAATAGGTTTTGTGAAACGAGAAATATATGATTGTAAGAAGGTGAAAGCGAAAGCAGCAAAGCTGAAAAATCAATTTTTAACATCGACTCAATCGCTTATACACGGAGATTTGCATACAGGCTCGATATTTATAAACGAAAACGACTTTAAGGTGTTTGACAGCGAATTTGCCTTTGTGGGCCCTTGCAGCTACGATATTGGTTGCATAGTGGGCAACATATTGTTTGCATATGTGGCGGCAGATATTGTAGGTAATAACAAAAAATTTAAATGCTGGACGTTAAAAACAATACAAACAATATTAAACACATACAAAAAAGAAACTTTAAAATTATTGGCAAAACACAGTAAGGACCCGCTGCTTACAAGCAATAAGTACTGTAAAAAACATGTTAATAAAATTTTGCGAGATGGAATTGAAACTGCTGGTGTTGAGATTTTACGCAGAACCATAACAAGTTTTAAAGTAGCGGATATTACAAAATTATCAACCGAAACTCAAAACATTAAGGCGCAGCAAAAATGTATTGTTATAGGCAAGCAATTGCTTTTAAATTCTGATATTTATATCGATGATTTTTTCAATATAAGCTCGGTTTAAATAAAAACATCTTATCGAAACATATATTCTTCGATAAGATGTTTATTTTTGTATTACAAATTAATATATTAATTTATGTTGTAGCAACTGTTTTAGTTTTATAATATAAACAAACATATAAATATATTTAACCTACAAAGCTTTAAACGCAAACAACTTCAAAAACCATAACACTGCGCTGTGTAATTAATATATTGCAAAAATCTTCGCATTTGTAATTTATTGCCGAGGAATCAAATGTATTAACTTTAAGTTCCCATTTAAAACCGCTTGGCAGCATTGGTAAATTTATGCTCAAATCTTGCCAATAAGTGTTTACAGCCATGTATACGCAGTCGGGTTTGCCGTCACTTTTATTACCTGCAAAAAGCGCACCAACATAGTGATCGGTTTGCGAAAAGTTGTGACATTGACTATGTGTATTATAAAAACTAACATCGGCAAAACCCAAAGCGCCGCCGCTTAAATTGGAGCGCAAGCACGGGTGGGACTTTCTAAACTTTATCATATTTTTAAAAAACTCAAACGTGTCTTTGTTCTTTTCAATAAGTGTCCAATCAAGCCAAGATATTTCATTGTCCTGACAATATGCGTTATTGTTGCCTCCTTGTGAATTTTCAAATTCATCTCCGGCTAAAAACATAGGGTTACCCCTGCTGCACATTAGCACGGCACATGCATTTTTTATAAGGCGCTTTCTTAGTGCATTTACATTGTCATCGTCACATTCGCCCTCCGTGCCGCAGTTCCAGCTGTAATTGTCGTTTGCGCCGTCGGTGTTGTTCCAGCCGTTGTCGGTGTTATGCTTTTCGTTGTATGTATATAAATCATGTAAAGTAAAACCATCGTGGCATGTAATAAAATTTACCGATGCGTTTTCTCTTGTGTGCACATCATATAAATCGTACGAACCGGCAATTCTGTACATGGCAGCCTGCGCATAGCCGTCATCACCCTTCAAAAACTGCCTCATATCATCTCGATATTTGCCATTCCACTCGGCCCACCTGTTCCACGATGGGAAATTGCCTACTTGATATAATCCACCGGCATCCCACGCCTCGGCAATAAGTTTCACATCACCTAAAATAGGGTCAAAGGCCAGTGCTTGCAACAACGGTGGCTTTTCCATAG
>CAYJLZ010000041.1:16737-17428 GCA_964371265.1 uncultured Bacteroides sp. | reverse complement strand
GAAATACAATAACTTCAATTACTGATGTTAAGTCTTCCACAGTGACAAATGCCATAAGTGAACCTGATTTTGTATTTATTGTTTTTATAGAAGTTACCGCGCATACAATTGCAACTTTTTCATTGTCGTACTTCATCGATTCTTCCGACACCAAATCAATAATTTTATGCGTGGAAATCTTTTTAATAATATCGCTATATTGCTCTAAGGGGTTTGCCGAAATATAAAGGCCGCTTACCTCCTTTTCCATTTGCAATCTTATATCAACCGGGTAGTCCTCGCACTCTTTCATTTTATATGTATCTTCAAACTCTTTGTTTCCAAAGCCATCAAATAAATTTAATTGTCCATCCAAATTTTTGCGCTTTGTATTTTCAATACTCTTTAACATTGCATCTAAATTTTCAATTAGCATACGCCTGTTGCTGTGCAGTTCGTCAAAAACGCCGGCCTTTATCATGCTTTCAACAGCTTTTCTGTTAATTTCTGTTCCGTGCATTCTTTTACAAAAATCGTATAGGCTTTTATACGGCGAATTTAATCGTGTTTTAACAACGCTGTTTATTAAATTTCGCCCAACACCTTTTAGTGCAAGCATTCCAAATCTAAGGCTATTATCTTCAACCGTAAAGCCCATTCCACTGCTATTAATGCTTGGCTGCAAAATATTAATTCCAAGCGTGTTGCATTC
>CAYJLZ010000041.1:16451-16727 GCA_964371265.1 uncultured Bacteroides sp. | reverse complement strand
AAGTAGTGCCGCCATAAATTGGCGCACATAATATGTTTTTAAATATGCCGTTTGATACGCAATAAGTGCATACGCTGCAGCATGAGATTTATTAAAGGCATACGAAGCAAAGCTTGACATTTCATCAAATATTGAGTTTGCTATATTTTCGGGTATATTGTTTGCAACACAACCGGCGCACTCGTTGCCCTTTTCAGTACTTCCATATACAAACGATTTACGTGCTTTTTCCATTTCCGAGTGCTTTTTCTTACTCATTGCCCTTCGCACTATATC
>CAYJLZ010000041.1:0-16441 GCA_964371265.1 uncultured Bacteroides sp. | reverse complement strand
TTGTCCATAAGAAAACCCGGCTAGTTCACGGCAAATTTGCATAACCTGTTCTTGATATACTATACAGCCGTTTGTTACTCCCAGTATGCTTTCAAGCTCTTTTGTTTTATATTTTATTTTATTGGGGTTGTGGCTGTTATCTATGTACTTTGGTATCGAGTCCATAGGCCCCGGCCTGTAAAGTGATATAACTGCAATAATATCCTCAATATTCTTTGGTTTCAAATTTACAATAACTTGTTTCATTCCGCCCGATTCTAATTGAAATATTCCTTCGGTTGATCCTGCAGAAAGCAAGTCGTAAACCTTTATATCTTCGAGCGATACTTTTTCAATATCAAACTCTTTGTCGTGCTTATTTATCATCTTTTGAGCATCGTTAATTACAGTTAAGGTTCTAAGGCCTAAAAAATCCATTTTTAACAAGCCCAATTCCTCAATTGTAGTCATCGGAAATTGCGTTACAATGTTGCCGTCGTTTGTGCTTAGCGGCACATATTCGTCGGCTGTGCCGGGTGTAATTACAACTCCGGCCGCATGTGTAGAGCAATGCCTTGGCATCCCCTCTATTTTAATTGCCAAGTCAATAAGCTCTTTAATTTCCGGTTCACTTTGATACCTAAAGTTTAGTTCATTAGACGCTTTAAGTGCCCTTTCAAGTGTAACTTTCAGTTCCGAGGGAACGAGCTTTGCAACAGTGTCTACCGTTTGGTAAGCTATTCCCAGCACTCGCCCCACATCTCGTATAGCAAGCCTAGCACCCATTGTTCCAAATGTAGCAATTTGTGCAACATGGTCTTCTCCATACTTATTAATAACATAATCTATAACCTCTTGCCTTCGCTCGTAACAAAAGTCAATATCAAAGTCGGGCATAGATATTCTTTCTGGATTTAAAAATCTTTCAAACAGTAAGTTATATTTTATTGGGTCGATATTTGTAATGCCCATAAAGTATGCACATATACTGCCCGCACCGCTACCTCGCCCCGGCCCAACAGGTATACCGTTTGTTTTTGCATAGTTTATAAAGTCATAAACAATTAAAAAGTAGTTAACATACCCCATGTTGTCTATAACATCAATTTCATATTTCATTCGCTGCCTTATACTGTCAGGGGCATTATTACCGTAATATTTTGCAAGGCCTTTTTCGCAAATTTCAACCATGTATTCTTTATTGTTCATTTTATTCGGCGCCTCAAAATAAGGCAGCTTTGTAACGCCAAAGTCATAGTCAAAATTGCACATTTCTGCAATTTTATTAGTGTTTTCACACGCCTCAGGGCACATATTAAACAATTCGTACATCTCGTTTGTATCTTTTAAATAAAACTCATCGGTGCCAAATTCAAGCACATCATCATCGTTTATAGCTTTATTAGTTTGGATACAAACAAGCACACGCTGCATTCGGCTGTCTTGCTTTGTAACATAGTGAGAATCGTTTGTCGCAACAAGGGGTATATCTGTTTCCTTTGCAAGTTTTATTAAATACGGCAATATAGTTTTTTGCTCGGTCAAGCCGTGGTCTTGAACCTCTATGTAATAGTTATCTTTGCCAAAAAGGTTTTTGTAATAAAGCGCAATTTCTTTTGCTCTGTCATAGTCTTGCGCCATAATTGCCCTTGGCACTTCTCCCGCAAGGCATGCCGACATACAAATAAGTCCCTCGTGGTGCTTTTCAAGTAGCTGTTTGTCAATTCTCGGTTTATTATAAAAGCCCTGTGTAAACCCTTTTGACACAAGCTTAATTAAATTTTTATAACCTGTTTCGTTTTTGCAAAGTAGTACAAGGTGATTGTTTGAATCAATTTTACTGACTTTATCAAACCTTGTGCGTGTTGCAACGTATACCTCACAGCCTATAATTGGCTTAATGCCTGCCTTTTTAGCCGCTTTGTAAAAATCCACACATCCGTACATAACCCCATGGTCGGTAATTGCCACCGACATTTGACCTATACTTTTCAAGTGTTCCATCATTTTATTTATGCGGCATGCACCGTCAAGCAAGCTGTACTCGGTGTGAACATGTAAATGTGTAAATTGCCTTTTATTGCTCATTATTAGCATTTACCTCCGATTGATTTGCAATTTTAACAATTTTTTTAAGCCTATGTGACAACCCCGACTTACTTATAGGCGGATTAAACCTTTCTGCAAGTTCGTTTAAACTTAAGCTGGGCAACTCTTCTCGCAAGTCGGCAGTTTGTTTTAGCTCGTCGGCAAGTAAATTGTATGCGCCGTTTTTTCGCAATAATTTTATTGCGCTCAGCACACTTTCATTAGCTGCAACTATTTTATCTATATTTGCTGTTTCACAATTTGTTATTCTATTTGCCTTATTACGTATGTCTTTGTACACTTTCAAATTCATTATTTCAAGAGCACTGTTTGTAGCGCCCATAAATGTAAGTAAATCTTCAATTTGCTCACTTGATTTTATGTACAAAACATTTAGCCCTTTTCTTACTGTGTGTCGCGCATTAAACCCGTTTGCTGTTAAAAGAGCCGATAAATCTTTAATTAAGTTGTATTTATTTGAGGTAAACTCAAGGTTGTATTCTTTTCCCGGATTTGTCATTGTACCACAAATTAAAAAAACAGTGGCCAAAAAAGCATTTACACAGTTGTTGCAACCAAAATTACCGCTATTAATTCTAGTCGTCGTCTCTTGTCCTGTATATAAAAATGTTTGCATCATTTTATTTATTTGTGCTAAATCGTCTACAACAAATTCGCTTTTTTCTCTGTTTAAATGTTTTACCGTTTGAATTTCACCTTTGATGTCTGAATTTAATAATATTTTTTGAGCATATTTCAATAGCTCAAAATTGTCCGAGCTGAGTGTAAATTTGACTGTATTAAGTTGTTTTGCAAAGCAAACTATTGCATATGCCGCGGCCTTACGGCAACATTTACTTTTGGAAAGTTCTTGCATCAATATTTCTTTTTTAACTTCGCTTGAAAAACTCATTTTAATAATCCGTTCGTTTTAATTGTGCTCGTCTTTTACTAATGCTTGTTTATATCTCGGTGAACAGTGCTTGGCAAGTATCCTAAAGATTTGACAAACTCGGCAAGAAGTATTGCAAAAGTAACGCTTCTGTGTTTTCCACCTGTGCAGCCAATAGCAATAGTAAGCTGACTTTTACCTTCTTTTACATAAAGAGGAAGAGAATATTTCACTAATTCCTTCATGCGCTCAAGCAAACCCACAGCCTGTTCAAAACTCATTACATAGTCCGATACTTCTTTGTCGAGCCCGGTTTTATTTTTAAGTTCTTGTATATAAAACGGGTTGGTTAAACAGCGTACATCAAAAATAATATCAGCTTCTTTTGGAGAATCGTACTTAAAACCAAAAGAAACAAAAGAAAGGGCCATTGCGTCTGATGATTTTGCCACAAAAAGCGATATAACCCTATCTTTCAACTGTGATGTCGAGAAAAATGACGTATCTATTTTATAACTTGCGTTTTCTTCGAGCGGCTTTAGTATTTCACGCTCTTTTTGCAGTGCCTCACCTGTTGATATCTGTGTGGATAAACTAATTGGGTGCCGTCTTCTTGTTTCTCGATACCTTCTCTCAAGCACACTATTATCGGCATTTAAAAACAGTATTTTATACTCTATACTATACTGTTTTAATTGAGAAAGAGCTTTTTCAACATCATTTTTAGTTTTAGCGCCTCTAATATCAAGCACAATTGCAATTTTTTCAATTGGGTTTTCACTTTTAAACGAAAAATCAATAAATTTTGCCAGCAAATCCGCCGGAATATTATCTATGCAAAAAAAACCGATATCTTCAAGTGCATTCATTGCTAGCGATTTACCAGCTCCGGAAAGTCCGGTTACTATCAGTAAGTTCATTTTAAAGCTCCCCTCTGCCCCAAAATGCGGCAACTCATTTTCAATTCGTATTATTCTACTACCCTAATTTCTTTTTCTAGTGTAATTCCTGTTTTTTCCTTTACAATTTCACACACTTTATCTGTTAATGCTAAAACATCATTGCACGTAGCGTTGCCTTTATTAACCACAAATCCGCAGTGTTTTGTGCTTATTTGTGCTCCTCCGTATTCGTATCCTCGCAGCCCACACTTATCTATTAATGCTCCTGCATACTCACCTATAGGCCTTTTAAATGTGCTTCCGGCACTTGGCTTATCAAGTGGCTGTTTGTCTACTCGCTGTTTTGAGTAGCCTTGCATAGCGCTTAAAATCTCTTGTTTATCGGCTACTTTAAGCTCAAATTTTGCGCTTAATATACACCATGCCTTTCTCTCAAATATAGATGTTCTATATCCCAGTTCAAGTTCCTTTGCGCTTTTTTCGCAAACTTCTCCATTTTCATCAATATAAGAAACACTTATAAGCACATCTTTTACCTCTCCGCCGTATGCGCCTGCATTCATGTAAATTGCCCCACCAATATTTCCGGGTATTCCATACGCAAACTCTAACCCTGAAAGGCCGCTTTTTTGTGCGCTTGTACAAACTTTTGAGAGCAGCGCCCCTGCTTGAGCAGTTAAGATATTTTCGCTTATGCTTATTTCACCGATGTTTTCCCCTATATGTATAATCACACCGTCAAACCCACTATCGCTAAAAAGTATATTCGAACCTTTGCCAAGTATATAATATTTAATTTTATTATCTAAGCAAAACTTAAATACTTTTTTTAGTTGCTCTATTGAATTTGCAATACAAAAAAAATCAGCATTTCCACCTATTTTAAAAGTTGTGTGCTCGCACAGTGGTTCTTTTAACTTAAACGGTATATTGTTGCTTTTAAAAAAATCACTTAAATTGTGTTTATCCATTAAATAATCTCCGTTCAAACTAAAATTAAAAATTAGACTGATCTCCAAGGCAAGCTGCACCCATTATGCCGGCGTCGTTTCTAAGCTTTGCCACTACTATTTTTGTTCGCTTAGCGTTGTTTCGAGAGTAATCCTCTTTGTCTACATAGGCTTGTAAGGGCTTTAAAAGTGTATCGCCCTCTTTAGATACGCCACCACCTATGCAAATAATTTCGGGTTGAAAAATATTTATTACATTAGTTATTCCGCAAGCAACATATTCTATAAAATTATTTACTACTTTTATTGCAAGCTCATCATTTGCACGCAAACCGTCGAACGCTGTTTTTGCGTTAACTTTTAATATGTCATTTTCGGCAATGTCCCACATAACATTAATTTTATTTTTTAGCATTGCAATTTGTGTATCTTGCACAAGTGCACTTGCCGAGGCATATTTTTCCCAGCATCCTTTTCTTCCGCACATACACTCTCTGCCATTTTTTACAATAACTATATGTCCCAGTTCTGCACCGCAAAAATTAAAGCCCGAATATATTTTACCATTTAAAATAATACCTCCGCCTATACCGGTGCCCAGCGTTATTGCAACAGCTATTTTTGCGTTTTTCGCACTTCCCTCAATATATTCTCCGTACGCAGCAGCATTTGCATCGTTTTCAATATAAACTTTACAATTTAAAAGTTTGTGCATATTATGTTCAAGTTGCCAGTTGTGATAATTAAAATTAGCATTAAAGTGCACTATTCCAAGTTCGCTGTTAACACTACCTGGTGTGCCTATACCAACCCATTTAATATCATTTTTAAAATCAATATTGTTTTTTAAGGCAATTTGAAAACATAAATCTGCTATACTATTTTCAACTTCATCCATTGGCCTTGGCAAGTTTGTTGGAGCACTTACTGTGTCAATAATTTTGTTATCGCTATTTAACAAACCCACCGCAATTTTTGTCCCTCCAAGATCTACACCAATTTTATACTGTTGCATAGCTAATTTCTCCTTATATTATTATGCTAGTAGTCATATTTGTTATTCAATATATAGTTAATCAAATTCAAGTCCAAGTTTTGTCATCAGTTCTTTCGCAGCATTGTAACCCATTTTCTTTTGCCTGTTATTAATTGCCGCAGCCTCTATAATTACGGCTAAATTTCGTCCCGGCATAACGGGTATTACCGTGCTTGGTATATTTATTCCTAATATCTCCGTTGTTTCTACTTCAAGGCCGGTACGAGAATAATTTTTACTCTTATCCCATGGTTCAAGCTGAGTTATAAGATCAATTTTCTCGCTCATTTTAACAGCTCCACTGCCAAATACGCGTGCAACGTTTATTAAGCCCACGCCTCTAAGCTCTATAAAATGCCTGATGTTTTCGGGTGCATTACCAACAACAGTTCTGTTCGAAACCTTGCGTAACTCAACTGCATCATCTGCAATAAGTCTGTGGCCTCTTTTTACAAGTTCAACTGCTGTTTCACTTTTGCCCACGCCGCTATCGCCAAAAATAAGTATGCCCTCGCCGTAAACCTCTACTAAAACGCCGTGCCTTGTAATGCGCTGCGCTAGCTCTACACTAAGTATCGAAATTAAACTACTCATCAAAACCGAAGTATTTTCTGATGTATGTAAAATAGGCACCTCGTTTTTCTTGGCGCTTTCAATCATTGCATCAAAAATTTCCAAACTCCTTGTAATAATAACAGCCGCCGGTTTAGACGAAAAAAACGAATTTATTCTGTTATTTCTTTTTTCCTCACTTAAAGTTTCAAGGTATCCCATTTCAGCATTACCAAGAACTTGGACACGTGTGTGGTCAAAAAACTTGTCATATCCGGCAAGCATAAGCCCCGGCCGATTAACGTCGGCAGTATAAATTAAAATATCCGAAAGATCCTTTGGTAAATGGACAACTTCTAAATTCAACTGACCTGCAATTTTTTCAAGCGTAACATTAAACTCAGACATAAATACCTCCATATTTAAAACAATATACACTTCAAAGTGGTTAACTACATTATTCGCTTAAATTTAAACTTTTTGCTTTTCTATAATCTAAGTAATTTTCAAGTATAACGCAAGCAGATACGGCATCAATTACTTTTTTGCGCTTTTTACCAAAAGTGCCGTTCTCTTTAAGTATGTTGGATGCTGATATTGTTGTTTGCCTTTCATCCCACATGTGAACAGGTATTGTGACAATTTTACTTACTATATCTGCTAGTTTACGGCATTTATTTGCTCTTGCACCCTCTGTACCGTCCATATTTTTTGCTAGGCCTATAATAAGCATACCAACTTCAAATTCTTTAGTTGCATGTACAATTTTTTCTGCAGTTTTTGCAATGCTTTTCTCCTCTATCACCCCAACAGGGCTTGCCAAAAACTCCGTTCTGTCGCATACGGCAACTCCTGTTCTCACATCTCCGTAATCAACGGCCATAATTTTCATAAAAATGCTCCAATCCGCCGTATTTGCTCGGCATAAACAATAATATTATTTATTATATCATATTTTATATTTTTGTTAAAGCTCGACTCAGTAAATTTATTAAAATTTTTCGTGCTGTATAAACAAAAATATAAACGAACTATCGATTAAGATAGCTCGCTTATGTTGAATGCTTAATCAGAAAGCTGTTTTTTCATTTGGGATAATATTTTTCTCTCCTTTCTTGAAACTTGCACCTGAGTTGTTCCCAAAACGTTTGCTGTTTCACTTTGTGTTTTATTTTTAAAAAATCTTAAATAAATTAGTTTTCTGTCGTGTGAGTTTAGTGTGCCTAAAACTGTTTTTAAACTTAATAAATCAGACAATGATTCCTCACAGCTCTCCTCTGGTATGTCATATTCTGCACTATTTTCATCGTCCTGAGTAGGCGTAAGTGAAATTGTAGGCATACACGCATTAATTGCCTGAGCAATATGCTCTGGCGTTTCATTTAAAATTGTTGCTAGTTCACTTACAGTCGGTTCTTGCCCGGTAGATTTCAATATCCGCTCTCTTGTGGCTGTAATTTTAAGGCCCAGTTCTTTAATGCTTCTGCTTACCTTAACGCTTCCGCCATCTCTAAAAAGTTTTTTTATTTCTCCAAGAATTACAGGCACTGCATATGTTGAAAAGCACAAGCCCCTTGATTCGTCAAATCCATCGTAAGCCTTAACAATACCTATACAACCCGATGCATATAAGTCGTCGTATTCAATTCCTCTGCCCTTAAATCTTCCTGCGCAAGAGTGTACAAGACCTAAATTATTTTCAATAAATTGTGCTCGTGGCCCAAGTTTAACCGGCATAAACATTTCTCCTTTACAAAAATATGTAAGAAATTATTTTTTGCCAAGCATTTTAACTAGGGTAACTCTTGTGCCTTTTCCCTCTTTTGAAGTAACGCGAATTTTGTCCATAAAACTTTCCATTACTGCAAAGCCAAGTCCTGCACGCTCACTGCCTCCGGTTGTAAACATAGGTTCCATTGCTTTTTCAACATCTTTTATTCCGCAACCTTTGTCGGAAATTACAATTATTATTTTACCGTTTTCGTATAGAGAAACAGCCATCGAAATTGTTCCAATGCTGTTTTTATATGCATGTACAATACAGTTTGTAACAGCCTCCGATACGGCGGTTTTTACATCTGCAATTTCATCAATTGTTGGGTCGGCCTGTGCGGCAAACGCTGCAACGGTACTTCTTGCAAAGGATTCGTTAATGCTTTTACTTTGAAAAGAAATTTTTATTTTATTTACATTTATCATAATATTTCTCCTTTAATCTTTCGAATCAATTCCGGCAAGCGCCAAAATTTTTTGAATGTCGGACGAAACTTTTTGAACGACAAGCATACCACCGTTTGAGCTTACAAGCTTATGCCTACCCAAAATTAAACCAATACCCGAAGAGTCCATAAAACTTACAGATGTAAAATCTAATACCAGAAGATTTGGGCATAGCTCGTTTATTCTGTTGTCTATTTTTATGCGCATTAACTCGGCAGCATGGTGATCAATCTCTCCCGACAATTGCGCAATTAATGTATTTGCCTCTTGATGAATTGTTACTTGACTCATAAATAAATAATTCCCCCAAAAAATTTAATTGCAAAAAAATAGGACATGCTCTCTATGAATATATCATAGAATGCATGCCTTAAAATATTTGTAGAATTTTAGATTTTATATATAATTTATTATTTAACTAATATTTTTCTTGCAACCGACGCTAAATACAAGCTTCCGCATATTAAAAGCGGCATATTTTTTTGTTCTGCTTTTTTTCTTGCTTTTTGTATCGCTGTTTTTATATCAAAGCATGTTTCAACATTTTCAACATAATTTTCAGCAATTAATGCAAGCTCTTGTTCAGATAACCCCCTCGTATTTTCGGGCATAACGGTAAAAACATTTTTTGTTACACTTGATAGTAACTTCATCATTTCATGCACATCTTTGCCTTTTAGGGTACCTACAACACATATAACGTTTATAACACCTGAGTTACTTAGCGTTTTTACAAGTGCATTTACTCCGTGAGCATTGTGCGCACCATCTATTATAATAAGCGGATCTTTGCAAACAATTTCAATTCTGGCCGCAAATTTAACGTTTTCAATGCCGGTTATAATATCTTTGCCGCTTATATTATACCCAAACTTACTAAGCCTATTTACAGCTTTTATTGCTACTGTCGCATTATAAACTTGGTGAATTCCACATAGTGGCAAATTAATTTTTAAGTTTTCATACAACAATAATTGTTCAAAGTTTTTATACTTTGCATCATTTTTGCTGTTCAAAATTTCAATACTATCAATATTGGGAACATTTAATACACAAGATTGTTCGTTGCAATATCTTTCAATAATATGCATTGCCTTTTCGTTTTGTAACGGGTACGATACTACCTCACAATTGTTTTTTATAATTCCACATTTTTCACGGGCAATTTTTTCAATTGTATCGCCAAGAAGCTCGGTGTGATCTTTACCTATTGCAGTAATGCATGCAACAAGCGTGTTTTGCACGGCATTTGTTGAGTCCAGTCTTCCTCCAAGGCCTGTTTCTAAACAAACGATATCACATTTTTCCTCGTAAAAAATTAAAATAGCGGCTGCAGTTACAGCATCGAAGGCAACAATATCTCCCTGTAACATAGCAGCTTGTCTTACTTTTGTAAGTGCTTTTGCAATTTTTTCTTTACAAACCATATTGCAGTTAATTAAAAATCGCTCTGTAAAATCAAGCACATAAGGGCTTATTGTCGTTCCTACTTTATATCCGGCACATCGCAGTATAGACGAAATCATCATTGTTGTGCTGCCCTTGCCATTTGTACCGGCAACATGTATAAATTTCAATTTTTCATCGGGGTTATTTAAAGTTTTAAGCAGTTGTTTTGTATTGTAAACTCCCGGGTTTTCGGCTAATCTTGGCAAAGCATTAACCCACTCAACCGCTTGTTCATATGTCAAATAAAACACCTACTTAGTAAATTATATTTGCATAAATAAAAAGCAAGATTTTTATTTAACGCAGAAAAATTTGCATCTGTTCAATGGTAAAAAATTTACAAATAAAAAATATATGCTAAAAGTATTTAACTAAAATTACAATCCGTTTGTTCCACCCTCTTTAACACCTTTGCTAAAAAGCACATTTGTAATAGTTTTAAAAAATATTTTTAAGTCTAGCAAAAAACTTATGTTTTTTGCATAATGTGCATCATAATTTGCCTTAACATCAATAGGCAACTCATCTCTGCCGTTAATTTGGGCATATCCTGTTAATCCGGGAACAAGCTCATTTACTTTAAATTCGTCTCTTTTATTTATTAGGTCGTATTGATTATAAAGTGCCGGCCTTGGCCCTACAATGCTCATTTGACCAATAAGTATATTAAATATCTGCGGTAATTCATCAAGACTTGTTTTGCGCAAAAACTTACCTATTTTTGTTATTTGAGAATTTGCATCCTTTAACAAGTGCGTAGGTACATCTTTTGGTGTATCTTTATACATCGTTCTAAATTTCAATATATCAAAATGTTTTTTATTTTTACCCACTCGCTTTTGGCAAAAAAACACAGGTCCTTTAGAGTCTAACTTTATAAGTATTCCAATAATAATAAATACTGCAAAAAGCAAAACAACCGCAATAAGCGACAGTGTAAAATCAATTAATCTCTTTATGTGTTTTTTATACATTAATATTGCGGCTCCTTTCTTATATAAATGAAAAAAAATTAAATTAAGTCACCTACAAAACAACTATATTCATTCGCTTGCATTGTGGTTAAAAGTTGGCACCAAATCAATAAGTGCTTGTACCAAGTTGTCGCTATTGTTTGAATATGCAATTTCCTTAAGCGTTTTTAAATGAACAAAAAATGTATTTTTATTTAGTTCTAGCGGAGTTCCAATAAATATTTTTCTATTCGGTGTTTTGCTAAGTCCCTCTTCGTCCATAAGCAATTCTTCAAATAGTTTTTCGCCCGGACGCAAACCTGTAAATTTAATTTCAATATCACGATATGGTATAAACCCAGATAACTTTATTAAATTTTCTGCAAGATCAAGTATGCGCACGGGATTACCCATGTCTAAAACATAAATATTACCGTGCCCGCCCATTGCCGCAGCGTTTAAAACAAGGCTAACAGCCTCTTGAATTGTCATAAAATATCGAACAATTTCAGGATGGGTAACAGTTAATGGCCCCCCTGTTTCAATTTGTTCTTTAAACAGCGGCAGCACCGATCCGTTAGAACCTAAAACATTGCCAAACCTTACAGCAGAAAATTTTGTACTGCTTTTTTGTGCCATTGCCTGTACAATCATTTCGCACACACGCTTGGTTGCACCCATAACATTTGTAGGGTTAACTGCTTTGTCTGTCGAAATTAAAACAAAGCGCTCGGCGCCGTATTTATCGGCCGCAACAGCAGTATTATAGGTTCCAAAAATATTATTTTTAACAGCTTCTTCTGGAGAGTCTTCCATTAATGGCACATGTTTATGTGCCGCTGCATGAAATATTATTTGCGGCTTTAATTTATTAAACAAATCGTCCATTTTTTTGCTATCGCGAACTGAGGCAATATAAACCGATAACTTAAAATTATCTTTAAATTCCCTCAAAAGTTCTTGTTGCACTGCATATGCGCTGTTCTCGTAAATGTCCACTATAATTAATTGTTTTGGACGCTGTTGTGCAATTTGCTTACATAGCCCCGAACCTATAGAGCCCCCGCCACCGGTTACCATAACCACTTTGCCCTCAATCATTTTTTTGCTCTCTATGGAAATTTCAATTTCAGGCCTTCCCAGAACATCCTCTACCCTAACATCACGCACTCGCGACAAATAATCTTTGCCCTCAGCTATCAATTTTACTATATCGGGCAAAATTTGTATGTTGCATTTTGTTTTATTGCATATACTCAATATGCGCCTTTTATCTTCATCCGAAACACTTGGTATGGCAAGTAAAAGTGTTTCTATTTCACACTGTTCAACAAGTTCAGGTATGTCTTTTGTGCTTCCCATTATTTCAACACCCATTATAACTCTTCCAAGCTTTTCGGGCGCATCGTCCACACAACAAATAACATTCATTTCGGGCGAGGGATTTTTAAACATTTCATGTAGCAAAGTACTGGCTGCATCACCTGCACCAATCAATAGCACACGCCTTCTGGTACTCCTAGCTGAACTAATTTTTGTATTTCGGTACATTCGGTAAGTTAGTCGTGTAAACATGGTAAAAAACGATGCAAATATAGCACTTAAAAAATACACCGAAATCGGAACTCTTCTCTCGGCGCTAAAAAGAACAAGTGTTACCGTAACAAATACAGCTACCGAAATAAAAGATGCTACACACAGGCGAAAAAATTCTACAATTTCAGCATATCTCCACAAACTGTCGTACATACCCATAAAGCCGTACACAATTTCGTAGCAGCACACAAAGAAAAAGCAACTAGCTATAAGTAAACTATGATGCTCGTTATAGCTTGTACGCCCCTGTATTAATATCCACGGTCCCAAATATGCTATCGTAACCGTTATTATATCGAAAACAATTAAAACCTGTTTTCTGTACTTTTGCAAAAAATTAATTAATGTATTTACCAAATTCGGCCTCACCACTCTGTCTAAATTCATTATGCCCACTGTGTGTGCTTATAAATCAAATATTTTATTTTTATTGATATAAAAATAAATTTAAACTATATTATCTGTATTATTTTACATCATTTTACAATATTTCGCAAGGCTTACACCACTTTTTCATAATTAATTTGTGTTATATTGTAAATATTTTTTTATAATACAACTTTAAATTATAAATGCACATTTTTTTATATTTTGCGTATTATAATTTAAAGGCAATTGCCAATTAATACGGTAATTGTTTACATACTAAACGAAAGCGGGGATGTTGTGATGCAAATTATTATATGGAAAAGTCCAAAAATTCTGTCCGGTATCCTTAAAATGATTTTTAAAATTAAATAAGTAAAAAGGCTGTGGCAAAAAAATGCCACAGCCAAAACTTTTGTATTGCTTTATATTAATTTATTTGTAAGACACAATAAACTTTACTTATTATCAATAAACAAATTTTAAACAGAAGCCTTAAGCAAAGATTTAACACTAAAAAACAAAACTATTAGCCAAATTGCAATTGCAATAGTTATGGGTATTGCAGGTGGTAAAGAAAACACTGTGCTTATAATTGTATTTATAATAGGTATATTAAATATTCTTTCAAGATTTGAGGACAACGATAGCACTAAAACCATATATATAGCCCAGATAACCCACAGCACCTTGCTGGAATACCTTTTAAATAATGCACTTACCGCAAGGCCCACTGTAGTAACAGCAATAGGAACAACAGCGAGCAACCAAATATAATTAAGTGCCAGTTGCATAGATATAATACCGCTAAATTGCTCTTCAACAGGTAAATTGCTATAAAAAACAGCCTTTATAATATAAGATAAATTTGACATAATAAGCGCTACTATAATCATAGCTATTGCTTCGAGCATTATTGTTAAACTAATTCCAATTAAATACTGTTTTCTCGTTCTAGCCATGGAAACACAAAGAGAAAAATTAATAAGTATTTGCATTGTGGGTAAAATTAACAGCACAATTCCCGTTAACGAAAGCGCAACTATACCACCTACGGTAAAGTAGCTATCTTCATTTGATGCCACGATAATAACAGCTGTTATAATTTCTCCAAAAATCCATGCACCAATAGGTAAAAAAAGCATTTGCAACAAATCTGTATAGCAAAATTTCAATTCTTTTGTTATATTTTTAAACATGATTCTTCCTTTCTTGATAAGTTTGTTTAGTTAAACAAGCATTTTAACCAATACTTCTCGTTAATTTTTAAGCGAAACTTTAGTAGATAAACTTTTGCTAATTACTGAAATTAAAATTCCAACAGCAACAAATGCTAGGCTAGATAGTATTAGTGCTATTGAAAATTTGCCTAGGAACAAAGAAAGTAATAAATTACCTACAAAATTTTCACCGTTACGAGCAGTTAAAAAACCTATTGACATTCCCATAACAACAGTTATAAATATTATTAAAAACGCACTTATTACCGAAATTACTTTGCCAAATCGTATTGCTAAAATACCCAATAACTCTCCAATTGATACCAGCACATAAAAAACACCAAAAAGAAGAATGCTAAAATTAAATAGGACTAATTCTCCACGATAAGAAAAAAAAGCAAGCAGGAATATACAAAACGCTTGAAACAAACTGATAATTAATTTGCTTATTTGCAGCGCATTGTTATAATTTTTTCGTGTTGCCCCAGCCGAAAGTGCAAGGGAAAAGTATAAACTCGATATCGACTGCACAGTAACAATTGGTGCTAGTACAAAAACTGCAACAGATGCCCCGTATATTGAAATAATTGAATTACCGCCACTTAAAATAAACATAAACAGTCCATATACCGCAAGGCCTACAAACATTCCCAAATAAATTTGCATCACATATTTAATTTGATATCTAAGTGAGTTGATCACAGAATAACCTCCTTTGCTCCTCCTGTAAGGTGTGCAAATATCCTTTGTAATGATGCACCTTGAATGTCAACGTCTAAATTTTCTGATACTGCTTTAACTCGCTGTAAGCTCTGCTTTACAAAAACTCTTTTGCTACGCCCTAACACTTCTTCACTTATAATTTCAAAGTTTTTACCTATTGCATCTATATCCTCATCTTTGCCAGATATATAACAATATTTCGATAATAAATCTTCCGTATTTTCATCAACTATTATATTGCCGTCGTCTATAATTATAATTTTTTCAAGTGCGTTCGCAGCCTCTTCAATAATATGTGTACTAACTACAAAAGTTCTTTTAGTTTCTGTGTAATCTTTAAGCAGCAAATCATAAAACATTTCTCTTGCCACAACATCAAGGCCTGCAACAGGCTCATCTAAAAATGTAATAGGTGCACGACTTGCAAGCGCAATTATTATCGTAACCATGCTCATCATACCTTTAGAAAGTTTGTGTACTTTCTTTTTAATGTCAAGGTTGAACAAGCTGCATAGTTTATTTGCATATTCTTTGTCCCAATAAGGGTAAAATATTGATGCACATCTAAAATATTCTTTAACTTTTAATGTGTTTTGCCCTGATATAAGTGTAGACGAAAGTTCTCTTGAAAAACAAAGTGATTTCAGTGCCTGTTCATTTTCCCAAACATCCATATCGTTATACGTTATATTTCCACTATCAAAGCTGTTTTGCGCTGTAAGTATGCTCAAAAGAGTTGTTTTTCCTGCTCCGTTTCTGCCAAGCAAGCCATATATATGTCCAGGCTTTATATCAACACTAACACCGTGTAAAACTTCGTTTTTGTTGTAACTTTTAACTACATTTTTTGCTTGTAATGTATTTTCCATTATTTTTCTCCTTTGTCATTTTTATCTATCATTTCAATAATTTCTTGTTTAGATATATTTAATGTTTTTGCTTCTTTAAGCATGTCTGATATAAAAGTTTTGCGAAATGCATCCTTGCGTTTTTGTGTTATAATCTCCTTGCTGTTTTGAGAAACAAACATACCTATTCCCCTCTTCTTGTACAAAATATTCTCATCTACTAGCATGTTAATTCCCTTAGCGGCAGTTGCAGGGTTTATGTGCAAAATTTTACTCATCTCGTTTGTGCTTGGCACTTGTTCGTCAACATTGTAAATGCCTCGTAAAATATCGTCTTCAATCATTTTTGCTATTTGAATATAAATTAATTCATAATCGTTAAAGTTAAGATGCATTATATCACTCCTTTCATGTTTTTGTTAAGTGGTTCATTACTGTTGCAATTAACTATATCACTAATACGCTTAAAAGTCAATAGGTATCTATGAATTTATGCTATTGGTTAAAATAAAATATTCCAAAATAAAAAACTACAGGTAATACCCAACTGTGGGCAAATAAAAAAACTACAACTATCAATATGTGATAGTTGTAGTTTTACTTTTTATAAATTATGTTAATTTTGCTATATTAAATAAATCAAAAATAACAAAAGGAGGTAAGATTG
>CAYJLZ010000040.1:5783-17534 GCA_964371265.1 uncultured Bacteroides sp. | reverse complement strand
AATTGCAATTATTATAACAGTTGCAGTTGTAGCAGGGAGGGTAGCTTTATGGGTGTTGTAATAGAACTTAAGAATGTAACATATACATATCCGCTTGCTAATCGCAGTGCAATAAAAAATATCAGCTATCAGTTCGAAGAGGGAAAATTTTACGGAATTGTAGGTGAAAACGGTAGCGGAAAGACAACGCTGTGTGCGTTGCTTCGTGGATTTGCGCCGTCTTTTTATAAGGGAGAATTAAAAGGCGAGGTTTTAGTGGACTCAAAACCGACTATCGAGTACACCTCGGGAGAGTTATCGCTGCGTATAGGATATGTTTTTCAAAATCCGTTTACACAAATAAGCGGCGTAAAAGACACCGTATTTGAAGAAATAGCTTACGGGCTTGAAAATTTTGGTGTACCTACAAATGAAATTGAAGACAGAGTAGTTGATGTAATGGATAAAACCGACATCACAAAACTTGCTTTAAAACATCCATTTGCATTAAGCGGTGGGCAGCAACAGAGAATGGCACTTGCATCGATAATAGTTTTAAAGCCTGACATACTTGTTATCGACGAGCCCACAAGCCAGCTTGACCCGGAGAGCACCGAGAATGTTTTTAAAATAATTGAAAATTTAAAGCAAGAGAAGAAAACCATTATTTTAGTAGAGCATAAAATTGATTTAATTGCCGAGTTTGCCGATGAAGTACTTGTTTTAAACGATGGGGAACTTATAAAATCTGGCAGTGCGCAAGAAGTGCTAACAGACATGTCGCTTATGGAAAAGGGTGTTCAGCTTCCTCAAATGGCAATATTGTGCAACAAGCTTGTAAGCGCTGGCTTAAGCTTGCCGTACATTCCCACAACTGAAAAACAAGCGGTAGAGTTGTTAAAAGCTAAAATACAAGGCGGAGGTAATTAAATGTCTTATATAAATGTAAAGGACGTAAGTTTTGAATATCCCGGCGGATACCTTGCAGTGGACAATATTAACATGCAAATAGAAAAGGGCGAAAATGTTGCTATTATAGGGCAAAACGGCGCAGGAAAAACAACTACTGTAAAAATGCTTAACAAATTGCTTGTGCCCACAAGTGGTGATGTTTTTATAGGTGACATGAACACAAAAGATTACACAACTGCCCAAGTTTCACGTACCGTAGGTTATGTGTTTCAAAATCCGGATGATCAAATTTTTCACTCGAGCGTGTACTCTGAGGTTGCATTTGGCCCTAAAAAAGCAGGCCTATCGGAAAAAGAAATTAACGATAAAGTAGATTATGCACTGTCGCTTACAAACTTAACGGCAGAAAAGGAAGAAAACCCGTATAATTTGCCGCTGAGTGTTCGCAAATTTGTTACAATAGCGGCAATAATTGCTATGGATTCGGATGTAATGATCTTTGACGAACCGACGGCAGGGCAAGATTTAAAAGGCAATATTTGCCTTGGAGAAATGCTGAAAACGCTGCAAAAAGATAATAAGACTATAATCACAATTTCACATGATATGGAATTTGTTGCAAAAAACTTTGACAGAATAATTGTAATGGCAAATAAAAAAATAGTTAAAACAGGCTTAGCTAAGGATATTTTTTGGAACTTTGAGGCACTTGAAGAAGCAATGGTTAAACAGCCCTATGTTAGCTCTCTTTGCAAACAGCTTAATTTAAGCGGCAATATTATAGATATGGACGAGAGCGTGAATGCAATTATGCAGGCGGTTAAAATATGATAAAAACATCAAAAATAGTAGCGTTTGAGGCGTTTGCCTTATATTTGCTTACGGGTGCTGCATGTTTGGTTGTAGGCACAAGTTTAACACAGCTTACACAAACGTATAATGTAAGTATAGCAGCAGTTGCAGCACTGGGATCGGCATTTGCATTTGGAAGAATGTTAACTGTTTTTATAACAGGTTATTTAACAAAAAAACTTGGTGCAAAACTTGTATTTGGCGTTGGCACGCTTTTGCTTATGATTTTTTTAATAGGACTACCTCTTAATACAAACTACTATGTAGGCCTTGTGCTAAGCGCTCTTGGAGGTATTGGAATGGGCAGCCAAGATGCCTGTTGCCCTGTTATATTAAGTGTGTCTTTTCCAAACCATTATTCTAGTGCGTTAAGTGCCGGGCAAGCTCTGTTTGGTGCAGGTTGTTTTTTGCCACCACTTTTAATGGGGTTTGCCATTGCGCTAAATTTACCGTTTTATTATCCGTATCTTTTTATAGCTGCTATTGCCGGTGTAATGCTTATATTGTTACCTTTTGCTAAAATTCCATCAGTAGAAGAGTCGGCGCAGCTTTTAGAGGAATCGGGACATGCGATACAAATTAGTAAAAAATTAAAGTTTATTGGCATTGCAGTTTTGGCTATGGTTTGTTTTTCGTACTGTGCTGTTTTAAATACAATTAACCTGTATACAGCAACATATGCCGAGAGCCTTGGTATACCCTCGGCAACTGCCGTAACCTTACTTACTGTATTTAATGTAGGCAGTATGGTTGGCTCGTTTACATTTGTAAAAATATTAACTCGTGTAAAACCAATAAATGCACTTATTGCAAACCTATTTGTAGTTTGCATAACGCTTACAGTTTCAATCTTCACTCAAAACGTGACGCTTCTTTTTGCCAGCATATTTATAACGGGTGTTTTTGTAGGTGTGCTTTTTAGTGTTCTTGTTTCGTTATCTACCGGGCTTAACCCGCAAAATGCAGCGCTTGCAGGCGCAATAATTGCGGTTGTTGCTGCCTCGTCCGACGGCGTTACACCGCTTATAACAGGTAGTGTTGTTACACACGGTGGCGTTAATTTAGCTTATGTTTATGCACTTTCAATGGCAGTAATTTGCCTTGTTTTTTCAGTAATATTTAAGGTTGTTATATCAAAAAAACAACCTAGCAAAGGAGATATATAATGAGTGTTAAAAGTAAAGATGTTTTAAATAATGAGGGTAAACAATATCATATAGCGTGTGATTCAAACGATGTAGGAGAATACGTTTTACTTCCGGGTGACCCATTTAGAACCGATTTAATAGCAAAACATTTTGATAATGCAAAACTTGTTGCACACAATCGTGAACATAAAACATGGACAGGCTATTTAAACGGTACAAAGGTATCGGTAACCAGTACAGGTATGGGCGGTCCCTCTGCAGCAATTGCACTGGAGGAGCTTATACACTGTGGAGCACACACGTTTATTCGCATTGGCACATGCGGCAGAGTATGCGAGGCAAGCTATAACGAAGCACTTGAGGGCGTTATTATTACAGGTGCTGTAAGGGACGAGGGCACAGGTACGCATTATGTTCCAATAGAGTACCCCGCAATTGCCGATAGGCATATTGTGCAGGCACTTGCACAGTCGGCAAAAGAGATGAACCTTAACTTTGCCGAGGGAATTGCTCAGAGTAAGGACTCGTTTTATGGGCAACACGACCCTGACAGTATGCCTGTTGGATACAAGCTTAATTACAGGTGGGAAGCATGGAAGAAAAGCAATGTAATGGCAAGCGAAATGGAGGCTGCCGCATTGTTTATTGTGTCCAGCGTAAGAAGCGTTCGTTGTGGTGCTGTTATGGCGTATGGCTCGATGACAGAAAACACAATTAAAATGACGTGTAATGCCCTTAAAAAACTTATAGATGCTGATAAAACATAAAATTGCAACGAGGTGAGCATAAATGGCTTTTTTTGATAAGTACCTTGAACATGTAATAGAAAAAACGTGTGAAGTAATTGAAAAATGCGACCAAATGCAGCATATACTAAATGGTACAATGAGCGAGGAAAAATTTAAATTTCAAATAAGGCAAAATTATCAGTACTTAATGGAGTATACAAAATGCTGGTCAATAGGTTTTTCTAAGGCTCGAGGATTTGACGAAATGCAAGAGTGGTATAAAATACTGTCGTCGACAATGGAGGGTACGCTTGCTTATAATAGAGAGTTTTGGGCAGTAGAGCTTGGCATATCGGTGCAGGAACTTGAAAACACCATTATGGCTGAAGGAAAACGCTCGTACACTTCACATCAAATTGCACGCTCGCACGAGGGAGATCTTGCCGCATGTATGATGTCGCTATTTCCATGCAATATACTTTATATGTATTTTGGTAAACATCTTTTACCGCAATGCAAATTACCCAAAGAAAATAAATATTATAAGTGGATAGAGTTTTATACATTGGAGCCATATGTGCAAAAGTGTAAAAATGAAATTGAAATGGTAAATAAACTTTGCGAAAGTAAAACTGACAGGGAAATCGAACATTTACTTGAAATTTTTGCAGTTAGTTGTAATTATGAAATTCTTCAATGGCAAAATATGTACAATAATATGCAAACGTGGCCGCTTGAAGAAATTTTTTTAAAGAAAACACTCGGTAATAATTAATGTAACGTACATGCTATTGTTTAACTTTTAAAATAGGAGAAAAAATATGACTTCGAGAGAAAGAGTTTTGGCTGTTTTAAATAAACAGATACCCGATAGATGCCCCGTGGATTTTTGGGCAGTTGATGAGGTAATTGAAAAGCTTTTAAAGCACTTTAATTTTAATAGCGAAGACGAAATATTAGATCACTTTGAGGTTGATATGCAGTTCATCTCTCCCGATGAAATGGGAGAGCAAAGGGTGATGAGCGACGGCACATATTTTGATAAAATGGGAGTGCACCGTAAAAAAGTTGTAAATGAATTTTGTACATATGAGGAATATGCGTCAAGCCCGCTTGGATACGTTGAAGACGTTGATGATTTTGCAAGCTATGAGTACTGGCCAAATCCAAACGATTACGACTGGGAAGGTTATGCATCAAAAATAGGTGATAGGCACAAAAAACGCATGATTAAACTTTACATGGGTGGTTTGTTTGAATTTGCATGGGCACTTAGAGGCTACGAACAGTTTATGATAGACATGGTTTGTGATCCTGAAATTGCCCACTTTATTATGGACAAAATATGCACTTTTTGGTGCGATTATTTTGAGCTTGCAATGAAACACGCAGGAGATTTAATAGATATAGTTTACACATATGACGATATAGCTATGCAAAGCACACTTTTAATGTCACAGGATATGCTTGAAGAATTTATTTTTCCTTACCACAGAAGAATGAATAAAGTAATTAAAAGCTACAATAAGCCTATTATTTATCACTCTTGTGGCTCTGTTAGGCAAGTTATTAAAAAATTAAGCGATTTACCAATAGACATTTTGAACCCATTGCAACCACTAGCGGCAAATATGGACTTTGAAGAAATTAAAGAAGAACACGGCGAATACTTGATGTTCCACGGCGGAATTTGCATACAGCACACATTGCCAAAAGGAACGCCGCAGGATGTGCGAGATGCAGTAAAAAAAGCAATTGCAATACTTGGTAAAGGTGGAGGGTATATAATGACGTCGGCACATTATATTCAAAACGATACGCCGATTGAAAACATTAAAGCTCTTTACGAAATAGATTTAAGAAAATAAAAAGTAGCAATAAAAATTATTGTTGTTTTTGTGCATTATTATTTGTGTTATAACATAAATTAAATAATACAGTTTCGAAAACAAATAATAATAAAAATTTAGATGTTATAAAATTAAATATTGTACAGTTGAATAATAAGTAAAATAAAAATCACTGATAAAAAAATGCGCTATAGCGGTTTTTGCATAAGCGGTGCAATTAGTTGCCCGGTGCCGGCAAGTTACAATTTGATTGCCTTCACCGGGCATTTTAAGTTTGTTAGCACTTTTGCATAAATTAAACTTAATAAAAATTATTTACATTCGACAAAAGCTATTAAAATTTATCATTTACAATTTTGTAAAATACTAATGTTGATTATTTGAACACGTATATGTACGAAATACATATATAAAATTTACTTTTTATGTACATATTGAGGTAAATTGAGAATATAAGCATAAAATGTGTTAAATTTTTAATTTTTGTTGATATTTAGTGTTATACTGTTGTATAATAGACTTAAATTTAAGAGCTATAATTTAAGTTGTAAAAAATTTGTGCGGTGAGGTGATTTTGTTGAGGAAGTATAACGGAAAAGTTGCATGCGACGGTATTGCAATAGGAAAAGTGTACGAATTAAAAAAGTACGAACATTTTATTGAAAAAACTATTGTAAATAACATTGCGCAAGAAAAACAACGTTTTTTTAGTGCGCACAAAACTGCAATAGATATGCTGGAAACATTATATAACAAAACCTTGCAAGACATGAGCGAAAATGAGGCCATGATTTTTAAAGCACACAAAATGATGTTGGAAGATGAAGAGTACATAGAGAAAATTTTGCATATTATTGAGACGGAAAAGGCAAATGCAGAATATGCTATTGAGAGAACAAGCCGAATTTACAGCAAAGAGTTTGAACAAATACAAGATCCTTATTTTAAGGAACGTATACAAGATTTAACTGATGCATCGAATATTATTATAGATTTGCTTATAAATAACGAGAGCGAAGAAGAAAAACCACAACAACCATGCATTATTGTTGCCGACAACTTAACACCGAAAGATGCCGTTCAACTTGATAAGTCGAATGTTATAGCCTTTGTAATGAGAAAGGGCAGCATACATTCGCATACGGCAATTTTAGCGCGTACAATGGCCATACCCTCGTTAGTTAATGTGCCGGTATCAACAGGTGTTAGTGGCATGCACGCACTTGTTAATACTTACGATGGCACTTTTATTCTCGAGCCCGATGACAACCATATAATGCGTGCCGACAAGTTAATTAAGCTTGAAAAAGAAAATAAAAACAGTTTAAAAGAATATATTGAAAAAGTAGCTGTTACAAAATCGGGAGTTAAAGTTCAAGTTTGTGCCAATGTTTCAGGCGTTGAAGATGTACTGCTTGCAATAGAAAACGGTGCCGAGGGAATAGGCCTTTTTAGAAGCGAATTTTTGTACCTTGATGAGAACAATATGCCTGAAGAACAAGCGCAATTTGAGGTTTACAAAAAAGCAGTCGAGTTGATGGATAACAAAAACGTTGTTATAAGAATACCCGACATAGGTGATGACAAAAAATTAAATTATATTTTGCCTTATAAAGAGGTAAATCCGGCTTTGGGATATCGTGGAATGAGAGCTTTTTTTGAGCGGGAAGACTTGCTAAAAACTCATTTAAGAGCCGTACTTCGAGCATCTGCATATGGTAATATAAGCATTATGCTACCTATGATTTGCTCTGTGTGGGAAGTTAACAAAACCAAAGATATACTTAAAGATATTATGAAAGAGTTGAAAGTAGCAAAAATACCATTTAAAAAAGTGCCGTTAGGCATAATGATTGAAACACCTGCTGCTGTTATGATTGCCGATGAGCTAGCAAAAGAGGTTGACTTTTTCAGTATAGGAACAAACGACTTAACACAGTATACACTTGTTGCAGACAGGCAAAATTCATCGGTAGAGCGTTTTTATAACCCATATCACCCGGCTGTGCTTAAAATGGTAGATATGGCGGTAAAAGCTGCTTTAAATAATAATGTAGCCGTTAGCGTTTGTGGAGACCTTGCAAGTGATGTAAATGCGATTAAAACTTTAATACAGTACGGTGTGCAACATCTTAGCGTTTCTCCAAAAGAAATTTTAAATATTAAAAAAGCAGTTTGTGAATTAAATTAAAAACAATTATTTCACAAAAGAATAACTATTAAGTTTTGATTTATCTTTTTTTGTAACGGTTTTATAAATGGCATATTAGTTAACTTATATGCCATTTATAAGTTAAAAGTCGAAGTATAAAATAATATATTGCTTAGTTAATATATGTTTTGTGACATTGTTGTTTTAATTAATACTGCATATGACATTTTAAACAAAAATAGCATTACTTTATTAGTTAAAACGATACTATAAGTTTGAATTTTTATTTTTATATATGAAATTCTGGGTTACAGAATCTTAAAAAAGCAAACAAAATTTATTTTACATTTGTATGCAAAATTTACAATTATTAGTAGTTATAAACAAATTTTCATACAAATATATGTTAATTATAACAATTTAAATGCAAATATTTAGGAAATTCTTGGAAATACTTACTTATTCTTACTTGCGCTTTTTATGCTGTGCTTTTACAATAGATGTAGAATAAATGCTTTTTGTAAAGGTGGAAGTATATATGGATGAAAATGATTTAAAAAGTGAAATACTTTTGCAAATGTATGCACAGTGTGGGAGAAATAAACAATTAACGTACGGCATTAAGTATGACAAAAAGTTTAAAAGCAGCTATTACATTGAAGTAATAGAATGTGCGGAAAGCAGAGTGCTTTCAGAAACTAGAATTAATGTTATTTGTAAACAAAAACTTGCGCTTAAGTTAATAAAAATAATGCACAAAAATTGTGTGTATCCAATACATGTGAAAGATGTATTGGAAGATTTAGGCGTGCGGTGTTTATTTATAGACGATGTAGTTAGTTAAAAGTTTACTAAAAAGCCGTTGTACAATTCAAAAGGTAATAGAATGTGACAAATGAAAAAATAAGAGTTTTAATAGTTGATGATAACATAGATTTTTGCTATGTGTGTACCAACCAATTAAAAACGAGTGAAGATATTGTGTGCTGCGGTATTGCACACGATGGTGAAAATGCAATAAAGAAAATAGAACAAACTTTGCCTGATCTTTTGCTACTTGATGTATCGCTGCCGATAATTGACGGTATTGGAGTACTAGAATACATAAATAGCGGAAAGATAAACAAAATACCTAGGGTAGTAACATTAAGCGCAAGTGGGCAAGACAACATAGAAAAGATGATGATTGAAAAAGGTGCCGATTACTTCATGGTAAAGCCCATTGCTACGCAAGTATTGATAAAAAGAATATTGAGTATTGTTAATGATGCTCATAATAGTAGTAGCAATACATATCTTTTAAAAGAAGATAACATGTTGAGCGTAGAGAATGAAGTTTTTATAAACAAAACTATTGCTGATTATTTAATTGATTTGGGGTTTTCAACAAATTTAATTGGCTATGAATACACTCAAAAAATGCTATGTATGTTGTTAAAATTAAAAAGCGAAAGGGCAACGCTTACTGAGAACTACATAGCAATAGCCGAACTGTATAAAAGTGAAAGCAAAAGTGTGGAAAATGCTATTTCAAGTGCAATTAAGGCTGCATTAAAAAATAGAACCTATGAAATGGAAAAGGTTTTAGTTCGTTTAAACAAAAACGGAAAGGCATCAGTGTCTAACGGTATATTTTTAACTACAGTAGTTCAGATTTTAAAATATGACATACTGTGAATGCATGAAATGGGTGAAGGTTAAACTATGTTTAGCGACGATATGGAGAGTCTATCAGCTTTATCAATTGAATTAAAATCGTATCTTGGAATAACGTTAAATTGCATTGACTTAATAGAGACAAAAATTACTGATAATAAAAATGACTTGAATGAGAACGATTTATGTGAGCTGATTGATGTAGCAAAAACTAATGTGTACAGAACTTTATGCGTTGCCAATAATTTTATAGATGCCGACAGATTGATGAAGGACAAGTATTCTTTAAACATTTTAACACACGATTTAACTGAAACAATAAAAAGAAATTTGGACACAGTTGAAAGATATGTAAAAACACGTGGAGCAAGCCTTGAATTTGTTTGCAATGTTCCGGACATATTTTTAGTAGATACAGACGAAAGCATTATAGATAGAATTTTATTAAACTTAATTTCTAATTCAATAAAATATTTACCAAACGAAAACGGAAGAATCATAGTTAAACTGGAATTGGAAGGTTCAATTGTTAAAATATCTGTTTGCGATAATGGAAAAGGAATATCAAAGAGTTTTTTGCCGCATGTATTTGATTGTTATTATACAAATGAGAACTTGAGGAACACAGGTGTAACCACTACGAGAATGGGTATGTATGTGTCAAAAATGCTTGCAAATTTATTGGATGGTGATATTTCAGTGGAAAGTGAACCATTTATGAATACAACATTTACACTAAGCATGCGAAAAAAACAAAATACATTAAATACAGTTGAATTTAGAAGCGACAGCAAAGATTTATATTATAAAAATTATATGCAAACAGTAAAATGTATATTTGCAAGTTTAAATTTTTAATAACCATAATAATAAAACAAACCGCCACATTTCGTGGCGGTTTGTTTTATTACTAAATACTTAAACTTTCCAAATATCTTCGTTGTATTGCCTAATTGTCCTATCAGACGAGAAAAAACCTGCCATTGCGGTGTTCATAATCATCTTTTTTGCCCACTCGGATCGGTTCTCGTAATCTTCAAAGCACTGCTCTTTAACTTTTATGTATTCTTTAAGGTCTAAAAGTGTCATAAAATAATCTTTTTGAATTAGTTCGGCGTGTAAACGCAAAAGCATTTTTGCGTTTCCGCATAGCAACATATCAGGACTAATGATGAAATCAATAAACTGCCTAATTTGAATATCATTTATATAATAATTAACGGCGCTATATGCATCGTCTTTGTAAAGTTTTATAACATCATCACTGTTTTTGCCAAAAATGTATATATTATCTTTTCCAACGCTATCAAAAATTTCAACGTTTGCGCCGTCCATAGTGCCAAGGGTAATAGCTGAGTTCAACATAAATTTCATGTTGCCCGTACCAGAGGCCTCTTTTGATGCAAGCGATATTTGCTCGGATACATCGCACGCAGGTATTAATTTTTCGGCCGCTGTAACATTGTAATTTTCAATCATTATTACTTTTAAGTGCTTTGATACTTCTTTATCAGATAAAATGATTTGTTGCAAACACAAAATAGCGTGTATTATGTCTTTTGCAATGGTATATGCGGGCGCCGCCTTTGCCCCAAAAATTGCAGTTATGGGCCTTGCAGGTAAATTGCCGTTTTTTATTTCGTTGTACTTATAAATAAGGTACAATAAATTCATTTGTTGACGCTTGTATTCGTGTAAGCGTTTTATTTGTATATCAAATATCGAATTTTCGTCGATATCAATGCCTTGAGATTTTTTAATATAGTTTTTTAGTGCAATTTTATTTTGCGTTTTAATATCAATTATATCTTTTTGTAAGTTATTGTCGTTTACATGCTCTTTCAGCAATTGTAAATTTTCGGCACATCCTAAATAAATATCGTTTGCTTGTGCACCAAGGTACTTATGTAACATGTTTACAAGAGGTTTGTTACAGTGTTTAAGCCACCTTCTAAATGTTATGCCGTTAGTTTTGTTATTAAATTTATCCGGATATATTTTGTAAAACGGTGCAAGCTCAACTGCCTTTAAAATTTCTGTGTGTAAATGTGCCACCCCGTTAATGCTGTAACAGTAGTGCATGTCCATTCTTGCCATATGCACAAGTTTATTGCTATCTATTATTTTTAGCTCTGCTTTTTTATATTTTTGATGAGCTTTTTTATCGAGGTACTTTATAATTGGTATTATAGACGGCGCAACTTTTTGCAAATATTCAAGTGGCCATTTTTCAAGTGCCTCGGCTAAAATAGTGTGGTTTGTATATGCACAAGTATTGCAAACTTCGCTTATAGCGCTGTCAATGTCCATGCCTTTTTCCACTAAAAGGCGTATCATCTCGGGTATAATCATAGATGGATGAGTATCGTTAATTTGTATTGCAACATATTTGCTAAGTTTATTAAAGCTATGCCCCTTATTGCTAAGCTGCTTTAAAATAAGCTGTGCGCCGCAACTTACCATAAAATATTGCT
>CAYJLZ010000040.1:0-5773 GCA_964371265.1 uncultured Bacteroides sp. | reverse complement strand
ATAAATGACCATCTTTATCGCTGTCATCGGGGTATAAAAAAAGCGTTAAGTTTTTTTCAATATCTGTTTTGTCAAAGTCTATACCCTCTTTTACAATGTTTTCATCAATAGAGGTTATGTCAAATAAATGCAGTTTGTTTTGAATTTCACTCGAACCTAAAATGTCTATGTCATACATTTTTGCATTTACTGTATAGTTTTTAAACTGTACTTTACACGTAAAGTCTGTTTCATTTAAAATACTGTCTTTTTCAATCCATGGATTTGGCATTTCGTTTTGCATGTTGTTTTTAAATATTTGTTTAAACAGCCCGAAATGGTAATTCAATCCAATTCCATCGCCATTTAAATTTAAATTGGCAATACTATCTAAAAAACAAGCAGCAAGGCGGCCAAGCCCACCGTTACCAAGCGAGGGTTCAAGTTCAACTTCTTCTATTTCGCTTAAAAGCTTGCCGTTTTTTTCAAGTGCAAGGCTTACTTCGTCGTAAATTCCAAGGTTAATAAGGTTATTACTAAGCAGCTTGCCTATTAAAAACTCTGCCGAAAAATAATAAAGCTTGCGTCCGCTAGCCTTTTCTTTTCGCTGCAAGGCCATTTGCTTTGTTAACTTTAAAAGTGCTAAATAAATTTCTGCATTAGTAGAATTATCAATTTTTTTGTTTAAAATACTTTCAATTTTATTAACCATAAGTAGCCTCCTTTTTTTGTCGTAACTTGTATAAATTATAACATAGTTTTATAAGTGTGTCTATTTAACTAATAAATTTATTATAGTATTGACACATATTATTAAATTTGATAAAATCAATTGATTTATATATGATAATGAATAGGAATATATTATGAAAAAAATATTAATAATTTTTACAGGTGGCACAATTTGTTCTTTTGGAGATGACAATAACGAAAATAGAGATATTGATATAAATAAAAGCAGCGCACTTTTATTAAAGAACTTTAAAAATTCAAATAGTATGTATACAAATGTTGAATTTGAAGAAAAAACAGTGCTTAATGTATTGAGTGAAAATATAACGGTGAGTAAATGGAATGACTTGTTGATTTTTTTAAAAAACATAAATTATAATCAATATAAAGGCGTAATTATTGCACATGGAACAGATAATTTAGCTTATACTTCGTGTTTAGTTGCGCTATTGCTATCTTCTGTTAAAGTGCCGGTGTTTCTTGTATCCAGTAACTTACCACTAAATAATGAAAACGCAAATGGCAATGTTAATTTTAAAACATCGGTAGAGCTTATTTGCAAGGGTATTAGCAGGGGCGTTTTTGTTGTATATAGAAATACCGATAATAATATTTATTTACATAAAGCAAGCCATTTGCGGCAATGCGAAAATTATAGCGACGACTTTGATAGTGCGGATGCTAAAAAAATAACTAATTATACCGATATTTTAAATTATATAGAAGAGGAAAACAAAAATAAATTTAACCCAATAAGTTTAAATAATATAAACTTACTAATAAATAATGTTCTTCAAGTTAGGCCGTACGTAGGGCTTGATTACTCGTACATAAATTATGAAATGGACATTTATGCGGTAGTTCATGGGCTTTACCACAGTGCAACAGCATGTGTAGAAATAGATAGCGAAGATGAAAATTATACATCTAGTTCAATATTATTTTTACTTGATAAGTGTAAAAAGCATGACATAAAGCTTATATTAGAGCCAAGCCGAGAAGGCGTTAGCCTTTATGCGTCGATGTCGCACGTTATGGGAAGCGATGCAATTTCAATATATGGGCTAACATCGGAAATGGTATACGTTAAAACACTTTTGGCTAGTGCAATGAATTTAAGCAACGAAGAATACATAGAATTTATGAAGTCTAATATATGTGGAGAGTTTATTAAAAGTGTGTGATTAAAGCCTGTAAAATAATATTTTGCATAATAATTATAAAGTCGATAGTTTTGTAAAAAACTGCCGGCTTTAATTTTTTATAAGCTTTGTTAATTTAACGACAATAATTTGCAACACTTAGTATGCAGTAAAGTGTTTTGCTGTGTGGCTTTAATGTAAATATTAACAAAGTGTAAGGTTGAATTTGTTTAACAATACTTGTATAATATCGGTATACAAAAAAACAGTTTATCTAAAATTTTTATGACTTGATAAAGAAAGCAACTAATTGTTTTGCTAAGCAAAAAATTGAAATTAGAAAGGATTGAGCTGAGTGGAAATAAAAATAACACAAAAAACTATTTTAAGAAACATAGTTTTTGCCTGTTTAATTATACTTGCTTTAATTCTTGATAATTTTTACGAAATAATATTATTGGAAAATTCATTTTTCTATAGAGTTCAATTCACTTTTTCAATTTGCATTTACATAGGTATTTATTCATATTGGGTAATTAGCGTTTACAGAAGAATAATGCAAAAACATGTGCGAAATTATTTATTACTTATTGGGGCAAGCATTATTTTTTGGATCACTATTCGAACTATAAAATGGGCTGCATTTGAATTTGTTATTTTTGAAGATAGAATTTTATGGTATATGTATTACATACCTATGATTTTGCTATGCCTATTTTTCCTTTTTATTTCATTATATGTTGGAGAAAATGAAGATTATCGTCCAAGCAAAAAGTGGAAACTGCTGTATATACCTGCAATTTTACTTATGGTGGCAGTTCTTGCAAACGATTTACACGGACTTGCGTTTAATATTGATATTAGTATTCATGCCCATGGGCAGGATTACAGCCATGGGCCTGTTTATTATATAGTGTTTTTTTATATATTAAGCATTGTAATTATGTCAACATTTATAATTATGCGCAAATTTAGCATTTCAAAGCAAGCAAGAAGAAAGGCGGTTTTACCAGCTTTAGTAATAGCGGCAGGGGTTTTATACACTATTTTATATATTATAACACCATCATACGGAATAGGGTATTACTTGGATTTAACAGTTTTTGGCTGTACAATGGCAATTATTTTACTTGAATCATTTATAACAACCGGACTTATTCAATCGAATATAAGGCACAAAGAATGTTTTGCAATGACAAAAATAAGAGCGCAAATTTTAAACAACGAAGGCGAAGTTTACTATATGTCCGACAACACACTGCCAATTACAAAAGCAGATTTTGAAATTCTTAAAAAAGATGGGGAGGTATCGTTTAGCCCCGGTACACTTTCGCACATAACACCTATTACCGGTGGATATATTTTATGGAATAGTGATGTTTTTCAAATTGATGATATGATAAAAAAATTAAAAGAGCTAAACGATAAACTATATAAGGAAGTAGACATTTTAACACTGGAAAACGAGCAAAAAAGCGAGAGAGCAAGATTGAGAAAACTGAACGATTTGCACAGCCTTATACTTAAAGAAATATTGCCTTCGAGCGAAAAAATGAAACTGGAAATAGAGTGTAGCAAAAAAACAAAGCATGATGAATTATGGCGCTTACTGTTTGAAACAAGTATGACCTCGATATACATAAAGCGAAAAGTAAGCCTTATTTTTACAGAACAAACGGAAAAATACATTTGCTTAGAAGATATGCGATACTGTTTTTTAGAATCGTTTCAACTACTTAGACTTTATGATAAAACGTGTGCAATAAACATAATTGATAGTTGTAACTTAAGCCTTGGTGCAGCAATGGCAAGCCTTGATTTATATCAAAATATTATAGAAGGCACGAAATATAATTTTGATACTGTTTATGTTACATACAATTTTGATGATGAAAATATAACGTTTGTTGTGCAAATTTCGGGTGATATAAAGTTGTGTTTTGACGACTTAACGGGTGCATATTATGACACTGAAAAAGGTGGAATTAAACTGCTTGAAGAACTTGACAGCTACTATATTTCTCTTGTTATACCTAGGTTAAGTTAGTGTAAAAAATTATAAAACAACGAAGGGAGATGCGTTTTGACTTTTTTATCTTTAAATGATACAGCTAAAGCTTACATACTTGCACTTTGTATTATTAGCTTTGTATTATTGCTTATAGCACTAGTTGCTTATATGGTGGAAAAATACAAAAGATCTCGTATTGTTGTAATATTATTTATGTTGGCTTATAGTATTGTTAATTTTTCAGCACTTTTACAATTAAATAAAATAGGCAGAGCTATGTATAACGTATCGCTTACACGAGAAATTGCTTTATTTAACAGCATACCGTATTTTTTTCATATTGCAATCAATTTAGTGTTTGTAGGTTTTGCATTGTTTTCAATATACAGCTTATATAAAAGTAGTAAAAACAAAATTAATACTTTCTCTATAAAAGAAGCGCTTGAAAACTTACCAACAGGCATAGCGTTTAAGACTAAGCATTCAGATTTACTACTTGCAAACCATATTATGCATAATTTGTGCAAGGAAATTACCGGAAAGGCATTGCAAAACGCGAAAACTTTTTGGGATGATATAAATGCGATACAAAGTAAAGAAAATTGTGTGATTAAATCTAATGAGCCTGCATTTGTGCTTAAGAATGGTGATATTTGGCAGTTTTCAAAAACAATGCACATATACAGCGGCGATGAATATTGCGAGTATAAAGCTACAAATATAACGCAACTATACAATTTAAGTGAAGATATGCGAAATGTAGGCGAAAAATTAATGCAACAACATCAAAGACTAAAAAAACTTACAGATATTATTGAAGATAATGCTGAGATAGGTGTTGCCTTAAATATGAAGATAAATTTTCACGATAATTTTGGCAACCTATTGGCACTTACAAAAAAGGCAATTATAGAAGGTGAAAACATAGATGAGGCTAAAACACTGGTTGATTACTGGAAAAATTTAAATAGCACAATTAAAGAGCTATCTAGCAATGATAAGCAAAGTTTAACACTGGAGCAAGTTATGCTTTTTGCAAATAAGCTTGGCTGTGAAATACTGATTAAAGGAGAGATGCCGCGTGATGAGCACAACAAAATTATAACACTGCTGTGCATTAATGAAATGCTTAAAAATGCTTATATGCATGCAGGTGCTCAAAAACTATCAGTTAATATATTGCAAAGCGAAGGCGCAATTAATTTTACAATACAAAATAATGTAACACACGAATTATATGAAATTAAAGAGGGCGGAGGGCTTTCCAGTTTGCGACAGCGGATTGAAAAAGCTGGCGGTGCAATGACTATGTCGTGTAATGACGGTGTTACAATGTCGGTAAAATTACTTAAAGTGCTAATATAATTGCTATTTTATTGTTATATACTAAAATTGAAAATGATAAAAAAGCAAAATTATAAGGAGTGAAAATATTACACATGTACAACGTTATGATTGTTGACGACCAGAGCAGTTCTCATGCGCTTATGCAGTATGCAATTTTGCGCAGCGAGGGAAAGTACAAAATAACTAAGGCCTTTTTTGATGCAGACAGGGTAGTAGACGAATTAAAGTATGAGCCGGTTGACTTAATACTTATGGATATACATACATTAGGCAAAGAAAACGGAATAAAAGTTGCGGCTAAGGTAAAAAAATATTATCCCCAAATTAAAATTATTATTTTAACATTTGTTTTACAAAAAAAATATATAGAAGAAGCCAAAAATGCGGGGTGTGAGGGATTTTGGTATAAAGACCACGCTGATATGGATTTGCTACTTGTAATGGACAGTGTGATGGATGGTAAAATGTACTACCCAAAAGAGCAACCTATAATTAAAATTGGAGTGGCAAAAATTTCCGATTTTACGCCTAAAGAACTTGAAATATTGCAGGCAAAAGTAAA
>CAYJLZ010000039.1:11296-17964 GCA_964371265.1 uncultured Bacteroides sp. | reverse complement strand
ATTTTGCTTTTGCAAGTTTATAGGCATTTGCAAAAAATCAGCTCACATCAAGCTCGTCCATGTACTCGCTGCCGTGCTGTGCAATGTAGTCTTTTCGCCCTTGTAAATTGTCACCAAGTAGCATATCAAACACTTCTTGTGTAAGTATTGCGTCCTCAGGCGTTACCTTTATTAATCTACGGCTTTTAGGGTTCATAGTTGTAAGCCACATCATATCGGCATCGTTTTCTCCAAGGCCTTTACTGCGCTGAATAGTATATTTTTCTTTGTCTATTGCAGTTAAAAACTCTTGTTTTTCTGCCTCGGTATAGGCAAAATATGTGTTTGTTTTTGTTTGTATTTCGTAAAGCGGGCTTTCGGCTATATAAACAAAACCCTCGTTAATAAGCGATGGCACAAGGCGGTAAAGCATTGTTAAAATTAGTGTGCGTATTTGGTAGCCGTCAACGTCGGCATCGGTACAAATAATAATTTTGTTCCACCTCAAGTTTTCTAGGCTAAAGTTAGACAAATCCTTCTTATTTTTGCCGCCGGTAAGCTCTACACCGCAGCCCAAAACCTTTATAAGGTCTGTTATAATATCGCTTTTAAAAATTCGGGCATAGTCTGCCTTTAGGCAGTTTAATATTTTGCCTCTAACAGGCATAATTGCCTGATACTCGCTGTCTCTACTTGTTTTTACAGCGCCCAGTGCTGAATCGCCCTCCACTATATAAAGCTCTCGCATAGATAAATCTTTACTGCGACAATCTACAAATTTTTGCACTCTGTTTGCAATATCTATTTGAGCCGTAAGCGTTTTTTTAGCGCCTATTCGTGCTTTTTCGGCTGTTTCTCTGCTTTGTTTGTTTACAAGCACTTGTGCGGCTATTTTTTGCGCTTCGTCGGGTTTTTCTAAAAAATATACTTCTAGGCTATGTTTTAAAAACTCTGTCATCGCCTGCTGTATAAACTTGTTTGTTATTGCCTTTTTTGTTTGATTTTCATAGCTTGTTTGTGTACTAAACGAGCTTGATACATAAATTAAACAGTCCTGAATATCTAAAAACGTTATTTTGCTCTCGGATTTTTTATACATGTTTCTTGCACGCAAAAATGCGTCTATTTGGTTTACAAAAGCAGTTTTAACCGCCTTTTCGGGGCTTCCGCCATGCTCTAAATACGACGAATTGTGGTAGTATTCTAAAGTTTGTGCTCTGTTTGAAAAACAAAAAGCAGCGCTCATTTTTACCTTGTATTCGGGCCTGTCCTCTCTGTCTTTTCCTTGTGCCGAGGATGCCACATACTGCACAGGTGTGATGGATTCATCGTTTGCAATCTCGCTCACATAGTCCTCTATACCTTTTTCGTAGTAAAACTCTTTAACATTTTTGCCTTGGTCTGTATGGTTTGTAAACACAAAAGTAACGCCGGCATTAACTATTGCCTGGCGTTTAATTGTGTCTTCAAAATACTCGGCAGGCACGTTTATGTCGGTAAAAACGTCTGTGTCGGGCAACCAGCGAATTACACTGCCTGTGCGTTTTTTTGTAATTTCATCTTTTTTAAGGCCGCCAACATTTTCTCCTCGCTCAAAATCAAGGTGATAGTGGTATCCGTCCCTATATATGTCGGCAGTCATCCACCTTGAGGCATACTGCGTTGCGCAAAGGCCAAGCCCGTTAAGCCCAAGCGAGTACTCGTAATTGTCTTCGCCCGCTGTGTACTTGCCCCCGGCATACATCTCGCAAAAAAGCAATTCCCAATTATATTTATTTTCCAGCGTGTTGTAGTCTACCGGCATACCTCTTGCAAAGTCCTCTATTTCAACACTGCCGTCTTTAAAGCGAGTTATCAATATTTTGTTGCCAAAGCCTTCTCTTGCCTCGTCTATCGAGTTCGACAGTATTTCAAATATTGAGTGCGCACAGCCCTCTACTCCGTCCGAGCCAAATATAACACCCGGCCTTTTGCGCACTCTGTCGGCGCCTTTTAGGCTTTGTATGCTTTCGTTTGTGTATTGCCTCTGCTTCCTTTTTGGCATTAACTAGCGTCCCTTCGTTATATATTAAAACAGCAACATGTTCATAATTATTATTATAATAAAATAAGTTGCAAGCAATCCAAGTGTTACAAGCGGTGTAAATTTAATTATAGTATCAGCTGTTGCGTTGCTCATTAAATATGGTTTATTGCTTTTTTTAGAGTTTTGTTCTACGTTGTTTTGTTTGTATTGCTCACTGTCGGTATAACGTGCGCTTTCAGCTTCCAGTTCATCACTCATTCCGCTGTAAGTAATATCTTCAGGCGAAAGCAAGTTTTCAAAATCTACCGTTTCAAGTTTATCGCTTTGCATATTTTCGTTTTGTAATGCGTTAAATTCGGAATATTGCCCCTGGGCATTTTGTTGATATGCGTTTTGTTGCTCGGCACCGGCTTCTCTGTTAAGTATAGCTTTTGCGTTGTTAAACAGGCCTAATTTTTCTATGCCGCACTCGCCACACACGTTTAATGCATCGCCTGTGTTATAGTTAAATGCACCACACGTACACACCCAGCCGTCTTGCACATTGCACGGCACATATCTGCTCCAATTAATGTTTAGCACATTGTCTAGCATTTGTTTGGACTGTATGCCAAGATCACGCAAAGCAGGCAAAGGTATTATTTGGCAATTTGTTAAATTGTGTAATTTACCCGAGTAAACTGCGCTTACTATTTTAACCTCTACATTACTTAAAGGCATATTGCTTACAAAAACGGCATCGTCGGCACCAAAAAATTGCCCTTTACCTACTTGCAGCTGTTTGTAACTAAATTTATCTTGTGCCACAATTTGGCCGCTTTTATCTTTACAACTAAACAAAATGTTTAGCTCCTCCAGCATTGCCGGCGCAATATTTTTAAATGTTAATGTTACCGCAACACTCTGCTGTGTTTCGGGTTTTAATAGCTCCACCCACACAAATTGAACAGGCGAGCCTTTCAAATAATATTTTGCTCTCGATTTTGCAATTGAATTGAAGTCTGTATTCAATATATACACCACCTTAATCAGTAATTATATCATGCGCTATTTTTAAATTCAAGTAAATTAAGCGATTGACTTATTTTTGCCACAGCGTTATTATATAAACATAGCATTAATTTTAATATAGTATATGCACAAAAGCAACTAAAAAATAGGGGTAATTATGCAACATTTTATAAATAACATAAATTTTACTACGGCCCAAACCGATAGTATTTTAAAACTTGGTTTTGACATTGCAAAAAATCCTGACAATTACAAAGAAATATGTAAAAACAAAATACTGGCAACGCTTTTTTACGAGCCAAGTACAAGAACACGCCTTAGTTTTGAAAGCGCTATGCTGCGACTAGGCGGAAGTGTCTTGGGTTTTTCCAGCGCCGACTCGTCCAGCGCTGCCAAGGGTGAAAGTGTTGCCGACACAATACGAATGATAGCTTGCTACGCCGATATTTGTGCCATACGTCACCCATACGAGGGCGCACCCATGCGAGCTAGCATGTACTCGAGCATTCCTGTAATTAATGCAGGCGACGGCGGCCATTTGCACCCAACGCAAACCCTAACCGACTTAATAACAATATTAAAGCGAAAAAACACTTTAAGCGGTATAAAAATTTGCTTTTGCGGAGATTTAAAATACGGCAGAACAGTTCACTCTCTTTGCACGGCGCTGAGCATGTACAAAAACAACAGCTTTGTTTTTGTAAGCCCAAATCAGCTAAAAATGCCGGATAAATATATACAGGATTTAAAATTGCAAAACATACCATACTATGAATGCGAAAACTTGGAAGATGTTATTGGCGATATAGACATACTGTACATGACACGCATACAAAAAGAGCGCTTTACCGATGTAAGTATATATGATAATGTAAAAGACAGCTGTATTTTAACTGCCGATAAAATGAAACTTGCAAAAAAAGATATGGCGGTATTGCACCCACTTCCAAGGGTAAACGAAATTGCAACGCAAGTAGACACAGACGCAAGAGCAGCATATTTTGAACAGGCGCAAAACGGCGTATATGTGCGCATGGCATTAATTTTGTCGCTGCTTAATTTAACTTCGCAACAAAATATGCTTTGCGTTGCACCTGCCAGCAACCCCTACATAAACGGTGCAAAATGTATAAACAGGCGCTGTGTTACAAATTTTGAAGATGACACAAAACCAATATACTTAAAAGATACAAACGGAATGTTGCGATGTGTATACTGTGAGCATATTGCTTGCGAAAACAACTAAAATTAACAAAGCTGTATAAACGTAAATTTATACAGCTTTTTAATTGCTTGTAATTACTTAACCGCAAAAAATAAAGTTGCCAATAATACTTTAAGTTGCTGCGTTAAACAAATATGTTTTACAACATAAAACTAAAAAATAGCACCATAAACACTGTTGCCAGGCCAAAATAAATTGCCAGTTTTTTAATATTAAAGTCCTTAAGCAATGTAAAGTAAATTGCTGCAAAATAGGCTATTAAAATAATTGGGTGCCAAAACGCAAAATTGTAAGCTACAAACGACAACGATACAATAAAAAACACAATAAACGGTAAAATAAATGTTACTATAATTGCAAGAGTGTTGTTTGTATTTACCCAAATTATTTTTTCAGCCAATGTTACTTTTTTTTTTGCAAATCGGCGCCCCCTGCGCTTTGTGCATTAACGTTTGCACCCGCATTAACCGGTGTTTGCGCCTGTTGGTCCATTAAAGGGTTTTGTTGTTGGTCGCTTTGTTTTTGTATGTTTGTTTGCTTATCTTTTTGAAAAAGTTTTATTACGTGATATATTACTGCGCCAAGCAAGCTTGCAAGCGATGTAACTATAAGGTCGTCTATATTTAATATACCTGTGCCAAGCATATACTGCACAAGTTCTATACCAAACGAATAAACTATGCCAATACCTGCACCTGCAATTACACTTGGCCTACTTTTAGCTGTGCATGCAAGTAGCCCTATTGGTACAAATAGTGCCACGTTTTTTATTATGTCCAAATAAAAAATTCCGTACTCTTCAAACCCTTGTATTATCGTTCTAAACGGATAAATGTTGTGTGCATTCATGTCGTACACTGCAAACTCCTGCCAGTTTGCAAACTGAAACTCCGTTACCAGGTATATAACCACAAACATTGGATATACCACCGACAATATCGCTACAAATTTGTTTCTCTTTTTTTTGTATACATTCATAATTAGTCTCCTTGCTGTTTTTAATATGTGTGTTTAATATTTTTATTAATATAATAATATGCACCGGGTGCTACAAAAACCATTGTTTTTATATATTGACAATATTTTTTAACCGTACTTTTAAATCTTATGTTTTTTTGTTTTTAATTAACAAATTTACGTAAAACGCCGTTATTTTTTTTGCATTTAAAAACGGCTCGGTATTTTATATACCGGGCCGTTTACTTTAGCTATTTTGCATATTCCACAGCACGGCTCTCTCGTATTACATTTACTTTTATTTGCCCCGGATAATCCAGTTCCTCTTCTATTTTTTGCGATATGTTGTGCGCCATAATTACAAGCTGGTCATCGTTTACAACTTCGGGTTTTACCATTATGCGTATTTCTCGCCCTGCTTGTATTGCAAAACTGCTTTCTACTCCGTTAAAGCCGCATGCTATTTCTTCAAGGCTTTCAAGGCGTTTAATGTAGTTTTCAACGTTTTCTCTTCTTGCGCCCGGCCTTGCAGCACTAATTGCATCGGCAGCCATTACAATAAATGCAAGTGGCGTTTTTGCCTCTACATCTCCATGGTGCGCTTCTATTGCATGTATAATTGCAGGGTTCTCTTTGTATTTGCGAGCCACATCTACACCTATGCTAACGTGGCTTCCCTCTATATCGTGGTCAAGCGCTTTGCCAATATCGTGCAATAGGCCCGCCCTGCGCGCTTGTGTTACGTTTAGCTTTAGCTCGGCGGCAAGTATACCCGATAGGTACGCTACCTCCATTGAGTGATTTAAAACATTTTGTCCGTAGCTGGTGCGGTATTTTAAGCGCCCTATAAGCTTTACAATATCGGGGTGCAGGCCGTGTATACCTACGTCCATTACGGCTCTTTCGCCCTCTCGTTTCATCGTAAGCTCAAGCTCTCGTCTGCTTTTCTCAACCGTTTCTTCTATTCTGGCAGGGTGTATGCGCCCATCGGCAATTAGCTTTTCAAGCGTCATTCCGGCAATTTCTCTTCGCACAGGGTCAAAACTCGACAATGTTATTGCCTCAGGTGTATCGTCTATAATTAAATCTACACCTGTTGCAGTTTCAAGTGCACGTATGTTTCTGCCCTCTCTGCCTATAATTCTGCCTTTCATCTCATCGCTAGGCAACGATACAACACTTACTGTTGCCTCACTCGAGTGGTCGGCAGCACAGCGTGCAATAGCTTGGCTTATAAGCTCTTTTGCCATTGTGTCGGCATCGTCTTTTAAATTTGTTTCATAGCTTGCAATGTGCATTGCCTTCTCGTGCGAAAGTTGCTCGTCAAGGCGCAGTAGCAGTTCCTTTTTTGCATCCTCTTGCGATAATGCCGCTATTGTTTCAAGCTTTTCCATCTCGCGCAGTTTAAGCTGCTCTATCTCGGCCATTTTCGCTTCTACAAGCTCATTTTTGCGCTGTATATCGTCGTTG
>CAYJLZ010000039.1:0-11286 GCA_964371265.1 uncultured Bacteroides sp. | reverse complement strand
CAATTTGCTGTGTTTTTTTGTCTATGTTCTCTTCTTTTTGGTCCAGTCTGCGCTCTTGCCTTGAAAGCTCGTTGCGACGCTCTTTTATCTCTTGGTCGGCCGCCGCCTTCATTTTTAGCGCTTCGTCTTTTGCTTCTACTAGTGTTTCTTTTCTTTTTTGCTGTGCCGATTTCATTGCATCGTTTACCAGCCGGGTTGCCTCTTGCTCTGCGCTTTGTATTTTTGCCTCGGCAGTTTTTCTTCTGTATGCCACGCCCACAAAAAAGCATATTGCTCCAACTAATGCAATTATCGGTATGACAATCCAAATTTGTATCATATCGATTAAAGCTCCTATTCATTCATTAAAATTTTGGTGCACTTGTTTGCACCTGCTTGTTTTAACATTTTTTTACATTTTAATTATGAATAAAAATAATTATGGCATAATTTTTTATAAGAAGTAAGTGTTTTTACAGCTAATTTTGTAAATATTTACCGTAAAGTTAAATAACTCTTTAGTTTTGTTTATAAATTTAATGTCTACTATAATACGCATTGTATTGTTGATATTACGCACTATTTTTTACAGCCTATTTTAGGCAAAACTTACTGATATTTTAAGACATATTTTATAAAATGTTAATTCAAAAATCAACATTATACCTTAATTACATTATTTCATAACTACTATAATAATGCAGTAGCTCATTATTGTCAAGAATTTGTTGCATCTTACTTGTTTTTTTGCCTAAAGATAATTATTAATATGTGTTTTTTATACTATTTTATGCTTTTGCTTATTAATTATTAAAAAAGCAACGGGATAACATTTATCCCATTGCTTTTATACTTTATAAAACGTTGTTTTTAATAACTATATTTACCATTTTTACACTTCCACATCTTTTTCTAACTGTACTGCTGTTTGCTCGGTATAAAAATGGTTGCGTATTATATGGCACATTTCGTGATTTATTGTTGCCTGCATAACTTGTGGGCACAAAAGTTCGTTTATATATACGTTAAAATTATCGTCGCTGTCTTTTACCGTTGCACCTTTAATGGTTGCCGGCAATTGAACCCTACGTATATATATGTCGTTCATATATATTCCCCCTGTTAATCTTTTTTTAAGGCTTCTATTATTTTTACCGCTTGCATTACCTCTTCTTTTGTTGCGTTTTTTGCAAGCGAAAACAGTATGCGCATATCTTCACGATTTTTTAACTCGTTTAAATATTCTTCAAGCTCGTTTTCTTGGCTCAAATTTTCTGCTTTTTGCCCTTGCTCGCACGTTTTTGTGTTTACAAGCAAATAATCTATCGATACATCAAAATATTCTGCAATTTTTTGCAGCTGCGATGCCTGAGGCATTCTCTCTTTATTTCTCCATGCCGAAATTGTTCCACGGCTAAGGCCCATTTCTACCCCTGCCCCCGTTGGTGAAATACCTTTTAATTTACATAATTTACAAAAATTGTCAAAAAACACTACACACCTACCTATTTGTTGTGCAAGCGTACAAAGTTTTTATTATTAAACTTATTTTACTTGCAAAGTTCACTGTTTCGAACTATAATATACATTATAAGGTTCATTTTTATGAACTTTTATTTTTTTTTGCTTTGTATTATCCAAATTATACCACATGTGTTTACATTTGTAAACTATTTTTTACTTTTAAGTTCGTCAAATTTTGGCTTTTAAAGGGAATAAATTATTAAAGCCGACATAAAGTGCAAGCCTATTATTGGCGCCATAAAAGGCTTTGCAGTGTATTTAACACAAAAGGGAGGATTATGCAAGAAAGATTTTATTTAGTAAAAAAACCCGATGAAACACCAAAACCCGTGCAAACATGTAAATTGTGTGGCACAGCGCTATACAGCGGCAACACTGTTTACTTAACGCAGAAAGATTTAATTTATATTGGCTGCGAAAATTGCATATGCGAAAAATTTGCAAACTAATAACTAATAAAGTGAGGTAAATTATTTTGATAGCGACATTTAAAGTAGGTAGCATTGTAAAAATAAAAACAGGCGCATACCCAATGTACGAAAGTTTACCCTCCAGATTTAACCCCAGAGTTGCAACAACGGGTATTGTGCGCTATGTAAGCCGCCACGGCTGGCTGCAAGTTAGCGTAACCGACAAAAACAAAAAACACCTATTTAACGAGTGCTTTTGGCCCGATGATTTGAAAAAAGTTAAGTGTGAGTGCAAGATATTTAAAAAAGCGCAAATTAGCAATAACGCAAGCTAAAGTATTTATGCGCAATAATGCACTAAAAATAAATATAAATAATAGTGCATTATTGCGCATTTGTGTACACTTTACATGTTATACCTGAAAGGAGCAGTTATTGCATGAAATATCACAGGGGTAAAAGGTTTGGTTTAAACGAAAATGTGCAAAGCCTAATATACTGGCAATGTGTAAATTATAAAAGTTTAAGTTTTAATAAAAAGCAGTATGTAATTGATTTATGCAACAAAATATCTCCACAGTAAAGCGATATTCTTTTTAAAGCAGTTACAAGCACCACACCGGTAACAACAATAAGTTATCGTACGCTAAATACAAATATGCCAATATACGACTCGCACCTTAGTGTAATGATTAAAAAATTTTACACCGAATATGCAGCCCATTTTAATATGGCGTAGGTTTTACTTAACTGCTTTATTTAGCATCAATTTTTACTGCTTGCTTTGCTTATAATTGTAGCAAAAAATAATTGCACAAAAAACTTGTAAGTAGCCGTACCCTTTATTGTGTTATAAGTTTATACAGCGGTAAAATATTTATTTTACCGTATTTTAATGTTTTACACATTGTTAATAAAGGGGTGATTGTTTTTGCAAAACGAACATACTAAGCAAAAAAAGCAAGTTGTAAACCGCAAAAAAGCATCGGCAAATAATGCAACAAATGCAAAACGTTTAAATACAAAACAACAATTAAAAATGCACCAACCACAGCTAACCGATATTGAAGAGGCGTTTTGCGTTAATTATGTTAGAACTTTTAATGCGCAAAGTGCTGCGCGAAATGCCGGTATAAAACCCGGCTTGTGCCTAAACGAAGGCAGCAGGCTAATGCAACAAACCCATATTATAAAGCGCATACGGCAGCTAAAAAAACACCAGTACTCGCATATGCTTGTAGAGGGAAGAGATATTGTACAAAAATATATGAATATTGCCTTTGCCGATTTGTTTGACTTTGTAAAGCTTGGCTTTGCCTCGGTAAGTAGCGAGGGTACCGACACCGGTGGCACAAGCATTTTTTTGCACAATACCGACGAAGTTAGCCTACACTTGCAAGATGTTATTGACGGTAGCCTTGTTGCGGAAATAAAACAAGGAAAGGACGGAATAACTATAAAACTTGCCGATAGAATGAAAGCTCTTGCATGGCTTACCGAATATTTTGAGCTAAACCCAGCCGACGTACACCGCCGAGAGAGCGACAAGCGAAAAATAGAACTTGCCGCCGTTAGGGTTTGCCAAAACGAAGAATTGGAAGATTTGGAGGAATTGACGCAGAGCGATATGGAAAATGCCAAAAACGAAAAAGAAGTTACAAGTAAAGCCTCTATCAAAAAACAAGGCAAAGCCAATAAATTTGAGCAACCGAGCAGTAATCAAACCACCGATAATTTTGAAAATGCACTTAAAAGCATTGGCGAGGACATTTGGAGCGAAGACGATTAATGTGCAAAAAGTGAGGTGATGTAAATTAGCTGGAAACAAACCGACATAGCAATAAAAAACGCAAAAAAACGTGCTGCACATGCAAATGCACAGCAAAAAAAAGCTACTAAGCTAAAGCAAACGCAAACAGAAAAAGAAATAAAGCTAACAGCCGATATTTACAGCGATGATCAACATGCAAACTTTACGCCGTTTGTGTATGCGCCGTTTACAAAAAAGCAGGCAAAGGTACTTACCTTTTGGCACAAAGGCAACAAAAGCAGCAATTACAGCGGAATAATTGCCGACGGCAGCATTAGAAGCGGAAAAACATTGAGTTTATCTCTTAGTTTTTGCATGTGGGCTATGAGCAATTATAACAGGCAGTGTTTTGCGCTGTGCGGTAAAACTCTTGGCAGTTTTAGGCGCAATGTTTTACACCTTTTAAAGCACATGTTGCGAGGAAGAGGCTATACCGTACGCGAGTTGCGCAGTGAAAATTTACTTATAGTTTGCAACGGCAATACCGTTAACAAGTTTTATGTTTTTGGAGGAAAAGACGAAGGCAGCGCCGATTTAATACAGGGCATAACGCTTGCCGGAGTTTTGTTTGACGAGGTTGCCCTTATGCCCGAAAGCTTTGTAAACCAGGCAACGGCAAGGTGCAGCATACCGGGAAGTAAGTGGTGGTTTAGCTGCAACCCCGAGGGGCCCTACCACTGGTTTTACACCGAGTGGATTTTAAAAAAGCAACAAAAAAACTTGCTTTACGTGCATTTTACCATGGACGACAACCCAAGTTTAACAAAACAGGTTAAACAAAGGTACGAAAATATGTACTCGGGCGTGTTTTACGAGCGCTATGTGCGCGGGCTTTGGGTTGTAGCCGAGGGCCTTGTGTACCCTATGGCAGCGGGCAACAGCAGCATTATTTTGCACAATGATACATCAATTTTAAGCGGAATATTTTACATTAGCATAGACTATGGTACACGAAACCCCTTTAGCATGGGCCTTTGGTGTGTTAGTGCCGGCAAGGCCGTGCGAATAAAAGAGTGGTACTACGACAGCAAAAAACAGCCCTCACAGCTTACCGACGAGCAGTACTACGAACAACTTGAGCTTTTTGCAAGCGGATTTGTAATTCGCAATGTTATTATCGACCCCAGCGCTGCATCGTTTATACAAACTGTACGCAAACACGCACACTTTAGCGTAAAAAAAGCCGTTAACAGCGTTTTAGACGGCATTAGAATAACAGCGAGTTTGCTTGAGGGCGGTAGGGTAAAAATAAGCCCAAACTGTGTAAATATTTTAAAAGAGTTTAACCTTTACCGATGGAGTGATACCCTGGGCGGTAAAGACGAGGTTTTAAAGCAAGACGACCACGCAATGGATGAAATGCGCTATTTTTGCGCAACTGTTTTGGCACGAGAATTTAAATGGATAGATTGGAGATAAGTTATGTTTTACAAAATGCTTAACTTTTTACGCACATGTGTGCGATATTTTTTATACTCGGAAGATGACGCAAAAATGCTTGATGCCTCGCTTAGCGGTAAAATGGAAAACGCTATAAGCCTTTGGGCCAGCCTATACAGCGGCAACCACTTTAAAGCGGCAAAGCTGCCCGATTTAGGCATTGCCACAGCCGTTTGCAGCGAGTTTGCCCGCCTTGCCACAATAGAGGCACACATAAAAATTAACGGGCCTCGTTCAAATTTTATAAACGATGCGCTGCTGCCTATAATAACAAACCTGCGCAGCTATACCGAGTATGCGTGCGCACTTGGCGGCGGTGTTTTTAAGCCATACGTGGCCGGCGGCAAAATATATATAGATTTTGTTCAGGCAGATTGCTTTATTCCCACTGCATTTGATAATTCGCAGAGAATGACAGGTGCCGTTTTTTGCGACCAAATGAGTGTTGGCAACTTAGTTTACACCCGCCTAGAGCACCATAACCTTGCAGGCAATACTTACACAATAGAAAACAAGGCTTTTTGTAGTAAGGACGGCACAAGCCTTGGCAACCCAATTAAACTTTCAGATGTTACTGCTTGGGCAGGCATTGCCCCACATACCGAAATAAAAAATGTTAGCTACCCACTTTTTGCCTATTTGCGCATACCGGGTGCCAATAATATCGATAGGCACAGCCCACTTGGTGTATCTGTTTTTGGGCGTGCGTGCGAGCTTATATTAAATGCAAACGAGCAGTATTCTCGTTTACTTTGGGAGTTTGAGGGCGGAGAGCTTGCAATAGATGCCGCACAAGACGTTTTAATGGGCCTAAACGACGACGCACCACGCCTGCCAAAGGGCAAGCAACGGCTATTTCGCAGCCTTGCCAGTACCGATAGCGATTTTTACAACGTATATGCACCTACATTGCGAGATAAAAGCCTTGAAAACGGCCTAGATATAATTTTAAAGCGCATTGAATTCAACTGCTCACTTGCATACGGTACGCTGTCTAATCCGCAAAACACCGATAAAACAGCCGAAGAAATTAAAGCGAGCAAACAGCGCAGTTATGCCGCTGTTAAGGACTTACAAAATGCACTGCAAACGTGCATAACACAGCTTTGCGAAATTGTAAACACCTATGCCGACCTTTATAAACTTACACCAAAAGGAAAGTACAACATAGCCTTTAAATGGGACGACAGCATTATTAACGACGAGAGCTATGAGCGAGAGCAAATGCGCAGCGATTGCCAAAGCGGTGCAGCGCACTGGTACGAATACCGTATGCGCTTTTACGGCGAAGATGAGCAAACGGCAAAGGCGCATGTTCCAAGCTTTGAAAGCGCAGGTGCAAATAAACTTAAACATTCATCTACTGCATAAAAAGCACTAATACTTATTTAAAGTAAATACTATTAAACATTTTAATGCAAAACACGAAAGTTTGATTAGTTTAATCAATACTTTCGTGTTTTGTTTTGCTGTTTATTTAACACTGTTTTTACATGCAATTATTTACTAATAATATTGCTTATGCTAAGACCCGAAAGTTTTGGCATTAGCAAAGAATAGAATACCATAAAAAGCACACAGCCAATCGATGTTTGCAATATAATATTATCTACTTCAAATATATGCAAATATGTTACAATTTGCCATATAGCTCCCGCCGCTACCGCTGCAAGTGCAGGCCCAATAAGCCATGCCCTTATGTTAAATTTTATGCCTGTTACTTTTAAAAGCCTACGCAAATTAAAAGTGCATGTAAACAAATTGCTCACTATCATTACATATAAAAAACCCATTATGCCAAAGTGCGGCAATAGCGCATATATTAGCGCTATTCTAATTGCACAATCAAATATTGTATACCTAAATGTTGCAACTTGCTCGTTTAGTCCTTTTAGTATGCCGTCCACCATACTTTCCAAATACATAAAAGGAGCCAGCGGCCCAAGTATTTGCAGGTAAAAGCCTATCTCTTCGCTTTTATATAAAATTTGCGCTATTTCGTTTGCAAATAAAGTAAACATGCCGCCCGCCATTACCGATACACCTATGGTTAGTATCATTACCCTTGCAACAAGGCGCTTTAGTACTTCGCTTTTATTTTGCACGTACGCCGCCGATATATCCGGTAGCAGCAGTGTGGCAAGTGTGCCTATAAACGAAAACGGAAAAAACAATACCGGCATTGCCATACCCTTTAGTGCGCCAAATTGCTCTATTGCAACATCCATATTACCTATGTACATTGCAAGGCATATGGGTACAATTAGGTTTTCTATTGTTTTAAGTGTTCCTGTTGAGTACTGCGAGGCCGCTATGGGGGCAAGCAGTTTTGTTATTGTGCCTGTGCTATAATTAGATTTGCCTTTTTGCAGAGTACTTACAGCTTTTTTGTAACTAATACTCATATATGCCCAGCTAAGTGCCTCGCTTATTGTGTTGCCCACAACTATTGCCGCAACGCTTGTTGCAACGGGTGCATTGCCCAAAATATGCAAAAGACCAAAAACTATTATAAGCCGCACTGTCTGCTCGAATATTTGCGATATTACGTTTGGCCCCACTTTTTTTACAGCCAAAAAATAGCCCCTAAACACGCTGGACAGCGCCATAAACGGCAAACTTGGTGCCAATATTTTTAGCGGCAGTGCGGCGCCCTCGTTGTGCAAAAGGTGCGTTGCAATTAGCGGCGATGTAAAAAACAGCACAGCACAGCCCAAAGTACCCAAAATAAAGCCCAGGCTTAAAACGCTATTAAGCGCATGCCTTAGGCCGTTTTTATTTTTAACAAGTTGTTCGCTTGTAATGCGTGTTGCAACAACTTGCAAACCTGCACTTGAAAAAGTTATTGCAAGCATATAAACTGTTGCAATAAGCTGAAAAAGCCCCATGCCGCCGGCACCTATAAGTGCAGCAATATATATTCGAAAAAACATGCCCACAGCCCTTAGCGCAAAACCCGTTGCCGTTAAAATTGCCGCATTTTTTGCATATGTGTGCCTGTGCATTTTGCCGCCTCCTTTTATTGTAAAATATATTTTATTTTTTGTTTACAATAAAATAATATGCATGCTATGCTTTAATATGCATGTTTCGCCTTTATACAACAGTAAAAAGCGGCCTTGCATTTATGCAAAGCCGCTTAATTAATTTGTTTTTATATTTTATAAACATTTAAGTTTTGTGCAATAATGGTGCGTTTTTTATATATGCAAGGCTAATTTTTAAATGCCCACAGCCGCTGGCCCAAATAGTTTAGCCCTGTAAATATAACTTGGCCCAACACCATTGCTATGCGTGTAATTACTACCGAACTAATTGAAAGCCCACTAAATACACTTACTATTGCCGGCGTAACAAATGACGAAAACCCAAACCCAAGCAAGTAACAAACTGCTATTACCGTGCTAAACCTTATTATGCTTGGAACAAGCGGCGCAACGCTTTCAAAACTGTATTTTCGGTTAAAGTAAAAGCTTGGAATGCTGCACAAAACAAACATTACACTTGTGCTTAACCAGTAAGCACTGCCTGCGCCAAACACCGCCGTAAACGGTGCAAGCAACAGCTGGCTGCCTGCCATGCTTATTATTGTGTTAAGCCCGCCTATTATTAAAAAAACAAGCAAACTTTTATCCCAAAAAAACGAAAATAACTTTTTCATTTTTTATTCTTCAACTATCTCTATTTTTTTAATAACCACCGGGGTTTTTGGCTTGTCTGCGTAGTCGGTTTTAACCTCGGCAATCTCGTCTACTACCTCTATACCGCTAACAACACTGCCAAAAGCCGCATAGCTGCCGTCAAGGTGCGGTGCATCCTCGTGCATTATAAAAAACTGGCTTCCTGCCGAGTCGGGGTCGCCACTGCGTGCCATGCTTATTGTGCCCCTTTTGTGCTTAATGTCGTTTTGTATGCCGTTTTTTTCAAACTCGCCCTTAATGTTGTGGCCCGGCCCGCCCATGCCTGTGCCGTCGGGGCAACCGCCCTGTATCATAAATCCGGGTATTACACGGTGAAATGTAAGCCCATTGTAAAACTCTTCGTTAATAAGCTCGGTAAAATTTTGCACAGTTATCGGTGCTTTGTCCTCGTAAAGCTCCAGTGTAATTTCTTTGTCGTTTTCCATTATTATTTTAATCATTATTTATCTCCTTAATTGTATTAATGCTAATTTGTTAGTTTTATACTTTTTGTATGTACAATAATTAGTATTTTAATATACTTATGCAAAGTGCTTTGTTTAGCAAACTTTAAACGCATTGCAGCGTTGCAATATTGGTTAATTTTTAATCTGCACCGGCTTTACTGCTGTGCCGCCAGCATTTCTATTTGCTGCTCTATTCTCTCGCAAGATTCTTTTTGGCCGAGTATCGCCATTATTTCAGTTGCTCCACCCGGTGTTACACTTAGCCTTGCAACAGCTATACGCACAGCGTACATTGCACTTGCCGCTTTTATTTCTTTTTCGGTTGCATATTGTTTTAGCGTTTCAAACACTGTGTCGTTATCAAACTTTTGCAAGTTTTGTAATAGCACTAATGTATCTTTTAGTATTCCTAATGCGCTTTCAGCGGTCATTTTATTCTTTTTGTTAATGTACATTTCTTCTGTGGCATTTAACCGCTCTTTTAAAAATTGCACCTTGTTAGGTATTTCGCTAAAGGTGCTTATGCGCGTGTGCAACAGTTTTGCAACGCCCTCAAGCTGCTTTACAGTAAAGCCTTGCAGGCTCTGTTTTAAATATTCCTCGCTTTTATTAAAAAATTCCTCACTTGAAAGTGTTTTTATGTACTCTGCATTAAACCACATAAGCTTGTCGTAATCAAAAACTGATGGCGATTTACTTATTGCGTCCACCGAAAAAATTTCTATAAGCTCTTCTAGTGTAAATATCTCTTGCGTTGTGTTTTTAGGGCACCAGCCTAAAAACGATATATAGTTTATTACGGCCTGTGGCAAATATCCGTTTTGCACAAGGTCTTCAAAACTAACAGCACCGTGCCTTTTGCTAAGTTTGCTAACACTGCCGTCCTCGCTACGGCCCATTAATAGCGGTAAATGAACATATTTTGGCCTTTCCCAACCAAAACTATCGTACAGTAGCACATATTTTGGTGTGCTTGTAACATACTCACTTCCGCGCACAACGTGTGTTATGCCCATAAGGTAGTCGTCTACCACATGTGCAAAGTTGTATGTAGGCATACCGTCTGCCTTCATCAAAATTTGGTCTTGCAATTCCTCATTTTGTGTTTTTATCTCGCCAAACACTTCATCTATATATGTAGTAGTGCCGCTAAGGGGCATTTTTTGCCTTATTACATATGGCAATTTTCCGTTTAAATTCTCTTGCACTTGCTGCTGTGTTAGCTCTCGGCAGTGCCTATCGTATCCTATTATATCTTCAGGTCCGTCTTTTTGCTCTTCGGCTTTGTCTTTACTGCAAAAACAGTAGTAAGCATGGCCCTCATCAACTAATTTTTGTGCGTATTCATCGTATATATGCTTTCTTTCGCTTTGAATGTACGGCCCGTTTTTACCGCCTTTTTCCGGGCCCTCATCCCAAATAAGCCCTGTTGTTTCAAGGGTATTTAGTATAACTTGTGTTGCGCCCTCAACAAGCCTTTGCCTGTCTGTATCTTCTATTCTTAAAATAAATTTGCCACCTGTATTTTTTGCAAGCAAATACGCATATAATGCTGTGCGCAAATTGCCTATGTGCATATAACCTGTTGGGCTTGGGGCAAACCTTGTTATTACCGGTTTTGTCATTTTTAAATCTCCTTGTAAAGTTGTTGCGCTTTTGCATGTTTTTTATTATACATTAATGCTCATTTATAGTCAAACCACTTTAAACAAGGCACAATTAAAATGCTAAATTAATAACTAAGCGCACAAATATTTTAAATTATCTTTTTATACAAAGCACAAAGCCTGCGGGTATTATCCGCAGGCTTTGTACTCACACATACATAATCTATCTAATAGGAATAATTAAATTTAGTGCGGTGTTATCCGCATTTTGAAAACCCACAGTTTCGGCATATTACACAGCCGCCCTCGTGTTCCACTGGGCCAAAGCACTCGGGGCATTCGTGTATTGCGTTTGCACTTTGAGGTATT
>CAYJLZ010000038.1:0-18156 GCA_964371265.1 uncultured Bacteroides sp. | reverse complement strand
TTATCCAAGAGCATTTTCTCATATAGGTTTGTCTGTACCTAATTTAGAACAGGCACTAAAGTTTTATAGCGAAGTTATGGGGTGGTATGTTGTTATGCAACCATCTGTTATCAAGGAAGAAAATTCATCGGCAATAGGTATTATGTGCGAAGAAGTATTTGGCAAAGGTCATGGTGATTTCAAAATTGCACACATGGTAACATCTAACGCCATAGGAATAGAGCTGTTTGAATTTGCAGACAACGACAAGCAAAAACAGCCGTTTGAGTTTAAAAACACAGGTCTTTTCCATTTTTCTGTGCAAGACCCTGACATTGAAGGGCTAATAGAAAAAATTGTAAAGCACGGTGGCAAACAGCGTATGCCAATTAAAGAATACTATCCAAATGAAAAGCCATATAAAATGTGTTATGTTGAAGACCCTTTTGGGATTGTATTTGAAGTATATTCACATAGTTATGAAGTTACTTATTCTAAAGGTGCATATTAATTAAATGGGCATTTTTTACCACTGCAGTAGCGTTAAAAACCAAGTTAACCCATAGTTTATATTTACTTTTACTGTAATTAGTAAGTGCCTGTGCTAAGTACCGCATAGCTTAAATTAGCTGCGTTACCTAGCACAGGCACTTCTTTATTTTTTACATTATCATACAGTTTAAATCAGTTAAACAACTGCATTTAAATTTATTTATAATATGTCAATATTTTTTACCATATCATAAATAGATGTAGCATATATTTTACCACCAAGCATCATGTGGTCAACACGAACAAATTCATCCGAGTGGTGGCATTTATCAAACTCTTCTGTAAAAATCGCACCAAATGGCACCGCATTATTTATATACTTTGCGTATGTGGCACCGCAAGCTTTCATTGGTGTGTTGTCATTAGTCAGCTCTTGATAGTTTTTATAAAGCAATTTTAATAAATTAGACTCTCTATCTAAATAAACTGACGGTAAAATGTCAGCTTCTTCAATTGAAACATCACATTCATCCAAAGTTACTTTTAATCTACCCATAACTTCATTTACATCTGATTCAGCTGGGTGGCGGAAATTAATAGTAAATTTTACACCATCCTGTGTTAAATTAAACAACGAGAGATTGCAAACAAGTTCGCTCGATTCGCAAACAGTTTGAATATTAAGCCCTTTACCGTCATATTTATTGGTAATTTTTTCAACTATGAAACGTAAAATATCTCCACGTCCATCGTTTATATTAAGCGAATTTAAGAAAAACACAAGTTGTAATACCGCATTTACACCCCTGTGTGGCTCGTTAGCATGCCCTGGAATTCCGTTTGAAACAAATTTAACTGTGCAATTTTCAACTTGAGCTGTAATATCGCATTTTTGTTCCTTAACATACTCTTCTAGCTTAGCGGCAACAGCTTGTGCCCCATCATTGGTTTTTGCAACTAGTTCAGCTGTTGCAAAATCTGCAACCATATTTCGTGCACTTCCACCGTCAAATTTAGTAAGTAAAAGGTTTTCATCTTCAGCTTTGCCCGCTTTAAACATGTTTAAATACACAACGCCTTTTTCGCAATATGCCAAAGGAAACTGTGAATCCGGAACAATAGATGCTGTTGGGTGCCCGTGAGTTTCAATATATTTTCGAACATCAGCCATACCCGTTTCTTCGCATGTTCCAAAAAATAATCTAATTTTGCAGTTTAAATCAATGCCTAAATCCATTAGTACTTTTGTACCGTATAGGCAAACTATTGCAGGAGATTTATTGTCTAAAGACCCTCGTCCATAAATTTTACCGTCTTCAATTTTGCACTCAAACGGCTCACGTGTCCAGCCATTTCCCGGTGGTACTACGTCTAAGTGTAAAAATACACCTATACACTTTTCGCCCTCACCTATTTCAGCATAACCGTAGTCATCATCAACATTAACAGTTTTAAACCCAAGGCTTTTAGCAAGTGCAAGTGTGTGATGTAATATCTTTATAACTTCATCACTTGTTGGCATCCCCGATGACGATGTACGATTTGGAAGACTTGGAATTTCAACTAAAGTTTTTAATTGGTCAAGCATTTCTTTTTCATAGCTATCAAACCTTTTGCAAATTTCTGTTTTCATAACAATCTCCGTTCTTAATATTTAATATACTGTAATTTAATTATGCCATGCTTAATAATAAAATTTAAGCATGGCATAATTTGCTGGTTAAAGTTTTAATGTTTATTATGTATCTGCGTTTTGCTTAGTATCAAAATAAACAGCAACTATAAGAACTAGGCCTTTAACTATAAGTTGATAGTTAGAATTTAGACCCATTAATGCCATGCCGTTGTTTAAAAGACCAATAACTAAAGCACCAAGCATTGCACCAATAACAGTACCTTTACCTGTTTTTGGCGATGCACCACCAATGTAGCAAGCAGCAATTGCATCACCGTGCCAGTTAATACCTATTGTGGAGGTTGCAGCATCTATACGTGCTGTGTAAACCATAGCTGCAATTGCAACCAATACCGAAATATTAACATAAGCGGCAAATAAAATTAAATCATCGCGTATACCGGATAGTTGAGCAGCTTTTCTGTTTCCGCAAACTGCATATAGTTGGCGGCCAATAACTGTTTTCTCAAGTATAAATGTATAAAGAGCAACCACAATACCTACTGTAAACAGTACAATAGGCATACCTTTATAGCTTGCAAAGCTATAAGTTAAAAACATAACTCCGGCAATTATAACAACGTACTTCGCTATTGCCATATTTTTGCTTGATACAGGAATACCATATTTTATTTTTTCTTTTCTGTTTAAAACATCAAGAACAACAATTAATGCGCATAGCATTATACCTAAAATAATAGTTGTTATATGTATGTTTTCTCCGTTGAAAAAATCTGGTATAAATCCTGTAAACAAATTTTTAAATGTTTCAGGATATATTGAGTAAGATTTGCCATCTAGAAGAACATACATTAAACCTTGCCAAATGCTAAATGCAGCTAGCGTGGCAATAAACGGTGGAACATGCAAAAATGCAATAACACTGCCGCTAAACATACCAATTAAAAGGCCAAAAAACAATACCGCAATTATACCGATTATTGGATTAACCCCAAATTCGATAACAAACTTACCGCAAACAACAGCCAAAAGCCCTGCTACGGCACCTGACGAAAGGTCAACGTTACCGCCTGTTAAAATACAGCACAACATGCCTGTTGCAACAATAATTATATATGCATTTTGTACTAAAATATTAGAAATGTTCATCGGCCTTAGCATCATGCCCTGAGTGATAATTGAGAAAAATGCAACAATTGCAAGACAAACAAGCAACATACTGTTTTTCTTTACAATGGCAGACATATCTTTTTTGTTAAGTCCTAGTTTCAAATTAATCTCTTCCCTTCTTAAGGTGATCAAATACGCACTGCATAATAGATTCTTGCGATGCAGTTTTACCGTCTAATTGTCCACAAATTTCGCCCTCGTTCATAACGTAAATTCTGTCGGCCATGCCAATTATTTCCGACATATCAGATGATATAAACAGTACTGTTTTGCCTTGCTCTACAAGGTCGTTCATAATGCAATAAATTTCGTATTTAGCACCAACGTCAATACCTCTGGTGGGTGCGTCTAAAATTAGCACATCAGGCTGGGTAAACAGCCACTTAGAAATGGAAACTTTTTGTTGGTTACCACCTGACAAACTCTCTATTTTTTGGTCGATGCCGGAACAACGAATCTTAAGTTTTTCTATATATTCGTGTGCTACAAGTACATCTTTGTTTGAATTAATTATGCCGTTTTTAGATATTTTTTTGATACCTGCCAAAGATGTGTTAAAAAGAACATCTTTAGGTAATACCAATCCGTATGTTTTACGGTCTTCTGAAATGTAAACAACATTGTGCTCTACTGCCTTGCTAACACGGTTAAAGTCTACCTTTTGTCCATCTTTATAAACTTCTCCGCTAGTGTCTACACCATAAGTACGGCCAAAAACACTCATTGCCATTTCTGTGCGACCCGCACCCATTAGGCCGTAAAGTCCAACTATTTCACCTTTTTTTACATTCAAGCTTGCGTTTTTAACTACTTGTATTTCACGATAAACCGGATGATATGTATTCCAGTTCTTAATTTCAAATCCAATTTCATCTGTTACAGTGTTTTTTTCACGCTTTGGATAAACATTTTCAAGGTCGCGCCCAACCATGTGTTTAATGATAACGTCTTCTGAGAAAGGTTTAGACTCCTCGGCAAGGCAACATACTGACTTTCCGTCGCGAATAACTGTAACCCTATCTCCCACATAGCAAATTTCATGTAGCTTATGTGAAATTATAATACTTGTTACACCTTGGTTTTTCAACTCTAATAATAAGTTTAGTAAATCTTTTGAATCTGTTTCAGGTAATGCCGCGGTTGGCTCATCTAATATTAAAAGTTTTACATTTTTTGCAAGTGCCTTTGCAATTTCAACTAATTGCTGAGCTCCAACACCCAAATCTTTAATTCTCATAGAAGGGTCGTATTTAAAATTTAACATTTTTAAATATTTGTTTGCTTCAGCGTAAGTCTTGTTCCAATCAACAACAAATTTACCGGGTCCTCTTGTTCTCTCGTTGCCCATAAATAAATTTTCGGCAACAGTTAAATTTGGTGCCAACGCCAACTCTTGGTGAATTATAACAATTCCTTTTTCTTCGCTATCTTTAAGTCGGCCAAATTTACATAGCTCGCCATTATAGTAAATTTCTCCACTATAATCTCCATATTTATAAATACCGCTAAGTACCTTCATCATGGTAGATTTACCGGCACCATTTTCGCCTACTAAGCAATGAATTTCTCCACGCTTAACGCTTAAATCAACATTTTCAAGAGCTTTTACGCCATAAAAGTCCTTAGTAATGTTTTTCATTTCAAGGATATAGTCGCTCACATAATACCTCCTTTAAGGTATAGTACACTTTTAAAAGTATTGCCTCCAAATATTTTGCTATAAGGAGGCAATACTTATATTATTTATTTGTTTACTCTACTGCGCTGTATACTTCTTCTTCTGTGTATACACCTTTGTCAATAATCTCTGCATCTAAGTTGTCTGCAGTAACTACAACCATTTCTCCGAATAATGTTTTAAATTCAAAGTCGTTTGGTGTGTAAAGTTCAGAGTATTCAATTTCTTCGCCTTTACCTGCTTGTTGAATGATGTATAGGCAATCTTCTGCCAAAGGATCGCGTCCTTTGTAAATTGTCATGCCGATGTCGCCACTTGCAACATATTTTAACACGCTGATGTTGCCGTTGTTACCTGTGATAACAGGCATGTCAATGTCTGAGCCGTAGCCGAAGTTCTCAAGTAGAGGAACAACACGTTGTGAAATTCCGTCTGTTGGTGAAAGAACAGCATGTAAAACTTCGCCATCTGAGTAGTAAGCTGTAATTAAGCTCTCTAAACGAGTGTTAAGTAGCTCGTAGTTCCAGTCTGTAACTGTGCATGTTTCAATGTCTGTTTGTCCGCTTTGAATAACCAAAACGCCTGAATCGATGTATGGTTGTAGAACTTCCATAGCTGTATCGAAGTAGTAGTAGCAGTTTAGCTCTGAAAGGCTACCTGCGAACAATTCGATGTTGAAAGGACCTTCTGCGCCTTCATCAAGGCCAAGAGCCTCAACAATGTATTCGCCTTGTAGTGTACCTACTTGACGGTTGTCAAAACCTACAAAGTAGTCAACTTGATCTGTGCCGCGAAGAGCAAGGTCATAGTTGATAACTAGTATGCCTTCTTCACGTGCTGTTGCAACAGCACTGTTTAGTGCGCTGTCATCGTGAGGTAGTACAATAAGTGCACGACAGCCGTTAACTATCATAGACTCGATTTGTTGTACTTGTGTTGCGGCATTGTTTCCGGCCCATTGAATATCTAATTCATAGCCTGCGCCACCGATAACTTTTTCAAAAGATTTTTCAGCTACTTGCCAAACCTCAGAGTCTGAGCCTGACGGTAGAGAAATACCGATTTTTGCGCCCTCGGGAATATCCCAAGTCATCATTTCTTCTTCCATTGCTTCCTCTTCAACAGAAGATTCTGCTGGTGCTGTAGATTCAGCCGGTGTTTCTGTTTCTGCTGGGCTACAAGCAACTAGGCTAAATGACAAAGCCAAAGCCAAAACTAGTGCCAATAATTTAAATTTTTTCATTCTTTATATCCTCCTTATAATAGAAACAACTCAGTGTTGTCTGCAAGTTATAATAACACTAATTATCGTAACTTGCAACCAAAAATAGACATTTTTTCTATTGTATACAACATATCGTATGTAAATATATGAAAATTGAACAAAGTTAACATTTTGCAAACATAAAAAGGCTATAACATTAAAAAAACATTGACAAACACTGGCTTTTTGTGCTAATCTTTATACGGCTTAGTAATGTGTATATTGCTTTAAATCGTGTATACATGTTAAAATAATTCGAAGAAAAGATGAGATTTTATGAGCTTATTAAACAACTTTACGTATTTATCTAAAAAACAAAGAGAACATCAAAAAACATTGTTTAAAGAATCAATTTTACATTTAGGCGACGGCCATAAAGAAATGATTAAAATGTATTTAAAAAAAGTAATTGATGAGAAAAAACCAAAATATGATACAGTTTTTTTATTTTATAATTTAAAATCACATTATCTTGACAATAACGGCAGTTTTTCAAATCAGTTTAGCAGTTTAGAGTGGGTGCAAAAGTGGTATAGAAAAACTTTAATGTTTCCGCAAGACAAACTTATGCTGTTGTCGTATGTTCAAATGGACAGTAACTGCAAAAATATAGGAGAATACCCTACTGTTGAAGAAATACAAAACAATGTAGAAAATATTAAAAAGCAAACTCAATTGCCCTAACATTATATAAAGGAAGTAGTTACATATATGGAAAATCAAGGAATTTTTATTCAAACCCCGGGAGAAATAGAAATAAAAGCAATGCCCATGCCTGTTCGCAAAGACGGCGAAGCATTATTAAAGGTACTTTATGGCGGTATATGCGGCTCAGATTTGGGCAGCTATAAAGGTACATTTGCATATGTGTCTTATCCCAGACTGCCCGGACACGAATTTTCCGCTGAAATAGTAGAGATTGATGAAAACGACAGCGGATTTAAAAAAGGAATGACAGTAACATGTAACCCATATTTCAATTGTACAAAGTGTTATTCATGCGAGCGTGGCTTTGTAAATGCATGCATGAGCAATGAAACAATGGGTGTTCAGCGCGACGGTGCGTTTGCAAAATATATAACAATGCCAATATCAAGGCTTTATCACAGCCATAATTTAAGCGCACGCCAACTTGCACTTGTTGAACCATTTTGTATAAGTTACCACGGTGTAAAAGCAGCACAAATTATGCCCGGGCAAAATGTGCTTGTTGTTGGCGCCGGCACAATTGGCGTTTTGGCCGCATTTGCTGCAAAAATATTTGGTGCAAATGTAACTATTTGTGACGTGGCACAAAACAAACTTGAAATAGCTAAAAATCTTGGAATAGCGAATACGCTTTTAAACGCAGGCGATAATTTTATTGATGAAGTAAACAAAATTACAAACGGCAAGGGATTTGATGCAACTATTGAGGCTGTGGGACTACCATCTACTTTTCAAAATTGCATTGACGCAGTTGCTTTTGGCGGTCATGTTGTGCTTATTGGTGTGGGCAAAACAAACTTAGATTTTAATTTTACAATGATACAAAAGAAAGAACTTAACATACATGGCTCACGCAATGCTGTTAAATCTGATTTTGAAGAAGTTATTACCTTAATAAAAGAACACAACCTTGATATAGAAAAAATTATTACTACCGAATTCGATTTTGACAATGCTCAAAAGGCTTTTGAGGAATTTTCGACTAACAGTGCAAACATATTAAAGTTACTTATTAAGTTTTAGTTTAAATATTTTTAAATATATACACTTTTGCAACAATTAGAATTTAAAACATTAAATTGTTGTTAAACATATATTTGTATTTAATTATAGTAAATCATAAAACAGCGTGTTCGATTGTGAACACGCTGTTTTTTATTTATTTTATATAACAGTTTCTTACATTTAAAACTAATTAAACAGTTATTAACAAGTTGAAAACCTAAAAATTTTTAAAACCCACTTTTTCCAGTGCATACCACGGCATAGTAAATCTCATAATATATGCAGTTTTAGAGCATGAAATACACACCTCATTGTTTCCTATTGAAGTCATGAGCATTGATATTTCTTCAGGCTCTAAGTTAGTTTTTTCTTTTAATATTAAAAACATTTCATTTGTTGAATCTTTCAATGCCGCCTCTGCTGTCGGCCTTGAAGCCGTTGTTGCAAAATGCGTATCGGTTATAACAACAGGGTCTTTAACCTTGATGTCTTTTCTTAAATTAAATTTCAATGTCACATATGCGGGTGCCTCTGCTGCTGAACAATTTATCTCGCCATCACCCATAGATGCATGCACATCGCCACATCCGCAAAGCGCACCCTCAACCTCAATTGGTAAATATACTTTTGCCCCGGGCTCAATCATAGTATTGTCCATGTTTCCGCCCCAATGCCCACGCAAATTAGTATTTATATATTGTCCTTTTGCAGTAGCACCTATTACTCCAACCATTGGTTTTAAAGGTATAGATAAATCTTTGTTGAATATCATCATATCATTTTTTATTGGCAATATCTTATAGGTTGTTACATCAAAATATTCTCCTATAAGTCCATAATTTGCTTGGCATGTAACTATTGCCCTGTCTTTAAATTCAATTTTTTCAACAGTAACTTCTAAAGTGTCTCCCGGTTGCGCGCCCTGTATGTAAACAGGCCCTGTTACCGGGTTAACATTTGTTTGGTCAAAAACAGCCTCGTCAAATTTTTCACTTTTTTGCTCTGTTAAAACGTTGCAAATACAGTCTTTTGTTTCAAAGCGCACACTGTCGCCCGAATTAATTGTAAGTACAGGTTTGTTATTTTCATCCCAATAATGAAACGCCTTATCGTGGTCTATTTCGTATATCATAGTTCTCTCCATTCTTCTGAAATAAATTCTTTAATAAATTTTTCTGTTTTTAAATGATGTATACCTGTTGGATACATCATTTAAAAACAAATATACCAATAAAAGTGTTGTAAGTCAATTTGATTTATCTTTTTTATAATTTGTTACAAAAAAACATAAAAATTTTTAATAAAATGCATAAACATAAAGTTATTTCATCATTCTTTTCATCGCTGCTTGCTTAGAGTTTTTTAAATGAACACGCAGAGAATCTGCTGCTGATTTAAAATCGTCTGCCAGTAAATATTCCACTATTTGTATATGTTCTTTTTGGCTTTTATCAATTCTATCTGCTACATCTTCACCCGATAATATGCGTATTCTATGTGTCATTTCATAAACATTGTCAAGGCAGGAGCTTAAATAAGAATTTTTGTTAACGCTAAGCAAAATTCTATGCAAATCTGAATCGGCCTTATAAATGTCCCGTTTTTCCTTCGATGCACTAATTACTTTATTGCAGTAGTTTATGCATTCTATAAGAACATCTTTGTTTAAATTAACGCCGTAAATCTCGATAATAAATGGTTCTATTAACTCCCTCACTTGGTACAAATTATTAATCTGAGAAATTGAAATTTCTGTAATAAACACACCTTTTTTCGAAATAATTTTAACAAATCCATCACTTTCAAGCCTGCTTAACGCCTCTCTTATTGGGGTACGGCTAACCCCAAATTTTTCGCTTAAAGTTGTTTCGTTTATAAAATCTCCCGGCATATATTCACAATTGATTATACTGTTTTTTATTTCAAGATAAGTTTTCTCTTTTAAATTTATTTTACTCACTTTATATCCTCTTACTTTTAAATTGTTATATTAAATTATAGTCCAATTTTATCTATAATACAATAAAAAATGTAAAATAATATTACCTCTAACTATTCTTAATCACAAAGCTATATTTGTATATTTTATCTTTTTTTAGTTTATAATCTTCTTTTAACGATAACATGCCCGGAAGATCCCCTCCTACTCCTTTTTGTCCATAGTCAATGTTTACTGTTGTTTTAGTAAACTCCGGCAATTCGTGTATGTGCTCTGCCTTGTCCAGTTCATCATTCGTAAATTTTCTTACGCTTACTTCAAGCAACTTTTTACTATTTGCTATAAAACATAAGTGTTCTGCGCCATTTGAAAGTTTTAAATATCTTGCGTCAGTGTGATTTCCGTTTTCTTGAGGCCTCATATATCTGTGGGTAAAGTCATCAATCTTGCCGGAATATATCCCGGTTTTATACCCCGTTTTTCTATCACAATAGTTCTCTTGCGGCCCCCGTGCAAACATCTGTACGTTTTCATATTCCTTCGGTATCGACATAGTCATGCCAAATTTAACTAAATCTATTTTAGGCCGGCAAGCATTTTGTACAACAACGCTAAAGTCTTTTCTAATTATGTAAGTTGTTTTTAACTCTTTTAACCCTTTCATTTTAAACGCTACTGTAATTTTAACTTCTTGGTCTTGCTCTTCTACTTTTATCTTTTCAACTTTCAGCGTACACATGTTCTTTTTCCATTTATTTAACGTAAAAAATATATTTAACTTTGGCATAAAAATTTCTAAAGCCTTATCATTATCTATTGCAGGCCTTATAAATGAGTGTGAAAGCGGTTCTTTAACAAGGTTTCCTTTACCTAAATTTAAGTAATCTATAAAACCAGTTGCTTTATTTATTTTAATTTTGTTTGGCCCACTTGTAACTTCAATTTTCTCCTCTGTTTGCTTTGTCGTCAGTAAATTATCAAATTTTTCGGTGCTAATCTCATAATCTCTCTTAGTTATTTCAAATTGTTCATGGGCAACTTCATGCCCTTTTTCACACCATAGTGTCTTTTCTTTTATAGTTGTGCTAAAAATTATGTAAACATCAGATTGCTGTTCATATTTTTGAAAATCGCAGAAACCCTCAATAGTTTGCACCTCATTTGGCAAAAGATTATCAACATTCAGCGTTCCTTTTTCTTCCTCTTTGCCAGCTACAAACACCTGATATAAGAAGTTAAATTTATCGCTTTTAGTAAATACATTTTTATTTTTAATATCAATACTCTGTTTTTGCATATCAAAATTAACAAAATCAAAATTTTGATAACCTTTTTTAACTTGAATAATTGACGGCTGAAGTTTTCTATCTGCAGTTATAATGCCGTTTGCACAGAAATATTTATCCGATTTTCCCTCATCAAAGTCGCCGCCATAAAGCCATTTCGTTTGCCCGTTTTCTTCTACCTTAATTGCTTGGTCTACAAAATCCCATATAAACCCGCCAATCCAGTTATCATATTTTTCAAAAACATCAACATGTTCTTGAAAGTTTCCAAGTAAGTTTTCCATTGCATGGGCATACTCGCACACTAAAATTGGCATGTGAGCATAATCTTCTGATTTTAAAGCTTTTTTTTGAAAAAATACATTTAAAATAGCTGAAGCTCCGCCTTTTCCAACATCTTTTTTCTCACCATACGTTATTTCTACATCAGGTGTAGGGTACATCATGCTAACAACATCTGTTACTTTTAAGTATGCATCGCCTTCATAGTGAAAAGGCCTTGTTGCATCAATTGCTTTCATTGCTTTTTTCATGTGTATAAAATTTTCGCCGTGTCCTGCTTCATTTCCAAGCGACCACATAATAATGCAAGGGTGGTTTTTATCCCTTGCTACCATTCTCACACCGCGATCAATAACAGCTTCTTTCCACATGTCTAAACCTGCGGGGATGTGCTTTCTAACACCATGCGACTCAAGGTCTGCCTCATTCATCACATAAAAACCTAGCTTATCACACAAATCATAAAAATGTGGCGGGTTTGGATAATGAGATGTCCTAATGGCATTAATGTTGTGCCTTTTCATTATAAGCAAATCTTCAAGGCGTGTTTTTTCATCAATTGCCCATGCTTTCACAGGGTCAAAGTCATGACGATTTACGCCTTTTAATAAAACCGATTTACCGTTAATTAGTAATTTGGTGTCTTTTAGTTCAATGCTTCTAAATCCGTGGTTTAATTTTTTACACTGAACCAGTTCATTATTATTGTATAAGTAAATTCGCACTTCATATAAGTTTGGGGTTTCTGCGCTCCAAAGTTTAGGCGATTCAACTTTTTTGCTTAATAAAACTTTTTCTTTTGCTATTTCTTTTTCACAAACAGTTATAACTTCATCGCCTATCAATTCAACGCTCACACGCAAATAATTGTACTCACTGCTTTTTATACCTAATTCAATATTAAAGTTAGCATCAACATAAGTATCATCTAAAATAGATTTTACATATACATCAGAAATATACGAAATAGGCTCGCTGTATATAGTAACATCTCTGAAAATACCGGCTAAAAACCACATATCTTGATCTTCTAGGTATGTTCCGTCACTGTATTTATAAACCAGTAAAGACACCTTATTTACGCCTTTTTTAACGTATTCAGTTATATCAAATTCACTCGTTATCATTGATACCTGTGAATATCCGACTTTTACTCCATTTATCCATAAGTGATAAGCACTTTTTACGCCACCAAAACGAATAAATATGTGTTTATCGGATATTTCATTTAATGTAAATGTTGTGGTATATGCACCTGTTGGGTTATCCGTTTCAGATATCTTTGGAATATGATTTTTATTTGTGTTTATTTGCTTTGGAAATGAATTTGCAAAGTAATATGGTTTTCCGAAACCTTGCAATTCCCAAACACCGGGAACAATTATATCGTTCCATTCATCAGTATTATAGTCCGGTTTATAAAATTCTTCTGTTGCTTGGCTCGGATTTAAAAAGTATTTAAATTTCCACGTGCCATTAAGTGATAGTTCATCATGAATATCATTTTCCATATTTTGTATTGACGAAAAGTTTATTCCCTCAAAATGACCGTCCATTTTATTTATATTAAAAACATATGGGTTTTGATAATCCGCGTTACTGCTAAATTTCCCCCTCATAATTTACCCGCTTTCTTTTACTGAATTGTTAATTAATTTGTTTTTTATTAAATAATTTTGCAATATAAACGTAAAGTACTGTGCCAACAAAAGTGAAATAAACACGGTCTCGGTTGATATAACTGCTAGGTTTTCATCGCAACAACTGCTCTTCGTTTTCTGTTTGTTTAGTATTTTCGCAGATATAATTGCATTACACTATAAGCGACACCTAGATTTTTTAATTTTACCATAGTGCTACTTTCGTGTCAAAATTAATAATAATGTTTTAATTTTCATCTTATCACAACAAAATTGCCTGTTTTGTGTTTGTCAATAAAAAAATGTAGCAAAAATAAGAAAAAAGCCTATGTTTAAAGGCTTTTTATATACAAAAACAGCATAGACTGAACATTCTTGGTTTAAATCTATGCTGTTATTCAATTTTATATTTTAGGGCCATAAAATCGCAATACTTTGCAAGACTCAATTGCTTTTACTTTAATTGACTTTAAGTTAACGGGTAAAAAGAACTGATCTGCTTGTTTAAAAGCAATTGTTTCATTATCTAATATCAAACAACCTTCCCCTTTTAACACATAAACTCCCGAAAACACATTATTTGTCAATTCAATACTCTTGTCTTTTTTTAGCTGATATAACTCTAATTTAAAACAGTTTGTTATATCATAACCAATAAGCTCACTTATTGTTATGCCATTTATAAAATTTATTTTTGGTTCAACTTTATATTCTTCAATAATTTTTTGCTTTGTTTTTCCTTCAAACACAAAACAATCCATCATTTTTTCAAACCCTAAACCTTGATGACACATAAAGTCATCAATTTTAAGCCCTTTTGCACTTTGCCTTTCAACCCTTATAGTATAATCTGTAGGTTCTTGTATTTCCACTAAAAAGCAACCGCAGCCTATTGCATGAGGAACGCCTCCATTAATAATAAACACATCGCCCTCATCAACATAAATTTTGTGCATGCATTCAAGCATCCCGTCTACATCTTGGTCTTTAAACAATTTCACCCAATGTTGCTTTGTAACGCCCGGCTTAAACCCCAAATAAATATGAGGTTCCTCCCCTTCAATTTTTCTGCCATTTAAAAAATACCAACACTCTGTTTTACCGAATTCTGAGTTAAACATCTTTTTTGCCACTTGTTTTGTTGGGTGTACTTGTACTGTTAGCCTTTCGGCACAATCCAATATTTTTGCCAATACTCCGCTAGTTATACCATGCTTTTCAACATGGCTTGCACCATATAACATTTCAGGGAATTTGTCTGATAGCTCTTTTAACGTAATTGATTGTTCCAAGTTTAAAACTTCGTTTAAACCCTCTGTAATATGTTCTCGGCCTGTGTTGCGTGCTTGAACCACGGACATTATCCACTCTTCAGGAAAATTATTATCTATACCATTTTCGTTTCCATGAAGGTTTTGAATTAGTTTACCACCTAAGTAAGTTCTCCATGCATTAGCAAACCCTAATTTTAAAACACTTAATTTTTTGTCCATAAAACTTATTACCTATTTATTTAACATAATATTTAAAATTTCAACATCTGTTTGTTTCATACCTTTAGATGCCATTCTTCCATAGCTCTGTATGGTTTTTTCAACATTATCTTTAACAAGTCCTTCACCTTTATCAAAAACCCCGCCGTTTTTTTGCATATCATAGCCCATTAAAGCGGCTTCAATTGCACTTGATATTTTTGCTGCGCAAGATGCTTTTGCTCCATCGCACACCATACCACCAATATTTGCAATTGTATTTGTTATTGTATCTGAAATTTCTTGATAACTGGCATCCTGCAAAAACGCTATTCCGCAAGCAGCCGCACAAGCAGCACTTGTAGCGCCGCAATATGCAGACAAGTCTCCTATGTATCTTTTTTGGTGAATAGATATTAAATTTGCCAAAGCTAATGCCCTAAGCAGCAATTCCTTTGAAGACTTTAAATGTGCTGCATAAACTACAATAGGCAGTGATACTGCAATACCCTGATTTCCACTGCCGGAATTAATGATTACAGGCAAGGAACAACCACCCATGCGAGCATCTGATGCTGCCGCAGCCATAGCCCTGGCTTTTATTCTCGGCTCACTCGAATCATAAAATTCAAACAGAGTTTTTCCGACTTTTGCACCATATTCGTTTTTCAAACCTTCGTTGGCAATCGCTGTATTCCTGCTAATTTGTTTTTCAAGTTCTTCAAAAACTTCGCTCATGTCTGAATATTTTGCAAAGCTATATATATTTTTTACATTTAGCAGCTCTCTGTTTCCGCTTTTTTCATTTACCAAGTAATTATCATTATTGGTCAGCAAAGCACTTCCATCTTTTTCTATTTTTATAATGTTCAAATGCTTATGCTTTATCTCTACTAAAACTTCATGTTCTTTTGAAAAAGCCATAACTATAATATTAAGGGCATTTTCTCCTTCAATTAAATCGCATGTGCAAAAGTTTTTATCTTTCAATAATTCTTTCGTTTTTTCCCTATGTTCTTGTTTTACAGTTTCTAAAGTCTCTAGTTTTTTGCTTGAGTCTCCACCCACAATTCCTAATACTGCTGCAGGAACTACACCCATTAATCCACCGGAATTTGGTATTTTAACAGATTGCACGTTTTTTATAACATTACCACTACATTTAACAACTACTTTATTTGGAAACTCTTCCAAAACACTGGCAGCTTTTGCTGCGCAGTATGCAATTGCAATTGGTTCTGTACAACCTAAAGCCGGTTTCAATTCGTCTTTTAAAATTTTGATATACTCTGCTTTATATCCACTATCATCTATGTAATTGTTTTGTTCAAATTTCATTTTAACTGCCACCTAAATAAGATTCTAAAATATCGGCACTCTGCAATAATTCTTTTCCTTGGCCTGTCTTAACAACACTTCCTACTTTCAAAACATAGCCCCTGTTTGCTATGGATAAGCCCGCAACTGCATTTTGCTCAACCAATAAAATCGTTACGCCTTGTTTTTGAATTTCTAAAATCATTTCAAATATTTTTTCAGTTAAAATAGGTGATAATCCTAATGAGGGTTCATCTAACATAAGCAATTTTGGTTTACCCATAACCGCTCGTCCTATGGCTAACATCTGTTGCTCGCCTCCCGACAATGTTCCTGCTAATTGCTTTTTTCTTTCAAACAATCTCGGAAACAAGTCATAAACACGTTCGTATGATTCACAAAGCTCTTTTTTAGGCCTCGTATACCCACCCATTTTTAAATTTTCTTCTACTGTCATGCGAGGAAAAACTCGTCGGCCTTCAGGAGATAATATCATGCCTTTCGGCACTAAAAAATTCGGCTTAATGTTTTTTTCCGCTATTACTTCACCATCATATTCTATAGTACCGCTTTTCATTGGTATAGCACCTATCAGTGTATTTAACAGCGTGCTTTTTCCTGCACCATTAGAACCAATTAGTGCAACTATTTCGCTTTCATTTATCTCTATATTTATGTCCCATAAAGCATGGATATTTCCATAAAATGTATTTAGCTTATTCACCTTTAGCAACATGATTTAAACCTCCTTTCCCAATATATGCCTCAATTACTTGTTCATTGCTTTGAATATCTTTTGCCACACCTTTAGCAATAACTTTCCCATAATCCATCACATAAATATAGTCAGATATTTTCATAACTAACCCCATGTCATGTTCAATTAGTAGCACACTAAAACCCATTTCAGGCATTTTTTTTATAAATTGTGCCAAATCATCTGTTTCTTGTGGATTAAGCCCTGCTGCCGGTTCATCTAAAAGTATTAATTTTGGATTACTAACCATAGCCCTTGCTATCTCTAGTTTTTTTAATATGCCATAGGGCAAACTGTTACATTTTATATGAGCATATTCAGAAAGGCCTATTTTATCTATTATTTGCATAGTTTTTTGTGCAGCAATTTTTTCTTGCTGCCTAAATTTTCTTGTTTTAAATATTGCATCTAACCAATTGTATTGTATTAACGATTGATACCCGATTAAAACATTTTCAAATGCAGTCAAGTTTGTAAACACCCTTAGATTTTGAAAAGTTCTGCAAATTTTATTTCGAACATATGAAGCAGGCGGTAGGTTTTTTATATTTTTGCCCTCTAAATTAATTTCCCCTTTATCACATGTATAAAATCCTGTTAACAGGTTAAAAACTGTAGTTTTACCTGCTCCATTAGGCCCAATTATGCTTATTATTTGGCCTTCATCAATTTTGAAACTAACTTCGGAAACTGCAGCTAGGCCACCAAATGCTTTGCAAATACCATTAACTATAAGTAAACTCATTTTCCTCATCCTAACTTATTTATTAAACACGGTTCCAATTTTACTTTTAATATTTCCAAGTACATAATAAACTTTAGTTGTTTCCCAACTCACATTTTTGGATAACATCATAATTATTAATATTAACCCATATATGAGCATTCTATATTGTTGAAGATCTCTTAACAACTCAGGAATAGCAGTAAGTAAAGTAGCTGCTATTACGCTTCCCGGCATACTTCCCATGCCACCTAACACAACCATACTCAATATATTTGTAGAAAAATCTCCGGTAAATAAATTAGGCGATATAAACACCATATAGTGCGCAAGCATAGAGCCTGCAATACCTGCGAAAGAAGCAGCAATAGAAAATGCAACTACTTTTTCTTTATGCACTTGTATACCCATAGTACCCGCAGCTATTTCATCTTCTTTAATCGCTCTTAAGTTTCTGCCATATTTAGATTTTAGTATGTTTTTCAATATAATATATATAATTAAAAAAACAGTCAGTGCCATAAACAAATAATCAGAGTTTGTTTTTATTTCAAAAGAAAAAAAAGTTGGCCTTGGAATATTTACTATTCCCATAGGTCCTCTTGTAACTGACGTCCAGTTCAACATAATTAACCGTATCAGCTCATTAAAACCAACTGTGCAAATTACAAGATAACCGCCTTGCAACCTTAACGCCGGAATACCAATTAAAACTCCAACAATCGCTGATGCTATTGCAGCTCCTAAAGCACATATCGGCCAAGGAAGGCCAAAATTCATCATTATTAACGCAGAGCTATATGCACC
>CAYJLZ010000037.1:0-18497 GCA_964371265.1 uncultured Bacteroides sp. | reverse complement strand
TTGAAGAAGGCAGAGTAATATATCAAAATATAAAGCGATTTATAAGATTTTTACTCACATCTAACCTAGGCGAAGTGCTTGGTATGCTTTTTGGCATTTTATTAGGGTTGCCTGCTATGCTTGCACCCATACAAATACTACTTGTAAACCTTTTTACCGACGGACTTCCGGCAATTGCGCTTGGTTTAGAGCCTGCTGATGAAAATATAATGAAAAACAAACCGCGAGATAAAAAAGAAGGACTTTTTGCAAATGGGCTTGGTTTAACAATTATTGTACGCGGTACCATGCTTGCAATAGCAGCATGCATAGCTTATGCGTGTGTTTTGCAAATGGGTGCAAGTTTACAAGTTGCACGAAGTGCCTGCTTTATAACAATAGTAATATCTCAAATGTTGCATATATTTGAATGCAGAGGCAAAAATCGTATGGTTTTTTTAGGAAATAACTATTTACTTGCCGCCATTGCATGTTCGGTTATATGCACTTTAGCGTGTGTATATGTACCTGCTTTTTGGCCTGTTTTCGGTACAGGTGCTGTATTAGGCATTTACTTAATTCCTGTTATAATATGCTCGTTAGCAGGTTTTGCAATTACCACATTATGGCGAATGCTTTTTAACGATTAAAACATATACCCTTTGCACATACTATATTTATAGTATGCATGGGGGGTAAATTTTTGAGAACAATAATTAAAAGCTTTTGCTTTGCCGCGTCGGCCTTTATATTAATTCTTTTTGGCTTTGCAATATATATTTCAACACTGTTGCCCGATACATTTTTAGTGGCGCAAGGCGGCAATATTAACGTTGCAGGCATGCCTTTTTTGTCGGTAACATCAAACACATCAAGCCAGGCGGCAGCAAATGTTACAGTTGGCAATTCTTACAATGCACAGCTGGCACTTGGCGGAATTATACCCGTTAAAACCGTTCGTGCTCAGGTTGTAGACAGTAGAGTAGTGCAAGTTTGCGGCACGCCTTTTGGCATAAAAATGTTTGCAAACGGCGCAATGGTAGTAGGATACAGCGATATTTATACCACTAATGGTTACCAAAACCCGGCAAAAACAGCAGGCATTAAAATGGGCGACATAATACAGTCCATAGCAGGGCACGAAACAATTACAAACGAAGATGTATCGAGCACACTGCAAAAAATTGGCGGTACACCTGCCGAAGTTACGTACATTCGCGATGGCATTGAGATGAGCACCGTTATAACAGCAGTTAAAGACGAATCCACAAACACTTGGCGCACAGGTATGTGGGTGAGGGACTCCTCGGCCGGTATTGGAACAATGACATTTGTAGACCCCTCTACACAGAGCTTTGCGGGCCTTGGACACTCTATACACGATATAGACACCGGCGATACAATATCGCTGTTAAAGGGAGAAATAGTAGAAGTGGAAATAACAGGTGTTACTGTTGGAAGTGCCGGAAACCCCGGCGAATTGCAGGGCAGGTTTATTAACAACATACCAACAGGCACAATTACAATTAATAACGACACAGGCGTTTACGGCACAGTAAACACATATTTTAAAGGGCTTGAAACACCCGTTGTGTATGCACAGGACGTAGAGCTGGGCTTTGCACAAATTTACACAACGGTAGATGGCCAAACGCCACAGCTATACTCGGTAAACATCGAAAAAATTTCGCTTGCAGGCGAGGACCCAAACAGAAACATGGTAGTAGAAATTACCGACCCAAGACTGCTTGCAAGCACAGGCGGCATTGTACAAGGAATGAGCGGCAGCCCCATATTGCAAAATGGCAATTTAGTGGGCTCAATAACACATGTGCTTGTTAACGACCCAACTAGAGGCTATGCAATTTTTGCCGAAAACATGCTTGTTTCGGCAGATATGGCAGCACAAAACAGCGTAGACACAGCGGCGTAAAACGCTACTTTAAGTTAAAACAAAATATTTAACTACAGATAAAGCCAATATGTTCAACTTCGAATATGTTGGCTTTTTGCTTTTTGCTTTTTGCTTTGATGCATAAAATTTTAGTTGCTAGCTATGTTTTTGCATGATATAATACATAAATATATACACTTAATTTAAGCTTTAGGTTTAAATTGTATATTCTACGCGATGATATATAACAAACTTAAAAAACTGCGCTTTATACTGTTTATTTCTTTATTATTTTTATAAATTTGGGAGGATATTATGGAAACAACTTGGTATATGGTTCCTGACGCTAGCATACGCTCTGTAACAACAGGAAAAGAAATTCAGCTTAACTCAACTCATTATAATGATAAGCATAACCCAATACCTAAAAGATACATTCTTAGAAACAGAAAATTTGCATTTTTAAGTGAAAAATTACTGTATCCTACGTTATATTATCGATATAGTTCAATGTATCTTTATAGACAAGACAACAATGTATTTGAATTTTTTTCCAATAAATTTTTAGGCACTATGTGTGCTTTCAACAGCAATTCTAATGGCGGGTGCAAAATTACTTATAACAACTATACTGCAATAGCACCTTTAGGTTACTGGCAAGACAGCAGCCCTGTATTTCATTCAGCCGAGACAAGTAGCGAACGCTTTCGCAAAATGGTTGACGAGTACATGCCTTTTAGAGAAAAAGCCGGCAAACTATTTTGGGAAGATTTAGCCTCTGCGATAAATCATGCAAAAAAAGCGGATGAAGAATATTGGAAAAATCACCCTAGAGAAAAACAATATACCGAAAGTGCCGACGACTGGTTAAACAGCGCCATAAAAAAATAATACTTTAACAATTGTTAATTTTTTACAAAATATTTATAATTTATTTTTAACCCTATAAATTTAAGCATTTTAATTGCATGCTTATTTTTTGCAGGGTTATTTTTTATGTGCCTTTAATGTTATTACTTATACATTATTATATATAAAATATAATATGCAATTTTAAAACGCACTTTTGCAGCCAATAATTTTTGTTGCGTTGTTTATTAAAGATATAATAATTTGTAAAACAGTGCTATGTTACTATTTAATTTTAACACACATATAATAAACGCACTGCTTGTTTAGAGTTACTAGGAGGACAATAATGAAGATACCAACCATGTTAAAAAATACACTATGTTTTGTACTGATGTTTGCAATAATGGTAACAAATTTTAGTTTTGTTGCATTTGCAAACGAGGCACCGGCAGACCCGGCAGCGGCACAAGCAGCGGCACAGGCAGCGGCACAAGCAGCAGCTGACGCACAAGCAGCAGCCGACGCACAAGCAGCAGCCGGCACAAGTGGCACACTTAAAGAGCAGGGCGACAGCAGTGCCGCACCACAAGCCCCAACAGAATATAATGTTACATATATGAGTGCACCTATTGGCGATGCAACATCTGCACCACTTAAACAAACAACTACTGAAAACGGCTTGCTAGTAATGAGCGAGAACCCCGATGTAACAGTGCCTTTTGGCTATACAATGGGCGGCTGGCAATATGCAAACGGCAATGCGCCTAGCTATTCACAAGTGCAAACAGCCGATGTTACACTTTACCCTGTATTTACAGCAAATGTACAAACAGGCGGTTTAGAAGTGGGCGGTTTGTCAAATTTCAATTTAAACGTCAACACGTTAGACTTATCACTTGCACAAAAACAACCTAAGCAATTCGATATAAACGTTGAGTTTACAAATATAGATAACAAAGCTAATAAATCTTACAAAGTTACAATTCCGGCAGGGCAAGACATTGCATATCCAACTGCTGGTGCTGACGATTTAAGAAAAGGCAATAAAGTTTTTATTGGATGGGACGCAAGCGCATACGGCCTTGGCACAGCAGAAACTTTTAGCGCTGCTGATTTTGCAGGCCACGCTGATATTACACTTGTGGCTGTGTACGAGGGGCAGGGCTCCGACACACTTGAAAAAGACATCAAAATAAAATATATTGACGACGCAACCGGCAAAGTTCTTCAAACAAAAACCGTATCGCTAGTGGCACCACAGCCCGGCGAAACCGCACAAACAGTTGAAGTTCAATCTCCTGTAATTGAAAATTACGTACTTAAAGATAAAAGCCAAGTAATTATAACTGTAAGCGCAAGCGACGATGCAGTTGAAGTAAGATATGTTGCGTCATCGGCAGAGCAAACAGGCAACTATAAAATTATGATATACGAGCAAAGCCCTAATACAGTTGGAGACACAAAAGCTGATTACCAACTAAATGATGCCAAAACAATACTTGCCAGCGCAAAACTGGGCGAAAGCCTAGATGCAAAAACGCTTGTAAGCGCACAAAGCGGCTTTACAATCAGCAATTTATTTAACAACAGCACAGGTACGCTTGAGAGTACTCACACAAGTGTAGATCCATTAATACTTAAAGTTTACCTTGCACGAAACGACGTTACAATAACTGTACAAAATCATAATGGCAAAGTTTACACAGAAACTGCAAAATACGGCGATAGTGTTAACACATCAGCTGATGTTGCTGCACACGAAGTGAGCAAAACTGCCAAAGGCAAAGATATTGAAACATATTACGGAAGTGACGGATCTGTTATAACGCTTACAAATGGCGCATACAACTTTCCTACTACAATGCCGATAAGCAATGTAACTTACACGGCCGAAAAAGACAAAGATAACGAAGACGATACAATAACTTTGACAATTAATTTTAGCGCTAATGGCGGAGAATTTGTTGGTGGAGCAGACAAACTAACACAAGTTTACAATAAAAAGAACTATATTACAGCGCCGAGTGTTTCAAAAACCGATAGGACATTTTTGGGATGGTATATAGATGAAAACGGCAACGGTGAGTTAAACAATAAAGACACTGTTTTATATACCGATTTTGGCACAAAGTATAACGGCACAGGCGGCGAAACAATTAACCTTGTTGCAAAATGGGAAAAAGTAGATCCCACTAAGGGTTATTACCGCATAGCTCACTATATGGAAGGCGCAAGTGAGCCTATTTACTACACAACTCACGAGGCAAAAGATGATGATAAAATAAATTCAGCCAATATTGAAAATAAGGCTCTGTCATCTTATGAACTTGTTAACTTAGCAGGCCTAGATGCCAATAAAGTTTACTCTGTAAGTAGCTTTAAGGCAACAACCAATTTTAACAATGACGCAAACGCAAATGGAAAGCTAACTTTTGACACTAGCGTGCACAACAACGTATTGTTCGCAAAAATATATTACAAAGCTACCGATGTAGTTCAAAGCGGCGATAAAATATCTTATACCGTAAAATATGTGGACGACAAAGGTAACGAGCTTGCAAAACCTAAAGAGAAAACAAGAGCCAAAAACGAGAGCGTGGTTGTTACAGAGTACGCTTTAGAGGTAAACGGATATGATCTTGTGAGCTCACAGCCCAACAGCCTTAACAAAACAACCCCCGAGAGCGTAACAATTAACCTTGAAGAAGATGGCACTGTAATTACATTTGTATACAAGGCTATTGAAGAAGTTAAATACACCGTAGAGCTTGTTTATGTAAACCCGAATGGCGTTACAAGAACTCTTGCAAGAGAAGTATTTAAAGCTCCTATCGGCTCGGTAGTAAATGCAAAACAGCTGGACTTTGTAACAAATAACCTTGGCGGACGCGAAATTTTAGCTACAAGCGCACATAAAAAGCTAATATTAGCCGATGCTAGCGGCAATGGCACAACTACTTTTACACTTGAGCTAACAGGCGATGCCCGAGTTGTTTATAAAGACAGCATTACAGGCGACAAACTAACAACAAAAGACTATATAATTAATATTGACACATTTGATTCAAGTGAAAGTTTTTACACTAACAACGCTGCTTCGCCCATAGCATACTCGCAAATGGTTTGGGTTGATTCAAACGGAGCACCTGTTTCTTCCTCGGCCGTATTTAATGCCAGGACAAATGTATATACTAAGTTTTACCACACAGTAAGCTTTACAGACGTAAATGGCGCAGCACTTGCAAACCAAACAGTAGAACACGCTACAAATTCTACACTAACAGTTCCATCGGCTCCAAGCGTTACAAACATGACGTTTGAGTACTGGGACAACACACAAACAGTAGTTGTAGAACAATACACATCAGCACAAGTACAGGCTTTACTTTCAAATGTAACTGCACCGGCAACATACAAAGCAGTTTACTCAGCAGTTGTAGTTAATAGCCAAACAGGTACTACAACTACCACACCGGCAGCAACACCTGTAACTTTGGCAACTACAACAGCTACAATACCTACACTCGCAGCACCACTTGCCGCGGCACCTGTTGCAGCAGCAGATGAACCTGTACAAACAACAGACATTGAGGACACGCAAACTCCTCAGGCAGCACAGCCCGAACAGCAAACAACAGACATTGATGACACACAAACACCAACAACTGCTACACCCGAGCAGAAAGGCTTTAATATTTTGCCTTGGCTAATAGCAATTGCCGCATTGGCAGGCGCAGTAATAGTTGCATTTGTAAAAAAACGCAAAAAAAATGCAGACGAACTAAATTAGTTTTTAAACAATTTTTAAGATAGCAGGCTTTAATTGCCTGCTATCTTTTTTTTATTAAGCTTTATATTATCATTTTTGCACAATTATAATATACAATATTAACAAAAATTTAATAATTTAAGTGTAAATACCCAAAAAACAATTGTGTTTCGTTAAATTTGTAGTACAATGTAAATAGTTATAATTAATTTACAGTAATGTAAGGAGGACTTTTTATGGATAAAAATGAAAACACAGTTAAAACAAAAGGATTTTTAGGCCTTGTTGAGAGGGCCGGTAATAAACTGCCGCATCCAGTTGCATTGTTTGCAATACTTGCAGCTTTTATTGCAGTATTGTCGTGGCTGTTGTCGCTGTTAAATGTATCGGCAACAGGTATGCTTGTTTCAGGCGGAGAACTGCAGGAAACAACGGTTGGCACAGTAAACCTTTTAAGCGGCGAGGGCATAGCTTGGATGTTTACCTCGGCCGTTAGCAACTTTACCGGTTATGCACCGCTTGGTACCGTGCTAGTTGCCATGCTTGGCGTTGGCGTTGCCGAACAGAGCGGCTTAATTAACGCTATGTTAAAACGCACTGTTCAAGTTACACCAAAGGCGTTTATCACTCCTGTTGTTGTATTTTTAGGCGTTTTATCTAACATTGCCTCCGACGCAGGCTACGTTGTACTTATCCCTCTTGGCGCTATGATATTTCGCGCTTACGGTAAACACCCAATTGCAGGCCTTGCGGCGGCATTTGCCGGTGTTTCGGGCGGCTTTTCGGCCAACTTGTTAGTCGGAACACTCGACCCGCTATTAACCGGCATTTCTCAAGAGGCTGCAAGCATTATATCTACAACATACACAGTTAATGTTTTGGGCAACTACTGGTTTATGGCGGCATCTACATTTTTAATAACAATAGTTGGTACACTTGTTACAAATAGCGTTGAAAAACGCCTTGGTACTTACGATGGCACACTTCACGGTGAAGAGGACGCAAGCCTTAGAGATTTAACCTCTGTCGAGAAAAAAGGCCTTAACCTGGCGGGCATTTCAACACTTATCTTTATTATTCTTATTATTGGTACCAGCGTACCTTCAAATTCGTTTTTCCGCAATGCCGACGGCGAAATTTTAGGTAGTCCTACCTCCCCACTTATAAGTAGTGTTGTTATTCTTATTGCTCTGTTGTTCTTTATTCCGGCAGTTGTTTTCGGTAAAGTAACGGGTACTTTTGGCAAAGGCACTAAGGACGCATGTGTTGCCCTAGGCAAAGCAATGGCATCTATGGGCGGTTATGTAGCACTTGCATTTGTTGCCGCACAGTTTATTGCATATTTTAACTATACAAAACTTGGCACTATACTTGCAATTACTGGTGCTAACTTCTTCGAGAGCGTTGATATAGGGCTAATACCACTTATGGTTTTATTCGTATTGTTCTCTGCGTTTATCAACTTGTTCATGGGCTCTGCATCTGCAAAGTGGAACATTATGGCTCCTGTATTTGTACCTATGTTTATGCTACTTGGCTACTCGCCCGAACTTGCACAGCTTGCATTTCGTATAGGCGACAGCAGCACAAACCTAATTACTCCGCTTATGAGCTACTATGCAATTATAGTTGTTTGCGCACAAAGATACGATAAAAAGGCCGGCATAGGCACACTTACAGCTACTATGTTACCATACAGTATCGCATTTTTGGTTACGTGGACACTACTTCTTATAGTCTGGCTTGCACTGCGTATACCTATTGGAATAGACACAGGCCTGTTTTTTGTAGCATAGTGTAATTAGTATTTTGAATAAATACAAGGTGAGTAGGTGGTAATCGCCTACTCGCCTTAAATAATATTTGTGCCAAACGGCAGAACGGAGATTATAATGAGTACAATAGATAAAAATTCTTTGGTGCAACGCCTGCTTGCATATGTTCAAATAGACAGTGAAACAGGCTTTGAGGCAGATATGTCGGCACGGCTTGTGCAGGACTTTAAGGATATGGGCTGCGAGGTATATACCGACAGTGTGAAAGAAGCAACAAAATCAACAGGCAACAACGTATATGCCATTTTAAAGGGCGACGAAAGTTTAGAACCTTTGCTTTTTTGTTCTCATATGGACACTGTTGTGCCCGGAAAAGGCATTAAACCCAAAGTTTGCGACGACGGATATATACGCTCGGATGGCACAACTATTTTGGGCGGAGACGACAAGGCCGGCATTTGCGCAATTATGGAGGCAATGATAGCTGCAAAAAGCGGGACACACAGAACTGTTCAGGCAATAATTACCGTTAGAGAAGAGAGCGGCATGTTTGGTGCTAAAAATCTCGACTACTCAAAAGTAATTGCAAAAAACGGTATTATTTTAGATAGTAGTGGTGGGCCAAATGCAATTATTACAGGTGCGCCGGGACAAAACAAAATAACAGCAAAAATAAAGGGGCGCACAGCACACGCCGGCATCGAGCCCGAGTCGGGCATAAGTGCTATTCAGGTTGCAGCAAATGCCGTTGCAAACATGCAACTTTTGCGTATTGACGAAGAAACAACGTGCAATATAGGAACATTTGCCGCAAATGGGCCAACAAATATAGTTGCCGAAAATTGCGAAATTGTTATGGAAGTACGCAGCCGCAATACACAAAAATTGCAAAACCACACAAAACATTTAGTAGACTGCATAAGCGATGCGTGCCAAAAATTTGGCGCAAGCTTTGAGCACGAAGTGCTAACAAGCTATCTTGGCTATTTTTACGAGGACAGCCACCCACTTGTACAGCGCGTAATGAGCGCCGCAAAAAGTATAAACCTTTTGCCGGTTACTAAAATGAGCGGCGGCGGCAGTGATGCGAACGTGTTTAACCAAAACGGCATAACAGCTTTAAATATGGGCGTTGGAATGGAAAAAGTACATACAAAAAACGAGCAGCTTTGCATAGACGATATGGTAAATGCATCAAGGGTTTGTTTGGCATTAATGCGCCCATAACAAATACAAATTTACAAAAAAAGGAGTACAATAAATGAAAATAGGAATTATGGGACTTGGAGCCATTGCAGAATTTATGGCAAAAACTTTAAACGAAATGCAAGATGCACAGCTTTATGCTGTTGGATCGCGCGATTTGCAAAAAGCGCAAAATTTTGCAAACAAGTACGGTGCAAAAAAAGCATATGGAAGTTACGAAGACCTTGTTAAAGATGAAGATGTAGAGCTTATTTACATTGCAACTCCTCACTCGCACCACTACGAAAATGCGATGCTTTCATTAAAACATGGCAAGGCTGTTTTGTGCGAAAAATCTTTTATGGTTAATGCAAAGCAAACACAAGAGGTTTTAGACTATGCAAAAGCGAATAATATTTTTATTACAGAAGGTATTTGGACTAGATATATGCCGTCTTGCGCAAAGTTAAAGGAGATTATTAATTCGGGTGTTATAGGTAAAATAAGCTCATTTACTGCAAATTTAGGGTATAATATATCTGATATTCCACGCATTAAACTTCCCGAATTGGCAGGTGGCGCACTTTTAGATGTGGGCATATACACCATTCAATTTGCAAGTGCATATTTTGGAAATGACATTGACAGCGTAATTTCAACTTGCGACAAAAACGAACATGGAGTAGACTTGAAAAACTCAATAATTCTAAAGTACAAAAACGGAATAACCGGTATTATACATAGTAACACTACTGCAGTAACCGACCAAATAGGTGCAATTCACGGCGAAAAGGGATATATTATTGCAACAAAAATAAATAACATTACACAAATAGAAGTTTACTTGCGCATAGATAAAAAACTTGTACTACAACAAACATATACCGCACCAAAGCAAATTACAGGTTATGAATACCAAGTACAGGCTTGTATAAAAGCAATGCGCGAGGGCAAATTAGAGTGCGATGAAATACCACATAGCGACACCCTTAGCGTTATGCAGTTAATGGACAACCTTAGAAAAGAATGGGGTATTGTATATCCGTTTGAATAATTACATGTTAAAGCTCACTGTGTACACTTAATAATATATGTTGCATAATGTTGCATTACATATTATAATATATACATAAATAAACTGATTGGTGTTGTTGTAAATAAATAATTTGTTTTTCTATTTAGTTTCCGTAGTAATAATTTCTTTGCACTCGTTTTTTAATTACAAATTATGTGCAAGTTTAAATTATCCGCTGAGATTTGGCAAAGTTTCGGTTGTTTTGTTTTGCCTTTTAAACGGGTTTGTATGCCCTATATTTTTGGTAAGCAACTACAACAGCCCCATGACACAGTATTTTATATGCATTATTGTTTTACTTAGCGAGTTTATAGTGCTTTTTAAGGGCGAATTAAAGGCAATACTTGGCGTTGTACTCGGTACGCTTTTACATCTATTCGTTCTTCGTGCAATTATAATTGCAACCACCTCTATTGTTTTACAAATAAGTATGCACAGTATTATACATGGCACACAGTATTTCCCTGTAATAAACTTGGCAAGTTTTGGTGCTCAAATATTTACTTTAGCGCTATTTATTAAGCTTATGCCACTAAAAACTGTGCGCAAAATTATGGAAGATAAAGGCTTTTACACTACGCTGTTAATATTAACAATATTTTTAGATGCATATATGATTTACAATTCATATATGTTCGAACTCAATTTCTTTTCGTATAATTTAGCACTGCAAGAAATTGTAATAGCTTTATTTATACTGGTATTTTTGTATATAATGTTGTTGTTGCTGGTAAGAATTTTTCATCTTGCTGAATACAGAGAAAAAACAAAAGAACTTGAGACTAGAATTGACAGCGATAAAGCAATAACCTCGGCAGTGTTTAGTTTTGCCGAAGTTATTATTGAGGTTAACTGCACTAAAGATAAAGTTGTGCGCATACTTGTTAACGGCATAGAAAGGCCTGTTGATAATATTCCTACAATTGAGGAGCTATTTTACAATTACAGTAAAGACCTTACTCATCCGGATGATTTTGAAAAAATAATTTCGATAAATTGCGCACAGCTTATCAGCGACTACTCAAACGGTTACAGCGAAAAATTAATCGATTTCCGCTCAAAGTCTACTATGTCAAATCACTCTATAAACTTGAAAAGTAATTTAAACCACAGTTATTTGTGGTACAGAATGAGATTGGCAACAAATATTAATTCGAGCACAGGCGAGGTTTTTACTGTTATAACAGTAGATGAAATTGAAAAGGAAAAACAAGAGGAATTGTCACTTAGAAGACAGGCTGAGACAGATTTGCTTACAGGTGCGTATAACAGGCAAGCTTTTGCTGCAAAAGTTAGCGATTATTTAAAAAGCGGTGGTCAGGGTGCACTTTATATGTTTGATTTAGACAACTTCAAAGGTATTAACGACAACATGGGCCACGCTATGGGCGACAATGTGCTTAAAGAAGTATACGCTAAAACTACCGCTGTATTCCGCGAGAAAGATATTGTAGCTCGCATTGGCGGCGATGAATTTTTAGTATTTTTACTTGGAACTACAAAACAAGAAACGATACATAATAAAGCAAAACAAATTTGCAGTGATTTACATAAAGTATATCATGCACAAAACGGCGTAAATATTGAAATAACTTGCAGCGTTGGCATTAGTATTGCTCCAAAACACGGCACAGATTTCGAAATTTTATTCAATGCCGCCGATTTATCAATGTATCATTCAAAAAGCCTTGGCAAAAACACTTTTACAATTTACGACGAGCAAGCAGCGCTTGGCTTTGAAAAACAAGAAAAGGAAAAATATATGAGGCTTAGAGATGAATTGATATCTGAGGAACAAAATTAAACTTTTAATTTGCAAATATAAAAACAAAACCGATGTGCCTCATTGTGAGCGCATCGGTTTTGTTTTTTTTATTAAAGTAAAAATTTAACTTAGTCTAATTTTTGTTATTTTGGCAACTGTACTATTTTTTTATTAAAAAATCAAATTCACCTTTTACAATTTCCATGTTTTGTATCACTTGCTGTTTTGTTGGAAAACAATCAAAATTCTCGGCCATTATAATTAACTTTGCAGCAGTAATAAAGCAAATTTTCTCATCCTTTGTTAGCCCGGCCGAGGCATTTCCTTTATACCAAAATACCAAATCGCCTTTCATATCTTGCTCGTCTTCTTGCATAAGTGCCTGCTTTGCACAAAGCAAACTATAAATAATTTCCTGCCGGCTTAATTTTTTATTTATTAAACTTTGCATAAGTATAAACTCTGCTTCTTTTTGTCGCTCTTCGCCAAAAACAAACATTTTTTTAGTATATTGCTCTTGCTGCTTTTTCATTTCTTTTGCACTTGTATATTTAAATAACGAAAATTCTCTTGGCATAATTTTCACCTTTTTATATTTATATTATGTTTTGTTGTAATATATACTTACACAATGCGTGCGGCGTTTCAAATAATTCTTTTGCGCCTGCTTGTAAAAGTACATTCTCATTTCTGTATCCCCACAAAACTCCAACACCGTCTACCTTTGCGTTTGTTGCAGTTTGCATGTCCACATCGCTGTCGCCAACAAAAAGCACCTCGGTTGTATAGCATCCAAGCATTGTGCACATTGTTAAAAGCTTTGCCGGGTTTGGCTTTTTAGGGGTTTTTATTACGCTGCCAAAAACAGCATCAAACTTGCCCGGAAAATATGTATTTACAATTTGTTGCAAAGCCTTTTCCTCTTTATTACTAAGTATTCCAAGGCGCATTTTTGCCTTTTGCAACGTAGATATAAGCGGCATTACTCCGTCAAAAGGCAGCGTTGTATCGGCCTTATGCATACTGTAATGGTTTGTAAACATTTGTAGTGCCATTTGCTGAGTATTGCCGCCCCTTGCTGTTTGCGTTAACATTCTCTCTACAAGTTTTGGTATGCCATCGCCAACCATTTGCTTATATTCTTCGATAGTATGTGTAGGTAAATTTAATTGCTCTAAAACATAATTGCCGCTGTTTGCCAAATCATTTATAGTGTCAAGCAATGTTCCGTCTAAATCAAACACAACTGCTTTATACATATAATCCCACCTTTTTGCTACTGCGTAAATTTAATTTTAAGTGCTTTGTATATATTAACGCCTCTTGCTTTGTACTTAATACCCGATGGCAACCTTACAGTAAAATTAACACGCTTTTTTTTAATTGAAAACGGAGTTTTGTACATACTGTACGCTCCCTCATTTATAAATATGCATACTTTATGCAGCGTTAAAAATCTAGTAAAGTTAAGCGATAATGTTCTGTTATTATTTGTGCAAACGCCCTCTTTATAGTAACCCTCTATGCATTGCACAAGCCACATTACGCAAAATAAAATTGCACCTGTTGCCAATGGCATAATAGCAGGTATATTTATTAACCTAGGTGTTAAAAACAAAGTGCACACAATTAAAAAAAATACAGGCTTATACAAATATTGTATAAGGCTTTTTTGCTTTGTGTCACTTATATTATCGTTTTGTACAAAGTAATCTGCCATTAGTATTTGTGGCGCATATGCTTGCCTATTGCTTATTATCATTACAGGAAAATCGGCCTTTTTAAAACTGCCCGCAGTTACATATACTGCATTTCTGTTTAAAAGCCTTCCCGTAGGTGTAACCCTTACGTCACAAGACGTTATACTTTTAACCTTTATTCTTCGCTGTGTTTTGCTAAGTATCCCACATTCACTTAATATTATACCACCAAACCTACAAACACGCAACCCGCCTGTTTTAAAAAAAGCGTGTAATATCGTTAAACTTGCCGCTCCAAAAATAATTGAAGCAATAAACGCAAGGCCTGCGGGCAAAAAGTAATTTAGCAAGTTTTGTATTAAGGCTAAATTTTCACGCGCGGCATTAGCTATGTTAAATAAATCAGTTCCCAGCAGTTGCTGTATTCGCTGCACAGTTACCCAAAGCAATACTGCTGTTGTTACTATGTTTGCACTTAAAACAACAAGAACAATTTTTTCAAACCCTCCCGGTGCAAAAACGCTGTTTTCTTTTGTAATAGGCATAATAGTTTGCGCCATATATTGCGCTGTTTTTTTTGGTAGTACAAAAGTTATTTGTTTTGGTAAAGTATGGTTTTCAAAGTATAGTGTTACTTTTGCCGCACCAAAAATTCTGTAATGCATTGGGCGCACAATATCTATAACTGCTATGCTATTGTTTTTATAAATACGCTTATACTTTATAAATACGCCTTGGTTAATGCAAATACAATTTTGCATTACTTTAAACGATGTATGCCACCACATTAAAAACGACGCTACAAAAAAAAACGTTAATATAAATATATTTTGAATAACAGCACTTATTAAAGCATTAATATTAAACGCTATAAGTGCTTGTACAATTGGCACTATACATAGTAACAGCGCATACTTTAAAAACTTAAAGCTATAAAATACATGAAAACGCTTTTGCTTTGTTATATTTATATTTCTCACTCCTCTATTTACAAAATAGCAAATCGGCAACTTTTTTTGCATCATTTACCGTTACGCCCGGCACAATATAAAACCCCGAGGCGCAAAGTAATATTAAAACAGCTGTTTTTGTATTTTTTTGCATTTCTATACAAAGCGTGTGGCACCCTGTTATATGCCTTTTTGGCATTAGGTGCACAAATTTAAAAAACACACCATGGCGCAAAAACAAGTAATTATTGCCCACATATAAATTAAAACTTAAAAAATAAAATATGCCACAAGGTATAAATACAGCGCACCATAAAAGCAAAAACACAAATGCAAATGTTAGTTTTGTAAAAAACGCTATTAATACAGCAATTATAAAACCCGGCACGACCATCCAAAAAGACACAGCCACAGCACCTTTTTGCCTTACTTTGATGTGCATTTTAATCCCCCTTATAAATAAATGTTATTTAATACTATTATAGTTTGCACTGTTATATGTATTATACTTAATATAAGCAAAGTAAATAAAAATACAAAAAGGCATGTAAGAAAATTTTCTTACATGCCTTTTTAATAATTATAAACAGCTATATATTTTATATTTAACTTGATGTTAGTTGTAGTCTGTATCAGTTAACGACCACTCCTTGGCAAGTAGTGGAAATGCCTCGTTTTTTGCAAGAACCGTAACTTTATCGCCTATCATAATTTTTGTGTTACCTCTTGGAATTTTAAAGTCATTCTTTCTGGTTACCGATATAACAACTACATTGTCGGGAACAGGTAGCTGGGCTAGGGTTTTACCGTTGTGCATAAACGATTGCGGCACTTCTATTTGCGTTAGCGATGTTGTGCCGCTGTCTAAACTTAATAGGTGGCGTATTGCCGCTGTCTCCACTTCCCTTTCAATCAGTCTTGCTATGTTGTCGGTACTTGAAACAACAATGTCTACGCCAAGTGTTTTAAGAACTTCGGTGTTTCGAGGGTTATTAACACGTGCAACAGTTCTTTTTACTTTATAAACTTTTTTTCCAAGTTGGCATATTATTAAGTTATTTTCATCTTGCCCGGTAACCGCCACAAGTGCGTTACACTTTTCTTTGTGTTCAAGTGCAAGTTTTAAAACTTCGGGCCTTGTACCGTCCCCGCATATAACGGGTATGTCAAAGTCGTCGGCAATTCTCTCACAAGCAGCCTTGCTCTCCTCTACTATAATTGGGGTATGCCCGTGTTCTGTTAATGTTTGTGCAAGGTAATAACCTATTTTACCTCCGCCAACAATGCATACTTTCATACTTCAATTCCTTTCGGTTGTGCATGTATTTTACTTTTTTATTATTGCTGCAAACTAGTAGTTTAATTGTATTAAAGTTTTTTGTTTTTGCATTAGTCTATAATTTTAGCGTAAACAATACTATCGCCTGTGTGCAAAATTATTTGCTTATCGCCTGCTAGCTCCATAACTCCGTTCGCCCTAAGAACACCAAAAACAACCATGCCCTGTATTGTTATTTCAATATCGCTAAGTTGTTTTCCTACTTGATTTTTATCTATTAACACAGTTGTAAACTCGGCAGTACTGCTACCTATCGACAGCCTTGTATCCTCATCGTCGGTGCCGTCTCTATCGTACAAAAGGCCTGTTAAAAATGCCTGCGCCGTTAAATTTGTGCCGCAAACGGCATGTAATCCAAAGCGCTCGCTATATATTTCTTTGCTTTCCGGGTCGGCTATTCTGGCAATAACATTTTTTATTTTAAACACTTCTTTTGCCATTTGTGCCACCATTATGTTTATATTATCGTCTTTTGTAACAGCTGCCACCGCATCGCAAACTTCTATTCCTGCCCCTTTTAACACATCAATATCTATTGGCACTCCCCTTAGTATTGTGCCGCTAAAAGGCTTAGACATTGTATTTATATTCTCCAGCAAAACAGGGTCTTCCTCTACCACCGAAACATCATGCCCCAGATGTTCAAGCGCCTCAATCAATCGTGTTCCCACACGTCCCAGTCCCACAACAAGTATATTCATGTTTTTCCTCCAAAACAATAGTTTTGCATATTTTTTTTAAGTTATAGTTTCATTATAATATTTTTATTCGTTTGTTGCAATGCTTAAGTTTAATATGTTATACTAAAAAAGTATATTTTTGTGATAATAGAAGGGATGTATATATAATGAATTTGAACAGCAACAATGTTACAAAGGGTGTTGAACGCAGCCCAAATAAAAGTTTGTTTTATGCTATGGGATATACCGATGAAGAACTTAACAAACCTTTAATAGGTGTTATAAGTGCCCACAGCGAAATTGTACCGGGCCATGTGCATTTAGATAAGTTGTCTGACGCAGTAAAAGCAGGTGTTTATGCCGCAGGCGGCACACCCATATTAATGCCTGCAATAGGTGTTTGCGACGGTATTGCAATGGGCCATGCGGGTATGAGGTACTCACTTCCCAGCAGAGAACTTATAGCCGACAGCGTTGAAACAATGGCACTTGCGCACGCACTGGACGGCCTTGTGCTTGTACCCAATTGCGACAAAATTGTGCCCGGCATGGTTATGGGCGCAGCACGAATTAACATACCGTCAATAGTTGTAAGCGGCGGGCCTATGCTTGCCGGTAAAGCAGGTAACAAAGCCGTTAGTCTTTCGCAAATGTTTGAGGCAGTTGGCAGCTATAAAGCAGGCAAAATGAGCGACGAGGACATGGACGAGTTTACTAAAGGTGCGTGCCCCGGTTGTGGCAGTTGTAGCGGCATGTTTACAGCAAACAGCATGAACTGCCTATGTGAGGCCGTTGGAATAGCCTTGCCCGGCAATGGCAGTATACCTGCTGTTAGCTCTAAGCGCATAATGCTTGCCAAAAAAGCCGGTATGCAAATTTTAACACTTGTAAACCAAAATATACGCCCACGCGATATACTTACAAAAAAAGCGTTTGAAAACGCACTTAGCACTGATATGGCACTTGGTTGTAGCACAAACAGCGTGTTGCACCTGCTTGCAATAGCAAACGAGGCAGGTGTACAAATAGACTTAAAGCTTATAAACGACATAAGCGAGCGCACACCGAACTATTGCCACCTTGCACCTGCCGGCCAAACTTTTATGGAAGATTTGGACGCAGCAGGAGGAGTACCGGCTGTAATGGCACAGCTTGCACAAAAGGGTTTGTTGCACACCGATATTATAACAGCAAGTGCAAAAACTGTAGGGCAAAATATAGCAAGTGCAAAAAACAAAGACATTAACAGCATACGCCCGACAGAAAACCCATTTAGCCAAACAGGCGGAATAGCAATACTTTGGGGCAACATAGCACCTCTTGGATGTGTGGTTAAGCGCAGTGCGGTAGCCGCCGAAATGCTTTGCCACAGTGGCCCGGCACGTGTTTTTGAGAGCGAAGAGGACGCAATAGACACAATATACAAGGGCGAAATTAAAGATGGCGATGTTGTTGTAATTAGAAATGAAGGGCCAAAGGGCGGTCCGGGAATGAGAGAAATGCTAAACCCAACAAGTGCGCTTGCCGGTATGGG
>CAYJLZ010000036.1:0-18773 GCA_964371265.1 uncultured Bacteroides sp. | reverse complement strand
CAGCATATTCATCTGTTAAATTTGCATGGCTACCTTTTGTATCGGTAATACAAAGGGCAAACCCTTTTTTTGCAAGTTCAAGCGATACCCTAGTAACAATGGGTTTTTCGGTATCTTTAAAATCTATCGATATAGCTCCGCCAACGCTACTGGCTGTTTGGTCCATAAGGCCGCTTGGTTTGCCAAAAAACACGTTTTCAGCATACTGGCTAATTTGTGCAATTTCAATATCCGTAAATTTAAAATCGTTGTACTCTCCGTTTAAAACAGCTCCTATTACAACTTCAAACGCTGCCGAACTTGACAGCCCCGACCCACGCAAAACATCATTGGTGGTGTATGCATTAAACCCACCCGCTTTACCTCCACGCTTTACAACGCCGGCACAAGCACCGCGTATAAGTGCCGAAGAAATTCCCTCTTCACTTTTTTGCGGTGTTAAATTTGTTATGTCAACTTCATCTGTTCTTTTAAATCCTTTGCTTTTTACTCTAATAAAATTGTCGTCATTTTTGCATACAACCGCAATAATGTCAAGGTTAACAGCAGCTGCCATTACAACACCGTTGTTGTGGTCGGTATGGTTGCCGCCAATTTCTGTGCGCCCCGGCGCCGAGTAAATACATACTTGCCTATCATCGCCAAATGTACTTTTAAAGCTCTCCAATGCATCTATATACCTAACTCGCTGTTTTATGCAAACATCTTCACTTTCTCCATAAAGGCTTTTAAAAGTGTTGTCGTAGGCACCGTTTTGTATTAGTTGTACAAATTCATTAATAAACAGCATAACAATTCTCCGTTTCGTTTAATGTTTAGTTGCAGTGCAACAATCAAAAAAATTACTTTATTGCCACCTAATAGTATTATAACAGATTTTAAATACCGAAACATAGACTTTTGTTGATTTTTATGTTATAATAAATCGCATATATTATCGAGGAGTGAATTTAATTGCCCACCAATTATAAACAATCGTTTAAGCAAAATTATAAAGAAAACGCAGAGCTTTGTATATACAACTGCGGTTGGCAAATATGTGAAAAAAATTACACATGGGGCCCCGGGGTAAGGGATCACTATTTGTTGCATTTTATAGTTAAAGGAAAAGGAAAATATACTGTAAATGGTAAGGCTTATAATGTAGGGCAAGGCGAGATGTTTTACTCGAAACCCGGCGAGCTAATTATGTATACCGCCGACAGTACACAGCCGTGGGAATACTATTGGGTAGGCTTTAACGGGCCATATGCAAATAAACTTACTTTTAGATTACCCTTTAAAAATAACTTACACGTACATAAGTGCCTACAACCCGAAAAAATAAAAAAAAGCATTTATAACATATTTAATTTTCGTGGTAGTGAGCCGTACAGCGAGGTTATGATGGTTGGTAGGCTTTATGTATTGCTTGCAAATTTAATTAAAGAGGCACAAATAAGCGAGCCAAAAAAATTTAACTTAAGCTCTCAATATGTAAATAATGCCATAAAGTATATACAATTTAATTACTCGCAAGATATTGGTATAGATGACATTGCAAAATCGGTAGGGGTTAGCCGCAGCCACTTGTACAGGGTGTTTGTAAATAATATTGGCCGCTCTCCGGTAGACTATTTAACCGAATACCGCATAAACGAGGCATGTTATTTGCTTAAAAACTCGCAGCTTTCTATTGCAGAAATAGCTGTTTCGGTAGGTTTTTACGATCAGTTTTATTTTTCACGCGTATTTAAAAAAGTAAAAAAAGTTCCACCCAGTAAATATGTTGCATCACAAGATAGCATGGTGGAAATTACACAGCCCGAATGAAGCGAGTTTTATAAATGACATTAAAAAAGAACGAAATTATTACAGTTGAAATAGAATCCCTTTCGGGCGACGGCAACGGAATTGCAAAACACGACGGAATAACCGTTTTTGTGCCGTACAGCGCAAAGGGGGATGTTTTGAGCGTAAAGATAGCCAAGCTGTATAAAAATTATGTTTATGCAATAATTCAAAGCATAATACAGCCATCGATAGACAGGGTTGTACCTGAGTGCGAAACGTACTATAAATGCGGTGGCTGTTGTTTTGCGCATATAAATTATAATGCCGAGCTTAGCGCTAAAAAAAGCTTTGTGGAAAACGCGATGACACGAATAGGCAAAATTAACACGCCTGTTTTGGATGTAATTCCATCGCCGCAGCAATCAAGGTATCGAAACAAGGTTCAATTACCCGTTAGCAGTAATTGCGGTGAGGTTTACAGCGGATTTTTTGCACCCAGAAGCCACAGGGTGATTAAATGTGAAGACTGCGTTTTACAGCCGCATTTGTTAAACAGCATTGCAAAAACATGTTGCAATCTTTTTACTAAATATAACATAAGCACATACAACGAGCAAACACAAAAAGGCGTGGTACGCCATATTTATTTGCGGCACAGCATTAAAACAAACGAGGTTTTGGTTTGCTTTGTAATTAATGCAAAAACTATGCCCCACCAAAGCGAAATTTGCACAGAGTTAACAAATATTCACGATCAAATATGCTCGGTAGTGCTAAATACAAACACACAAAATACAAACGTAATACTTGGAAAAACTAACACTGTTTTAATGGGAAACGGCTTTTTGCAAGATGAAATTTGTGGTGTTTTTGTTCAACTCGATGTGATGAGCTTTTACCAGGTTAATACAAAGGGTGCCCAGGAGCTTTACAAGGCAGCGGCAAAGCTTGCCGATTTAAAAAGCAGCGATATTTTGCTTGATTTGTACTGTGGAACGGGTACAATAGGCTTATCAATGGTAAAAAATTGCCCGTGCAAACAGCTTATCGGCGTTGAGATAATAGACAAGGCCGTGCAAAGCGCAAAAATAAACGCAGCAAATATGGGCATAAATTACGCGCGTTTTATTTGTGCCGATGCCGGCACAGCCGCACAAACGCTTATAGAAGAAGGCATTAGCCCCGATATAGTTGTGCTAGACCCTCCAAGAAAAGGGTGTGACCAAAAGGCACTGCAAAGCGTTATAACAATGCAGCCTAAAAAAATTGTAATGATAAGCTGTAATGCCGCTACCGCTGCAAGAGATTGCAACTTTTTGTGCGAGAGAGGCTACGAGGTAGAGGTTATACAGCCCGTGGATTTATTTGCAAGAACAAAGCATGTAGAATGCATTTGCCTACTGAGTGCAACAAATTTATAAACAGCCTATTTTGCTATAAAAACGGTTAGGTTATTAAAAAGTTGTTGGCGTACAGTATTAAAATATTAATTAAAGGATATTTATATTTATGATTTTTATCGATGTTTCAATATTTATTTTTATTTTGCTCGAGAGCATGAACGTTATAATACTATACTTTGCTCCCAATTTTAAAATGGGCAATGGTGTGGCAGTATTTAAAGCGTGGCACACCGCAAAAGATGACAAGGCGAGTGAACTTTTTGCAAAATACATGGCACATTGGGTAGCGGGCAGCAAGCTAATTTTTATAACACTTCTTGTGGTAATACTTGCTATTGGTAGCGGTACACTTAAAGTTGCAAGCGTAATTGTTATAATTATTTCAATACTCACATACTATTTTGGCTTACACCCAATAATAAACAAGTTAGATATTATGGGGCAAATTATACCTAAAGGTTACAGTAAAGTTCTTCTTTCAATGATAACAGGCTTTATAGCTATGTTTTCAGCCTCTCTTGCTTTATATTTTATTAGCATGTAGTTTATTATATATTAATAAAAACAACTTGCCCTTTTACAGTATTTGCGCTATACTGGTGCAAGCTGCTTATATGGGTATTTTGTATAATACCTTAAAAGTGTCAACAGCAATATAATTAATTAAATAGGTGCAACGTGTATGAAAATTAAAGCATTAAAAGCGGCTTTTCCGCTTACTTTGCCCATTTGTGTGGGCTTTTTATTTGTAGGTATATCGTATGGATTTTTAATGAATAGTATGGGGTTTTCGTTTTTATATCCTATGCTAATGAGTATTTTTATTTATGCAGGCAGCATGCAATTTGTTGCTGCAAATTTGCTTGTGTCTGCGTTCGATCCAATTAGCGCTTTTATATTAACAATACTTGTAAATGCAAGGCACATATTTTATGGAATATCTATGCTTGAAAAGTATAAAGGGACAGGACTAAAAAAAGGTTATTTAATATTTGGAATGTGTGACGAATCGTTTTCAATTAACTGCACGGTAAAGCCGCCACAAGGTATAGACCAAGGATACTTTATGTTTTTTGTAACGCTTTTAAATCACTTGTACTGGGTTGTTGGCGCAACGCTTGGTGGTGTTTTGGGGTATGTAATAACTTTTAATACACAGGGCATAAGTTTTGTTATGACAGCGCTTTTTGTTGTAATATTTATCGACCAATGGAAGAGTGCAAAAAACCACCTACCTGCATTAATAGGAATGGTTTGCTCGTTTGTGTCACTTTTTATATTTGGTGCGGCAAATTTTATGTTGCCCGCTATGGCGGCAATTGTTGTGTGCTTTTTATTTAAGCGCAACATAAACATTGATAAGGGCGGTAATAACAAATGACAACAACACAGAGCATAATTACTATTGCAGTTGTAATGTTTGGCACAATGCTTACTAGGTTTTTACCGTTTATATTTTTTTCAGGTTCAAAACCTGCGCCAAAACATATTACTTATTTGGGCAGTGTACTACCGTATGCCGTTATGAGCCTACTTATTGTTTACTGTTTAAAAGATGCTGTTTTTACACCGCCACATGGCTTATTTGAAATACTTGCAATAGTAGTTGTTGGTGCTTTGCATATATGGAAAAAAAATATATTTTTAAGCATTAGTATTGGCACTGTTTTTTACATGGTTTTAGTGCAAAATTTTACATAATTAGTATATTGTATGCGCCGTTTTACGTCTACATAATATTGCAATTTATGATGCAACTTATATTGCGCTTCAATTTAAACTTTGCAAAAATATATAAGAAACAACAAAACGAGCCGCCTTTTTAAGGTTGCTCGTTTTGTTGTACATCTAATTATTAATAGCAGTAGTTAATTTTATTCTGTGCAACATCATCTTATTTATTGAGCTTACTTTTGCTGAGTACTTGCAGCCGGTGCCTGTGTATGCTTTTGCGGTGCAGTTTTTGGCCTTGTGCGCCTTATTGGCTGTGCTTTTTTTGGCTGTTGTTTTTTAGGTGCAGCGTTAGTTTTTTGTTTTTTTGCCGCATTTTTACCTTTAGATGTTTTTGCCGTCGATTTTACGGCAACTTTACTATTTTGTGTTTTTGCATTGCCATTTTTTTGCGCTGTTTTATTGGTGCTTTGTTTTTTTATTGCTGTTTTACTCTTTTCCTTTTTATTTTTTTGCTCTATACAAGTGTACAAATATTTTAATGCGTCGCCCACACTTCCTATGCTGTCAATAAGGCCCTCTTTCACTGCTGCCCTACCGTCTAGCACACTTCCAACGTCCATAACAAGCTCGCCTGTCTTCATCATAAGCTGCGTAAACCTTGCCGCACTTATATTAGAGTGCTTTGTTACATAGCTTGTTATGCGCTGCTGCATTTGCTCGAAGTACCGCATTGTTTGCGGCACGCCCAATACAAGCCCCGAATGCCTCACCGGGTGAATTGTCATTGTAGCTGTTGGCACTATAAAGCTGCGCTGTGCCGACACTGCCAAAGGTATGCCTATGCTGTGCCCGCCCCCTAGCACTATTGTGGCACTGGGTTTAGTAATACCGCTAATAAGTTCGGATATTGCAAGGCCAGCCTCTACATCTCCGCCCACGGTATTTAGTATTACAAGCAATGCGTCTACTTCGGGGTCTTCCTCTATTGCCACAATTTGCGGTATTACATGCTCGTATTTTGTTGTTTTTTGGTTTTGCGGTGCTATAACATGCCCCTCTACTTGCCCTGCTATTGTAAGGCAATGTATTGCGTGGCGCCCTTTTGTTTTAAATACCGACGCCATGTCAAACATGTATTCTTTTTCAAACTCATCTTGTTTCAACTCTATTTCAGCGCTTTTTTCGTTAGGGTTTTCAGCCATATTTATTCTCCTTTTAATACTGCTTAAAATTTTATTTTTGCTTTATTTGTTTGTTGATACTTTATTTTAACCAAAAAATAGTAAATTATACCTATTATTATGCACTGCTTTATAATTAAAATATATTGCAAACTTATTTTACAAAAATATATTAATATGATATAATTATAAGGATAAGCACACATAAAAAATGCTTGAATTATAGCGAATAAAACATTAATTTGCTATATAATTTACATAAATGTAAACGAGGTATATTACAGCTTATGGCAACGAGACGCAAAACGTCCTCTAGGACAAAAAAAAATAACAAGCAGCCTATAAATGCACAGTGGAGCATACTGCTTTTTGGCATTGGTATATTGCTGCTTGCAATAACATTCATTCCCGGTAATACCGGCTGGCAATGGATACGAGGCAATATAATTTTTGGTGTGTTTGGCATAGGCACTTATTTACTTGCACCACTTGTATTATACATTGCCGTTAAAATTGCTATGCACAAACCCATATTGTTAACTAGTATAAAATCGGCACTGCTTATATTGTTTGTTTGCGGTACTTTTTTTGTATTTTCGCCAATTAATTTAGCCGGCAAAAATTTTATAGAGAGCATACAGTACTTACACAGCGCAAGCACAGGCCGTTGGGGACAAGGCCCCGGTGTTTTAAGTGCTGTTTTAGGTGTGCCTATTGTGGGTTTAATAGGTAGGCCGGGCGCAAACATTGTTATTGTTATTTTGTGCATAGTTGGCATAATGTTTATTACAAGCAAAACACCTGCCGATATTTATATTGCTATATCGTCATTATATATTAAAATGAAAGAACTTTTTTCAAAGTACAATGTTGATCGACAAGTGAAAGCACAGCAAAACAACGAGCTAAAATTGCAAAAACAGCAACATGAGCAAAGTCAACTTCAAAAACAACAAAATGAATTTGAAAATAAGCAGGCACTGAAATTAGCTAATTCTAGCAGAGGTGTAATAGATAAAAGCGCATTTGCGCAGGCTATGGCAAAAAGAGACGCCCAAGTTACCGTGCCTGTAAGTACAAACAACGGCATAGACGTTGACCTTGGGCCAAACAACGTTACAACAACGTATACAAACGGCAATGCCGATGTTAATATAGGCCCTGGAGGCACTTTTGGCATAAACAGCGTGCCCTCAAAAACAGCAGGCGCAAATAATAATGTTTATAATGACTCTCAATTTGGCACAATAATTTCACGCAGTAATGTGTATACTTCCGGTTCATATGGAACGCAAACATCGGCAAATGCAAGCTTGCAAACAGCTGCACAAACAGCAACAGCCGACACTTTGCAACCAAATAATACTACGCATAACGGCAATGCAGACAAACCCGTGCAAAACAACACGCACAGCACAAATACACACAGTAGCGACAGCGGCGCAATTATGGATTTGCTTGTTAAGGCACCGCCCGATAAAGCAGAGCACAAGCCGTTTTCTCCAAACAGCATAGCCGCACATGGCAGTGACGCATATGCCTTCCCGCCCCTATCACTGTTTGAGGCACAAAAGGCAGACGATGAGGGCGAAATTGAAAAAGAACTGAAAAAAACGGCTGATTTACTTGTTAAAACACTATCCAGTTTTGGCGTTCAAACAAAAGTTATTGCAATAAGTAGAGGCCCCAGCGTTACAAGGTACGAGTTAAAACCGCTTTCGGGCGTAAAAATAAGCCGTATAACAAGCCTAGCCGACGATATTTCGCTAAACCTTGCAACATCTGGCGTGCGAATTGAGGCTCCCGTGCCCGGCAAGGCCGCCGTAGGCATAGAGATACCAAACGAAAAACGCTCTACCGTTACGTTTAGAAGTATTATAGAATCGAGTGAATTTAGCACAAAAACACAGCCCCTTACGTTTGCAGTGGGCAAAGATATTTCGGGCAAGGCCGTTGTTGGCAACCTTGCAAAAATGCCTCACCTTTTAATTGCCGGTACTACGGGCAGTGGTAAATCTGTATGCACAAACGGCATTATTATGAGCCTATTGTACAGGTGCTCGCCCCAAACAATGCGTTTAATTTTAATTGACCCTAAAATGGTTGAATTTGCACAATATAACGGCATACCACACTTAATTATGCCCGTTGTAACCGACCCACGCAAGGCCGCAGGTGCGCTTGGCAGCGCCGTTGCCGAAATGGAAAAGCGATATTTACAACTTGCCGAACATGGCGCAACAAATATTGAAGACTACAACGACATGGCAAAAAAAGACGATACTATGCAGCCCATGCCGTACTTTGTTATAGTAATTGACGAACTTGCCGATTTGATGACTGTTGTGGGCAAGGACATTGAGGAGTACATAAGGCGCATAACGCAAAAATCTCGCGCGGCGGGTATGCACATTATAGTTGCAACACAGCGCCCCTCGGTAGACGTTGTTACAGGCCTTATTAAAAGCAATATTCCTAGCCGCATAGGCCTTTCGGTAATGAGCCAAATAGACAGCCGCACAATATTAGACACTGCCGGCGCAGAAAAATTGCTTGGCAACGGCGATATGCTTTACATGCCGCAGGGCATTAACAAGCCTGTGCGTGTTCAGGGTGCGTTTATAAAATCCAGCGAAATACGCGGTGTTATAGACTATATTAAAAACACAAGCCAAACAGATTACGACGAAGAAATGATAGCTGAAATGGAAAAATGCGCTACCGCCGAGCGAGTTAGCATAAAAGACGATGACAGTACAGCACAGCAGGAAGATGCAATGTTTAAACCGGCGGTAGAGGCCGTTTTGGATGCGAACATGGCAAGCGTAAGTTTGTTGCAAAGGCGCTGTAAACTTGGGTACGCACGTGCCGCAAGGCTGGTAGACGAAATGGAGGCCATGGGTATTGTAGGCCCATACGAGGGCTCGAAACCAAGGCAAGTGCTTATTTCTCGCCAGCAGTGGATTGAAATGAGTATGAGAAACGATGACAAAACTTAAAAGGGATATATAATGTACAAAAGATTTTTACCGATAAGCCGCGAGGAAATGCTGCAAAAAGGTTGGCAATACGTTGATTTTATCGTTGTTACAGGCGATGCATACGTAGACCACCCCAGTTTTGGCAGTGCTATAATATCCCGAGTTTTGGAAAACGAGGGCTACAAGGTGGGTATAATTTCTCAACCCAACTTTATGCGTGAGGACTGCATGACGGAGTTTGGCAAGCCACGCTACGGCTTTTTTATAGGTGGCGGCAATGTTGACAGTATGGTTGCACATTACTCGGTAAGTAAAAAGCGCCGTGCACACGACGAATACACGCCCGAAAAAAAAGCAGGTAAACGCCCCGATAGATGCGTTACCGTATACACTAATCTTGCAAAAAAAGCATACCCTAATGTGCCTGTTATTATAGGTGGGCTCGAGGCGTCGTTGCGGCGCTTTTCCCACTACGATTACTGGGACGATGTTGTTATGCCCTCGGTTTTGCAAAGCAGTGGTGCCGATTTACTGAGCTTTGGCATGGGTGAGCGACAAACTGCCATAATTGCAAAAAGGCTTGCCTGCGGCGAGGATATAAAAAACATAACAGATGTTGATGGAACGTGCTATATGGCAAGCTTTGAAAATTTGCCAAGCACATATACCGAGTGCGCCTCGTTTGCAAAGGTTAGCACCGATAAAACAGCGTATGCAAAGGCTACAAAAATACAGCTTGACAATCAAGATGCTGTAATTGGCAAAGTGATTGTACAAAAGCACGGCGAGGTTTACCTTGTGCAAAATTTGCCTGCAAAACCGCTTGCAAGAAGAGAGCTTGACGAATTGTACGCACTGCCCTTTACAAGAACATATCACCCATCTTACGAAAAGTTTGGCGGTATATCGGCAATTGAAGAGGTAGAGTTCTCTATAATACACAACAGAGGTTGTTTTGGCGGCTGTAATTTTTGCGCCATACAACTGCACCAAGGGCGCAGTGTAACAAGCCGAAGCGAAAACAGCGTTGTACAAGAGGCACAGCTTATAACAGCTGCACCTAATTTTAAAGGTTATATACACGATATTGGCGGCCCAACGGCAAATTTTAGAACACCAAGCTGCAAAGTTCAAATAACAAAAGGCATGTGCAAAGGCGGTAAAAAATGCCTTGCCCCAACACCCTGCTCCAATTTAATTGTAGACCATACAGACTATTTAAGTATTTTAAGGCGAGTTAGAAGTTTGCCTAAGGTGAAAAAAGTATTCATCCGCAGCGGAATAAGGTACGACTACGTTATGCGCGATAAAAACGATACATTTTTTGACGAGCTTGTAAAGCACCACGTTAGCGGCCAGCTAAAAGTAGCGCCCGAGCACTGCGCAGTAACAACTTTAAAGCATATGGGCAAGCCCGGCATAGATGTTTACGATAAGTTCTCTAAAAAGTTTTATCAAATAACTAAAAGGCACGGTAAAAAACAATTTTTAGTGCCTTATTTAATTAGCAGCCACCCCGGAAGCACCCTTAAGGACGCAGTAATATTAGCCGAATACCTTTATAATAACAACATAAGGCCCGAGCAAGTGCAAGACTTTTACCCAACGCCGGGAACTGTTAGCACATGCATGTACTACACAGGGCTAGACCCATACACACTAAAAGAAGTATACGTTGCAAAAACAAAAGAGGAAAAAACATTGCAACGTGCACTTTTGCAGTATTACGATGTAAAAAACGCCGCACTTGTTAAAAAAGCACTTGAAAAAACAAACAGGCTTGATTTACTGCCAAAACTTATAAAAAGCTACACGGTAAAAACAGCAGGCATTGCAGCAAACAGGCACACCGCACAAAAATCGTCCAAAAAACAAGGTGCAGCCACAGGCACACATAAAACAAAAACAGGAGCAAAAAAATGGCACAGCGAAAAACAGGCAAAAAGCGCAAAACGTCCAAAAAAATAAATAGCACCATAAAGGCGCTATTTAAAACAGGTAGTAGCAAAAACAAACACATTAAGTCGATAATTGTTTTGTCGGTGATTGTTATATTTGCGTTTTCAATTTCAGTTGGCGAGTACATAAACAACAGCCCCTTACCAACGTGGAACGATTTGTTCACTCTTGCCAGTGGCGAACAGCACGTTGCCGTAGCGGCAAACAGCATACCCAATGTTGAAACAAACATACATTTTATTGATGTTGGCCAAGCCGACGCAACGCTTATAGAACAAAACGGTGAGTTTTGCCTTATAGATGCGGGAGACATAGGAGGCGAAGATATTTTGGAGTTGTATTTAAATTCGGTAGGCGTTGATGAAATTGAGCTGCTGATTATGACGCACGAACACGCCGACCACATAGGCGGTATGGTGCATGTTATGGAGAACTTTGATGTTAAAACAGTGCTACTGCCCGACTTTGCTAAAGTGGGCATGCCCGATGGCTACAATATTTTGCGCACTTTAGAATATATTGATATATCAGCAATAAATGATATTACCGCAAAAGTAGGTAACGTGATTGAACTTGGTAACGCACAGATAACTGTGCTTGATACCGGCCTTGAAAACGAGGACAATAAAAATAACACAAGCGTAGTTACTATGTTTGAGACGGATAGTTTTAGGTATTTATCTTGTGGTGACGCCGAAGAACAGCAGAGCATAAGAATGATAGAAAACGGCACAAACCTAAAGGCCGACGTATATAAAGCATCGCACCACGGTGCGGCAAACGGCAATTATTACAAATTTATAGCGGCAATATCTCCGATGGTTAGCATTGTAAGTAGCGGAAAAGACAACAGCTACGGCCACCCACACGAAGAAACAATTGAGAACCTTAGCAATGTAGGGGCAATAGTTTATAACACAGCGTACGATGGCAATATTGTGCTTAGTGTTACAAGCAGTGGAGAAATTTATATTACCACACAAAACGGACAAACTGAAAAAATACAGAATGCGGCGTAATATAATAGGTTTTAATCAGCTTTTTTAAAAACTTTCAAATCAAAACAAACAGCAAATATACGCAAAAAAGCAAACTTTATAAAAAGTTTGCTTTTTTTATTGACAAAACTGTCATTAGTGTATATACTGTATATACATCACATGAACAGCAACCTGTGATACGGAGGAAAAAATGGATATAATAATTAGCAATGCAAACAACGAACCTATATACGAGCAAATTTACTGCCAAATAAAAAAATTAATCATGAGTGGAAAATTAAAAGAAGGCGCTGTGTTACCGTCGATACGCAACTTGGCAAAAGACCTTAAAATTAGCGTAATAACAACAAAACGAGCATACGACGAATTGGAAAAAGACGGATTTATTCATTCTGTTGCAGGAAAGGGATGTTTTGTAGCACAAAAAAACACGCAACTTTTAAAAGAAGCACATTTGAAAGAGATTGAGCAAAACATGGAAAAAATATTAGAAATTGCACCGAGTTGCGGACTAAATGCAAAAGACATATTGCAAATGTTTGAAATAATAGCAAGGGAGTATGAGTGATGAATGCAATAGAAGTGACCAATTTAACAAAATCGTACAATAATTTTACGCTTTACAATGTAAATTTTAACGTACCTATGGGCTCGATAGTAGGCCTAGTTGGCGAAAACGGCGCAGGCAAAAGCACCACGCTTAAACTGATAATGAATGCAGTAAACCCCGATAGCGGCAGCATAAAAGTACTTGAAAAAGATAATAAAAGCAATGAGTTTAATGATGTTAAACAAGACATAGGTATAGTACTGGACGAGGCATATTTTCCCGAGGTTTTAAATGCAAAAAACATTAACAGTGTAATGAAAAACACTTATAATAATTGGAGCGAGGAGATATTTTTCAATTACATCACAAAGTTTAATCTTGATTTAACAAAAAAATTTAAAGACTATTCGCGTGGTATGAAAATGAAACTTGCAATTGCAGTATCTCTTTCGCACGGTGCAAAGCTATTAATACTTGATGAGGCAACAAGTGGGCTAGACCCGATGATTAGGCAAGAGATACTTGACGTTTTTAATGAATTTACAAGAGATGATACACATTCTATACTTATATCCTCACACATATTAAGTGACCTTGAAAAAATTTGTGACTATATAGCGTTTTTAAGCAGGGGCAAACTTATTTTGTTTGAAGAAAAAGATGCCATTTTAGAAAAATATGCAGTTGTTAAAGTGTCACAATCGAACTTTGCAACACTGCCCAATAGCGCAATTGTGGGTAAAAAGAAAACAGCATACGGCTTTGATGTGCTTGTGAAAAAAAATGATGTGAGCAGTGCATTTACATTTGAAAAAACAACGCTTGAAGATGTTGTACTGTTTATGTCGGCGGAGGGTTTATAATGAAGGGACTACTTTTAAAAGATTTTTATGTACTTATAAAACAGCTTAAGATATTTTTAATAGCTGTTCCTATATTGTCGTTTAGCGGCGGAACAATATTTTTAGCGTTTTATTTAGGCGGTGCTTTGCCGATGACAGCTTTTTCATACGACGAGAGAAGTAAATGGAACGAACTAGCGGTTATGCTTCCTTACAGCACAAAAAATATTGTACTTAGCAAGTTTGTTTTGGGGTACATTAGCATAGCAATAATATGTATAATAACAACGCTATCAATGCTGTTTTCGCAGACTTTTATGTTGCAAAATTTAGTTATTAACTATGATATACTAGTTGTATCACTAACGGCTACGCTTATTTTTTTAGCAATTAACAACACGCTAACGTTTAAATTTGGCACTGAAAAAACAAGGCTGTTTTATGTGATTTTTTTAATAGCTACTGCGGCTTTTACATCAATTTTAGCAAACGAGCAAAATAACGCAGCTAACATAAGCGGCATGCCTCCGGTTTATTTGTTGCTGCTTATTGCCGCTATTGTAAATGTTATTGCAATACAAATTTCGTTTAGCATAGTTAACAAAAAATAATTTACAACACTGCTGTGCTACTTAATTAAAATTAGGTTTGCAACAATTATAAATTGGTTGCAGCATAAAAAAAGTTGTATTAGCTTTGCTAATACAACTTTTTAATTACATTAAGTTCTTAATTGCTTTTTGCATAATACTGCAACCTTTTTCAATCTGTTCATGGCTTGGTGTGCTAAAATTAAGCCTAATAAAATTGCTCTGCCCTGTTTCATTTGCCTCAAAAGCTCCTCCCGGTATTACGGCAAGTTTGTTTTCAAGGCATTTTTTTGTAAAATCGGCTGCATCTATTTTTTGTGGCAATTTCGCCCATATAAACATACCTCCATCGGGTTTTGTAAAAGTTATCTCGGGGCATTTATTTTCAAGTTCTAAAAACATTTTTTCTGCTTTTTTGCCATATACTTGTTTTGTTTTATTTATATGCTCGTCCATATTTGTATTTGTAAGTATATTTTCGCACAGCGTTTGGCTCCACACATTTGTATGTACGTCATCAACCTGTTTTGCAATTACCATGTGCTTAAAAAGAGATTTCTCGCACACCAAATACGCAAGGCGAATACCGGGGCACATTATTTTTGAAAAACTAGATGTATATATTACAATGCCTGTTTTATCAAAACTTTTAATGCTTGGTATTCTTTGTCCGCTAAAACGCAGTTCTCCGTAGGGGTCGTCCTCCAAAATTGGCACATTATATTTTACTGCAAGCTCGTAAATTTTTTCTCTTTTTTTAAGGCTTGTTGTATAACCTGTTGGATTTTGAAAGTTTGGCACACAATAAAAAAACTTAGGCTTTTGATGCGATGAAAAAACGTTTTCAAGCTGAGTTAAATCTACGCCATCGGTTTGCATAGGTACAGCGGCAAGCTTAGCGCCAAACGAGTAAAATGCATTATATGCACCTAAAAATGCCGGGCTTTCTACTGCAACTACATCGCCTGCGTTGCAAAGCACTTTTGGCGTAAAATTAAGTGCCTGCTGCGAGCCTGAAATTACTAAAACATCATCAAAATCATGTATTATTTGCTCGCTTTCTCTTCTGTTTGCAAAATTTTTAATTGCAATGCGCAGCTTATTAGTTCCCTCACTTACCGAATATTGCAAAACTTCGCTTGGTTTGTTTTGAAGTATATCAAAAGAAAACTTTTCTATTTCTGATACGGGAAAAGTATCGGGTGCAGGATTGCCCCCGGCAAAACTTATAAGCGTAGGATCGCTCATTTGTTTTAAAATTTCTCTTATTATCGAAGGTTTCATCTCCGCCATATTTTTACTTATATCAAATTTCATTTTATTATACTTCCTTTATAATTATAAATGCAATAAATTTTAGTTTCTGTCAATCGTTACGGTTTCCAGTACAATTTTTTCGCTTTGTACTGTGCTTATTTGAGCTTTAACCTCTTCATCACTCATTTTAAAATCAAACGGTACAGTTACATCAAAGCTAAGCTTAACAGCTGCATTTTCTTTTTTTATCCTAAGGTCATGAATTGACATTTCAGCCGATATTTCGTTAACTTTATTGCTTATTATTTTATAATATTTATTGTATTCGTTATCGTTTACACTTATAGGGTCTTGATGAATTACCATAATTATATTATATTGCAGCATCAACTCATGCTCTATTTTATCAATTATATTGTGTGCATCCATAGTATTTATAGCGCTGTCTATCTCCACATGCACACTGCCAAACCTGCGTGCGGGGCCATAGTCGTGCAAAATTAAATCGTGTGTGCCTAAAATGTTGCTGTAAGATAATATTTTACTGTTAATTTCATCGGTAAATTGCTTGCTTGGCGCTGCGCCAATAAGTGGGTCGGCCGCATGTTTTACCATGCGAATACCGCTATATATAATTACACAGCTTACAACGGCACCCAAATATCCGTCGGCGTTAAAATTTGTAATTGCCGATATACAAACACTTAACAAAACTGCACACGTGCTAATAAAATCGTTGCGGCAATCTGTTATAGCCGCCTGCACAGCCTGTGAATTAATACGTAAGTTTATGTTTTTATAAAATGCCATTAGCCAAAGTTTTACCACTGCCGAAAATACTAAAATGGCAATTGCAACAACGTTTATAGTAACTTGTGTGGGTTTAATTACTTTTTGAACTGACGTTTGCAAAAGCTCAAAGCCCACAACAATTATTATTACTGCTATAAAAAGCCCTGTTAAATATTCATATCTCGCGTGCCCGTATGGGTGCTGTTTATCGGCGGGGCGGCTTGCAAGTTTAAACCCTATTGCCGTAGTTATGCCCACCCCGGCATCAAACAAATTGTTTGTTGCATCGGCTGTAATTGCAATGCTACCAGTTATTATTCCGGCAAAAAATTTTATTGCACTTAACAAAAAATTGCAAACAGTGGCTACAATGCCTATCAGCAAAGCAAACCTTGCCCTAACATCTGTGTTTTGAATATCGCTGTAATTTGGAACAAACAGCCTAACTAACATATTAGTCAAATTAAAGCCCCTTTGCGGTTTTTTTTGCGTTGTTTAAAATGTGCATAAAGCCTTGCATTTAGCACTTTAATACGTAAATTCAGCGTTTTTTACGCACATTAGCGCTGCCTATACGCATATTTTATTTTTTAATCGCCGTAATATCTCTGCCCAAAAATAGCACTGCCAACCCTTACAAGTGTACTTCCGTGCATAATGGCAATGTCGTAATCGTCCGACATACCCATGCTAAGTACTGATATATCGCTATTTTCTATATTTCTACTCTTTAAATCGTCAAACAGGTATTTCATTTGCGAAAAATTGTTTATAAGCTCATTTTTTCCGTTTTGCAGTGGCGGTGGTATGCACATTAACCCTTTTAAATTTATATGCGGCATATTTTTGCATATGTCGTTTGCAAGTTGCAAAATGTTTTGCTTTTGTATGCCGCTTTTTGTTGCCTCGTTTGCAATATTTACCTGAAGGAGAACACAAACCGTTTTGCCTACCTTTGCGTACTGCTTTTCAATCTCTTTGCAAAGCTCGGGGCTGTCGGCACTTTGAATGAAATTTGTAAGCGGTGGCAAATATTTTACCTTGTTTTTTTGCAGCGTGCCTATAATATGGCATTGTGCTTTGTTTTGTGCAAAAAACTCTGCCTTATCGCGAAATTCCTGCACTCTGTTCTCTCCAAACAAAGTTAAATTGCTGTTTATTGCCGCCTGTAATTTTTTTATTGGCTGCGTTTTGCTAACAGCCATAAGTGTAATATCGTTTGCATCTCTGCCGCATTTTTCGCACGCTGATACAATTTTTTGCCTAACGTGTAAAATATTTTCAGATATATATGTGCTAATATTTTCCACTTATACAGCCCCTTACTTTTAAATAACTCGCTTAAAATTAATTATGCCAAGTTAACAGTGTAAACCACCGCTAATTTTAATTTTTGCACAATATAAATATACTTATCGTATATTTATATTTAATTTATACTTTAAGTCGTTAACGATTTTGCTAAATACACGCTCGCTTGCAGCACTATCTACCTCATTTGTATCGCTAAGCAAAACAGCAAAGGCCATGCTCTTTTTGTTCTCGCCCATTTCTTCACTTCTATAAATGTCAAACAGTGTGGCCTCTTTTACCATAGCACTAGCTGCAAATATAACATCTTGCACCTGTTTGCAGGTAATTGCCTCGTCGCACACAAAGGCAAAGTCGCGCTTAATTGGGGCAAAACTACTTATTGGTACATATTTTTTGGCACTTGGCATTGCATTTACAAACTGTTGGTAATTTATGTGAGCCATATATATATTACTTGCAAATTTACTATCTTTTGGCAAGTCGAGGTTTGCGCAAACCTCGTTTGCAAGTTTGCCAAATACACCAACAGCCTGCCCATTGCACAATATTTGCGCCGATATGCCCGGGTGCAAATAGCTATCGCCACCTTTTTCGCAATCAAATTTCACACCAAAGTTTTCAAACATCTGTTGCAAAGCCCCTTTAAGTGTAAAAAAGTCCTCACCCTTTCCAAAAATACCCATGCATATTTGTAGGCACTCCTCCGGCTGTTGTTCAATAGGTAGTTCCTTTGGCAAATACACATTGCTTATTTCAAAAAGCCTGCCCTGTGTATTGTCTTTTTTTATGTTGTCCACAATTATGTTAAGCATACTTGGGGCAAGTGTTGTTCTCATAATACTTAAATGCTCGGTAATTGGGTTTAAAAGGCGTATTGCGTTTCTTCTTGTGTCGTTTTCGTCAATGCGAACCATGTCAAGCTCGGCCTTAGAGTAAAACGCAAGCGTTGATATCTCGTAAAAGCCTTGCCCTGCCAAAAATCGCTTAACTTTAAGCTGTGTTTTTTGTGCTGTGTTTAGCCCACCGCTTGTTACTGCGGCGCTTTGCAAAAATGTTGGTACTATGTGCTCATACCCGTATTCTCTAATAATTTCTTCCGCTATATCGGGAAATTCCTGCACATCCTCACGATACCTTGGAACTATTACTTGCCAATTATCGCCGTTTGTTTTTACTTCAAAATTTAATCGCGCCAGTATATCAAGCATCGCTTGCTTTGGCACGGTTATGCCCAAAACATCGTAAATTTGGCTTGGCGTTATATCAAGTGATTTAACGTTTTGAGTATCGTTTGCCATGCAGTCAAAGCTTGTTTTTGTAACGTCGCCGCAATCTAGCTTTTGTATCAGGTGTAAAGCCCTTTTAATTGCCAGCTCTGTGCTGTAAACATCTACACCTTTTTCATATCTCAGCGAAGAATCGCTGCTTTGCCCCACCGCACGCGAAGTTTTTCTTA
>CAYJLZ010000035.1:4781-18821 GCA_964371265.1 uncultured Bacteroides sp. | reverse complement strand
TCCATTTAAATGTGTAAATACTATGTGAGCTCATTTCAAACTCCTTACTCAATAAATAATCCATTAATTTAGCGCTGTATCTTTATTAAAAAGTGTTGTTACATTGTTAAACAAGCTTTCGTACATTGGGTTTTGTAAGTTTTCGTCAGTACGTATAATTTCGACAGCAGTTTTTTGTGCCTCGTAAAGTATGCGCGTATCTGTTGCCAAATCGGCAATGCGCAGCGTTGGCAAGCCGTGCTGTCTACTGCCAAAAAAGTCGCCGGGGCCCCTTGTTTCAAGGTCGTACTTTGCAATTTCAAACCCGTCTTGATTTTTGCACAAAAATGTTAGGCGCTGCTGTACGCTGTCTTGCGTATTGTCGCTTATAAGCACACAAAAGCTCTCGTGTTTGCCTCTGCCAACGCGCCCTCGCAATTGGTGCATTGCCGAAAGCCCATATCTCTCGGCGTTTTCAATTACTATAACAGCGGCATTAGGTACGTCTACTCCAACCTCAATTACCGTGGTTGATACAAGCACCTGTATGTTGCCATTAACAAAACTTTGCATAACCTCGGCCTTTTGTGCCGCCTTTAGCTTGCCGTGCATTAAACCCACATTGTATTTTGGAAGAAGTGGCTTTGCTGTTTGCTCAAAATATGTAACAGCACTTGCCATATCGTGAGCACTATCTTCTATTAATGGGCAAATAATGTATGCTTGCCTACCTTGTTTTAATAATTGAGATATAAAATTGTACATATCTTTGCGCTTTGAAGAGTTTATTGCATATGTTTTAATTGGCACTCTTCCGGGAGGTAGTTCGTTTAGTACGCTTATGTCTAAATCGCCAAACATTAAAAGCGCTAGTGTTCGGGGTATAGGCGTTGCGCTCATAACAAGTAGGTGAGGGTGGTTTGCCTTTGCTGCAAGCTTACTGCGCTGCCTTACACCAAAGCGGTGCTGTTCGTCGGTTACGGCCAAAGCAAGGCTGTTAAATACAACTTCGTTGCCTATAACGGCGTGTGTGCCAACAATAATTTGAGCTGTACCGTTTTGTATATGTAAAAGCACTTCTTTTCGTGCCTTGCCCTTTATGCTACCTGTTAAAAGCACAACGCTAATTCCCAGTGGTGTAAACATTTTTTCTAGCGAGGTAGCGTGTTGGCTTGCCAATATTTCGGTGGGAGCCATAAGCACACTTTGATACCCGCTTTTTGCACATGCGTACATAGCAGCTGCACAGCACAATGTTTTGCCGCTGCCTACATCGCCCTGCAAAAGCCTGTTCATGGCATATTTGTTGTTCATATCGGTAAGTATTTCGTTAATTGCATTGCTTTGTGCATTTGTGGGTTTGTATGGCAATGCGCTAAAAAAATTTGACATGTTAATATTGGGTATTTGTGCACAAGTAAGTGCGCTACCTTTTTTTCTTAGCATCAAAAGGCCAAGCTGTACACACAAAAGCTCTTCAAAAATTAGGCGTCGCCTTGCCTGTGTAATGCAGTTATTACTGGTTGGAAAATGTATTTTTTTAACCGCCTCGTCCTTGCCAATAAGTTTGTATTTGTCAATAATTTGCGCAGGTAGGTTTTCTTGTTCTTTTTGTGCTTGTTTAAAATATGTGCGCAAACATTTGGATATAAAAGCACTGTTAATTCCCTCGGTTTGAGCGTATACGGCAATAAACGGTGTATTTTCGGCATCAAAAGTTGTTAGTACAGTGGGGTTTGTCATCTCTTTTACGGCAAAATTATTAGTAAGCTTGCCGTAAAAATAATACTCTTTATTTATTTCGAGCTTTTTTATTGTATAGGGGTTGTTAAAAAAATTTATTACAAGCTCGCCTGTTTCATCGGCGCAACTTGCCTTGTTAATTTCACGTCCGCCACTTATTCTAAAACTATTTTTACCATAAACCATTGCTTTTACAACGCATTTAACGTCGCTTGGCGCATATGCAAGTGGGTACGGTTTTGAAAAATCAATATAACTTTTAGGATAATAGCTCACAAGGTCTTGCACGGTGTGTATATCTAGCTTTGCAAGCAGCTGCGCGCGTTTTTCTCCTACGCCCTTTAAAAATCGTATGTCCATATGCGCCTCCTTTTCGTGTAATTACTTATTATTATGTCAAACATATTAAAATACGTCAATATGCAAAGTAAAATGTTTGCGAAAAAGTTAATTTACACTGCATGTTAAAAATATATTTTGTATTTTGAAATGTACTGTTTTGATAAAAAAATCAAATTAGGTGCAAATTATACCTACAATTAACAAAAAAATTAAAAATAGCTAAAATGCTGTGACTTTTTATATAAACTGGTATTTTAACAAAGATTAAAGTACTGCATAACATAAATATAAAGTGGATAGAAGAATGGGGGAGTACACTTGAACAGCGTTTTAGCGGCATTAATTGCAACAGGATTTACTTTTTTTATGACTAGCCTAGGAGCTGCATGTGTTTTTTTATTTGCAGGGCCTATAAAAGACGTGTTTCAGCGAGCATTTTTAGGATTTGCGGCAGGTGTAATGATGGCGGCGTCGTGTTGGAGCATGATAGTGCCTGCAATAGAAATGGCACAAGAGCAAGGTTATAGTGGGTATTTGCAAGCAGGCGGGGGTTTTATACTTGGGTCGATGTGCCTGCTTATTATGGATAAAATAATTACAAAGCAATACATAAATATGCAAAATAGACAAAACGAAAACAGCGGTAAAAGGCGTACCGTACTGCTTTTTGGATCTATAACATTGCACAACATACCCGAGGGAATGGCGGTAGGCCTTGCATGTGCACTGGCGGTACAGTCGCACTCGGCGGCGCAAACAGCAGCGGCAATAGGGCTTGCACTTGGCATAGGCTTGCAAAATTTTCCCGAGGGCGCTGCGGTATCGCTACCGTTTAGGCAAGAGGGAAACAGCAAATTGCGCAGCTTTTTGTATGGCACAGCAAGCGGTGCGGTAGAGCCGATAGGTGGAGTAATTGCCGTAATATTAGCTGCAAGTGTTGCAACGCTTTTGCCTTGGCTTTTAAGCTTTGCCGCAGGCGCAATGATATATGCCGTGGCATCGGAGCTGATACCGCGGGCCAACAAAAAATATAACGAGCATGCGGGAGTTATAGGCGTAACTTTTGGCTTTGCATTTATGATGATACTTGACGTTGCGCTGGGGTAAAGCAGGTAAAGCTAAAAAAACCAAGCAAAACAGGCTACTTTACAAGTAGCCTGTAAATTTTTTGCATATGCTTTTTTACACATTAATAAAATATACTATAATACACTTTTTTGCCAATTGCGTATTGGCAATGGAATAAGGGCAATATTATTTAATTTACAAACCACAAAAACTGCCATTAATCGCTTTTAATTAATAAAGGTATAAGCGTAACACACAGCCATACTGCCTGGTAAAAAATTATAGCAGTTAAGCTAAGCGATGTTAAAACGCCGGTTATTGTTAAAATTAAGGCTATTAGCATTGTAAAAAGCACAGATGATATTTGAATGTTGTTTAAAAGCTTTTCTCGCCGCGAGGCGACGGTTGCGGCCTTTAATCCGCCTATAAACGAATCAAATCCACCCGAATGCGTCATATATCCATCGCTCTCGGGCATGTAGTCGGTTTGTTGAACAAGCAAGTCTTGTTCGTTTTGAGACAATACCTTTACGCTGGAAAGAGGCACATTGTATGTTTGGGCAACCTTTTGAGATGTAATATTAAAATCGTCGGCTTTAATTATAACGCTAAATCCCGACTTTATAAGCCCGGAAAGCGATTTTTTTGCCGCCTTATTTGGAATATGACTAATAATATAAATGCTGTAAGGCCGCCCATTTAGTGCAAGATACATAACGCTGCGTTTACCGTTTTGAGTAAAGTTGTTTTCGTACTCTAGGCTCGGTAGCTCAATATTGTGCCTTTTCATCATTGCTCTGTTACCTAAAAGCACTTGCTGTTTGTCCACAGTTGCGCTAAAGCCAAAACCGGCAAAACTCTCGCTGTTTGTAACCGGTAAAAGTACATTTTTTTTATTGTCTATAAGCGCCATAAATGTATCTCGTAAGGTTGGGCAATTGTAGTACACTATACTCGCGGCAAATATTATTGCCATGTCAATTCGTCTGCCCACAAAAGGTTTAATGCCGTGCAACTTTACGCTTGTTGAGGGAAATAAATCTTTGCTTTGCAACATAACTGTATTGCAAAGTTCTAGCCTTTGTACAGCGCCGGCACCGGGAACCACCGCACCGTGTTTTGCCGCAGTGCGCTGTAATATAATTGACGGTATTGCATAAACAAGCGTTAAAGATAGTGGCGCACCAATGCATAATACAGCTGCAAATGTGCTGGCGGCCTCGGCTAAATTTTGCGTAAATACACCTGTTATTGCGGTGCATACTATTGCTGCCATTAAAAGAATAAGGCTAACCTTTCGGCCGTATACATCACTTAAATGAGAGGCAAAGCTTTGGCGCAAAAAGCCCCTTACAAGCGAAGTGGGCCTGCTAACAAGCAAAATTGGGTCACTTTCAACAAGGCCCGAGCAAACCATTTTTGTCAAGTCTCTTCCGGGAACAATAAATGCGGCGCTGTGGTCTTCTCCGGCACTTGCAATTGCAAACCCTTTGCAAACGCTTTGTGTATGTAACCATTTACCAAAATTATTAAAAACCATTGTAAGCGCAACAATGCTTGAAAATATACTGATATTTTGATAATTATATGTACCTGCAAATAAAAGTAAAAATACAGCTTGAATAATTGCACCTATTACCGAGAGCGATGCAATTGTGCTTGTGCTTGGCCTGCCAAATATACCTACAAAGCCTGCTTTTATTGTTTGTATGTTTGTTGCAAACAATATTAAAAGCATAGCGGTGTTAATAATTAAGTAAGTTGTTGGCTCGAAAATAGCACCACTTGCGTTTGCGCTTTTGGAAATAAGATGTGTAATAAATAAAACCAAAAATATACCAAGGCTTATTACAAAATTTAAAATATTAACAATGCCTTTATTTTTTAGTTTGCGCATTACTGCGGGTGCATCTGTAACATGGTTATAGTCTTGGTGTTCTTCGTAGTCTTCGCTGGGTATGCCGTAAATGTCGGGGTCTACCCCAATTGTAGAGGTGCGAGTTATTGGCATGTTAACTGTAATTTCTTTAAACAGCATTCCGCTATTTTTGCTCTCGCCCCAAAAATCGTTGTTATCTTTTGCAATATTTTCAACAATATTATTATCAAATTTATTATTATTTAAAGCACCGGCGCTTTCTTGTTTGTTGTCGTAATAGTCTTGCGCCTTTGTGTCTACAAAATTTTGCAAAAACGTGTCGGAAGGTGAATCTTGCTTAATAATACTGTCGGTGTAATGTTCGCCTTGTATGTTGCTTGCGGCTACAAAAGGTTGTTGATTTATATTTTTTGGGGCTTGTTTTGCTATGTTAAAATCAATTTTGCTAGGAGCCTTGCGTGCAACTTCGCTTTTTTGCTCAAATACTTTTTCAATTTTGTGCTCGACACTGTTGTTTTTTTCGGTGTGGCTTTGCTCGCTTGTCGAATTTGCTAAAGGCACACCAAACGAATCGGTAGATTGACTTAATAAGCTGAAACCGGCAAGAGTGCCGTGTTTGCCGACAGGTTCGGTAGTTATTTCTAGGCCCTTTTTGTTTGCTGTATTTGTACTGTCCGACGATGCAACAACAGATATATTTTTATCCGGTACATTATTTTTTCTTCTTTTTTGTCTTTTTTTATCGCTTGTGTCAGTTGTAATAGCGCCTGCGTTAAAATTTATATCATCGCTAACATTTGCAACAGAATTTTTGAAAAAGTCTTTAAAATGCTCGTCTACATCAACTCTTATAACTTCGCTGCGATGTTTCATGCCGGGCAAATTGTAAAATTCGCTGTTCTTTTTCGATTGTGCGCGTGAAAGTGCGCTCTCTACGGCGGCTCGCTCTATTTCGGCAAGTCTTTTCGCTTGCATTTCGCTATAAGCTTTAATTGTTGGTAGCTCAATTGTGCTTGTTTCGTTTTGTATTACCGGTGCGCTAAGCGGTGCACCTGCAACAATTTTAGCGCGCATTTGTGGGCGGCCTGCCGCATTATTTAACGGCAGTTGGCTGTTAATTTGAGCGTTGGCCAGTTGCTCTTGCTCAAAAAGCTTTTGCGCCAATTGCTGAGCGTTTTCTTTGCTGGTAGGTTGTTGATTGGCACCATTATTTGCTAATTGCGGCAAGCTTGCATTGGCCCCGGGCGCATTTTCGTTATCGCTCGGTTGTGATTTTGCGCTGCCGACATTCGTTACAGTAGGCTGATTTTTATCCATAACGCTGCCTTGAGTTTTGGCAGTGGATTTATTGGCACTACTCATACCTAAATCGGCCAAAATGTCGTTCACATCACTATCTATACTACGGCTTTTATAAGAGCTTGAATCGGTGTGCTCAAGCTCCGATAATATTTTTTCAATGCTGTTTTTTTTGTCATTGTCTTGCAAAACATCTGCCCCCAATCTCAATGATGTATTAAATACCGCGTTGTTTCATTATTTCGTACATAATAATTCCTGTGGCAACCGATACATTAAAGCTGTCTATACCTGTGTTTGTGCCTGCCATGGGCAAACTAAGTGTGCCATCGCACAAACTTTTTACAAGCCGAGAAACACCCTTGCCCTCGCTACCCACTACAAGCGCTATTGGGCCGGTTAGGTTTTGTTTATAAACAGGCTGTGCTCCCATATCGGCGCAGTACACAAAAATATTTTGCTGCTTTATTTTTCGTATTACCTCGGCAATATTGGCCTCGCGCACAACGGGAAGCCTAAGCGCCGCACCGGCACTGCTTTTTATTACAACAGGTGTAATGCTGGCGGCTCCTCGCTTTGGTATTACAACAGCGTGTGCATTGCACAAAAACGCCGTGCGTATAATTGCTCCTAAATTATGTGGGTCTTCTATTCCATCCGACAAAAGTAAAAACGGCGCCTCGCCTTTTTCTTTTGCCGTGTTTAAAACATCGCTAAGCAAAGAATATGTAACACATGCGCCGTATGCGGCAACACCTTGATGATTTTCGCTTTTGCACATGTTTTTTAGCTTTGTTTGGTGAACGCGCTTTACAACAGCGCCCGCCTGCTTTGCCAGTGCCATGTAATAACTTACCTGTGCTTGCGCCATTGTGTCAACCACATAAACAGTGTCAACGCCGTCGCCACTTTTTAAAAGTTCCGCCACTGCATTTTTGCCGTAGCATATGGTGTTCTCTTCAAATACACCGTTGTTTTGCGCAGTTTGTATTTCTTTTTGCATTTAAATGCTCCGTTTCTATTGTTTAGCACCCAAATGTTACTAAAGTGTGCTTTATTAAAAAATATAGCATATACTTAAATATCACAATAAACATAGTTTGCTATTTACAGACATAATATACTAATTTATATTATATCACATACAGCATATTATTTTCTATACAAAAATACAAATTTATTAATAATATTTTTACACAAAATAAATATAATAATGTTTAAAATTATTGCGATATTACAATAAATGTGCTACAATTATTACAACACATTGCGGTGCATTACCATATTTTGTTGCAATGTTAAAGGGAGGTCTTTATATGAAAATTATATGCAGTGGAAGAAAAGTAAACTTAAAAGAAAGTTTTGAAGACAGAGTTGAAAAAAGACTTGCAAAACTTGACAAATTGTTTTCACCCGAGGCAGAGGCAAGAGTTACTGTAACAGTTGAAAAAGATTGGCAAACGGTTGAAATTACTTTGCACGACAAAGGATTTACGTGCCGAGCCGAAAAAGACGCACCAAAAATGGAAGATGCCTTTGAAATGGCGGTGGATTTACTTGAACGTCGAATACACAAAAACCGAAACCGCCTTGCCGATAAAGTTTATGCAAGAGACCTAGCATCGTTTTTTGCTGATGAAAATCTCGAAGAAAATGCAAGTGAAGATTACAATGTAATACGTGAAAAACATTTTTCGTGTAAACCTTCTTCGGCAGAAGAGGCAATTTTAAATATGGAGATGCTCGGTCATGCATTTTACTTATTTAGAGATGCACAGACAGATGAAATACAACTTGTTTATAAACGCAAAAATGGCACTTATGGGTTACTGATACCCGAGAGATAAAAAATATTTTACAACTAAACTAAAATTATAAACGATAAACAGCCTTATTTAGGATAATGCCTAAATAAGGCTGTTTGCTTTTTTGCTTGTTATTTGCTAATATACAACTGTAACAATACACTTTGCGTTTTTATTGGTTGTAATTTAAGCTGCTAGCACTAAGCAGCATAGCCCAAAGCCATAAAAAAATATAAATTTAAATTAACATGGTTGTGCACTGCCACAAATACTAATGCGAAATTGAAATAAACAAAAAAATATTTTTGCTTTAATAAAATATAAACAATCACTTGCAATTTATTGTTGAAAAGGGGAACAAATGATATATGACTTAATAGCACCATGCTACTTTGGAACAGAGAGCAGTGCGGCGTTTGACTTTAAACGCATAGGAGCAAAAGACGTTAACATTACCGACGGGCGCATAAATTTTAAGGGCGATGAAGAGATAATAGCTGCGGCAAATATTCAAAGCAGGTGTGCCGAGCGCGTTTTAATACTTTTAAAAACTTGTAATGCCACAAGCTTTGACGAGTTGTTTGACGCCGTTTACGACATTGCGTGGGAAGATATTATGCCGGCCGATGCGCAATTTCCCGTTAAAGGAAGTAGCCTTTCAAGCACACTTTCCAGTGTTCCGGCATGTCAAAGCATAGTAAAAAAAGCAATTGTGGAGCGCCTTAAAAACAAGCACGGCGTTAATACCTTGCCCGAGAGCGGCAATTTGTATAAGGTGCGTTTTTCGATTAGAAAAGACAGCGCACAAATTATGCTGGACACAACAGGTGTAGGCCTGCACAAAAGGGGATACAGAAAAAATAGCACAGCGGCGCCGCTTAAAGAAACGCTTGCAGCAACTATAATTGACCTTGGACGAATTTACAGCGACAGCACCGTGCAAGACCCATTTTGCGGAAGCGGCACAATTTTAATAGAGGCAGCAATGAAAGCGATGAACATGGCGCCGGGGCTTAGGCGAACGTTTATATCTCAAAACTATGCATTTATAGGCAAAGACGTTTTTGCAAAACAGCGAAAGCGTGCGCTTGAAGAAATTAAGCGAGATGTTGATTTTGAGGCAATAGGTTTTGACATAGACCCCATTGCAATTGAGCTTAGTAAGGCAAACGCAAAACTTGCGGGAGTTGATACAAAGTGCAAGTTTGCCGTTAGAGATGTGAAAGACTTTATGCCGTCAAGCGGCAGTATTATTTTTACAAACCCTCCGTATGGAGAAAGGCTTTTAGACGTTAGCACAGCTATTGAAATAGAAAAAACACTGGGCAAACGCCTTGCCGAAAACCCCGTTAGGGGCGCTTATATAATTACGTCTAACACTGAGTTTGAAGCAAACTTTGGAAAAAAAGCCGACAGGAGGCGAAAACTTTATAACGGTATGATACCGTGCCAAGTATATATGTACTTTAAAAAATAGCAATAAAAAAGCAAAAATAAATATAGATAACGTGGCAATAAAGCCAGCAATTGCATTAAAACACGCTAAAAAATATGGAATTATAACTGCAAAAAGAGAAAAAACAATTATTTTTTTATATTTATTTTGCAAAGTGTAAGGTGGTTGTTGCGGTGCGATTGACAAAAAAATAACAATATTTAATGATTTTTTGAATAAGATATTGGATATGGGAAAAAAATATGACTGTACCAACTAAATTAATGCAACAAATGTGAATAAAATAAACGATTTTCTATTGCTTTAATTGTAAAAAAAAGATATAATATTATGGGTTAACTATGAAGAGAAGATATATGGAGGATTTTTGGTAATGAGCAATTTAGGTAAAAAAACAATAGACGACATAAACGTAAAGGGTAAAACCGTATTGGTGCGTTGCGATTTTAACGTTCCTATGAAAGACGGCGAAATAACAAACGACAACAGAATTGTGGCGGCGCTTCCGACATTAAATAAACTAATTAAAGACGGCGGCAAACTTGTTTTGTGCAGCCACCTTGGCAAACCTAAAAACGGAGCAGAGGCAAAATTTAGCCTAGAGGCAGTGGGTGTGCGCTTATCGCAACTTCTTGCAAAGCCTGTTGTTTTTGCAAACGACGATAACGTTGTTGGCGAAAACGCTAAAAAAGCAGTAGAGCAAATGAAAGACGGCGACGTTGTACTTCTTCAAAACACAAGATTTAGAAAAGAAGAAACAAAGAACGAAGATGCGTTTAGTAAAGAACTTGCAAGCCTTGCAACAGTTTTTGTAAACGATGCATTCGGCTCGGCACACCGTGCGCACTGCTCAACAGCAGGCGTTACACAATACATTAAAGAAACAGCCGTAGGCTATTTAATGGGTAAAGAAATTGAGTACCTTGGCAATGCTGTTAACAGCCCCGAGCGCCCGTTTGTTGCTATTTTGGGCGGAGCGAAAGTTGCCGATAAACTTACAGTAATTGAAAACTTGCTTAATAAAGTAGATACTTTAATTATTGGCGGCGGCATGGCTTATACATTTTTAAAAGCGCAGGGCTATGAAGTTGGCAAAAGTTTGATAGACGGCGAAAAACTTGACTATTGCAACGACATGCTAGCACAGGCAAAACAAAAGGGTGTTAGTTTGTTACTTCCTGTTGACACAGCTGTTGCAAAGGCGTTTCCAAACCCTATTGACGCTGAAATTGAAGTTAATTATGTAGAAGTTAGCGGCATAGGTGCCGACGATATGGGACTTGATATTGGCCCTAAAACAGAAGAGATATTTGCAAAGGCAGTTAAAGAGGCAAAAACAGTTGTGTGGAATGGCCCGATGGGCGTTTTTGAAAACCCTGTGCTTGCAAAGGGTACAAGAAACGTTGCAAAAGCACTGGCCGAAACAGACGCTACAACAGTTATAGGCGGCGGCGACAGTGCAGCGGCAGTTATACAGCTTGGTTTTGCCGATAAAATGACACATATTTCAACAGGCGGCGGCGCAAGCCTTGAATACCTTGAGGGCAAAGCTTTGCCGGGCATAGAGTGCATTGAAAATTCGTAAATAAAAACTTTTTACCTTTAAATTTTTAATAATTTAAAGGTAATTTTTTAATAATAAGCCTAATAAAAAATAAAATATCGCAAAATGCGAGCGAAAGGACTTTAATATGGACAAAAGTAAACGCAAAGTTGTTATAGCAGGCAACTGGAAAATGAACAATACCACAGCGCAAACAGGTGCAACATTAACACAAATGGCAAAGCTTGTTGCAAATGCAGGTTGCGAGGTTGTAATTTGTACACCTTTTACAAGCATTGACGCTGCACTAAAGGCAACAAACGGCACAAATATAGAAATAGGCGCACAAAACGTACACTTTGAAGAGAGCGGCGCATACACAGGCGAAATATCGGCAACTATGCTGGCAGACCTTGGTTTAAAGTATGTTATTACAGGACACTCCGAGCGCAGACAGTACTTTGGAGAAACAGACGTTACTGTTAATTTGCGCACAAAAGCTGCAATTGCAAAGGGTTTAACTGCGATTGTTTGCGTTGGCGAGAGCCTAGAGCAAAGAGAACAAGGTGTTACAGCCGAGCTTGTTCGTTTGCAAACAAAAATTGCGCTAAAAGACATAAGCGCAGATGACATGAAAAAAGTAATAATAGCATACGAACCTGTTTGGGCAATAGGCACAGGCCGCACCGCAACAGCCGACCAAGCGCAGGAAGTTTGCAAAGTTATTAGGGACGTTTTGGCAGAGATTTACAGCCAAAGTGTTGCCGATGCCACAACAATTCAATACGGCGGCAGCATGAACGCAGGCAATGCCGACGAACTACTTTCGAAATACGATGTTGACGGCGGCCTTATTGGCGGTGCATCGCTAAAAGCTGAAGATTTTGCCGCAATAGTTAAAGCTGCAAGCAAATAATTAAATAAAGAGGATACATATGAAAAAACCATTACTTCTTTGTATATTAGATGGCTACGGCCACAATGAAGATACCTTTGGCAACGCAATTAAAAGCGCTAATACGCCAAATTTAGATAAACTTTTTGCGCAAAACCCTCATACAACAATAGGTGCCAGCGGCATGGACGTTGGTTTGCCCGACGGGCAAATGGGCAACAGCGAAGTTGGGCACACAAACATAGGTGCAGGCCGCATTGTGTACCAAGAGCTTACACGCATTACAAAGGCAATTAAAGACGGCGACTTTTTTACAAACGAAGAACTTTGCGCCGCAGTGGACAGCGCTGTAAAAACAGGTAAGGCACTTCATTTAATTGGCCTTTTGTCGGACGGCGGCGTACACAGCCACAACGAACACTTGTACGCACTGCTAAAACTTGCAAAAAATAAAGGGCTTGAAAAAGTATACATACACGCAATTATGGACGGGCGAGATGTTCCGCCACAATCGGGCCTAGACTATGTAAAAGAGCTTTTGCAAAAAACAAAAGAGATAGGCGCAGGCACAATTGCAACAATAACAGGGCGCTACTACGCAATGGACAGGGACAACCGCTGGGACAGAGTTGAAAAAGCTTACAATGCATTTGTTTGCGGCATAGGAGAAAAAGGCGAGCCTGTGCAAGTTATGGAAAACAGCTATGCAAACGACGTTACAGACGAATTTGTACTGCCTGCAGTTACGTGCGATGGCGGCAGAATTAGCGATGGCGACAGCGTTGTTTTCTTCAACTTCCGCCCCGACAGAGCAAGGGAAATTACACGCACTTTTGTAGACGATGACTTTGACGGCTTTACAAGAGAGGGCGGACGCAAAAACCTACACTACGTTTGCTTTACACAGTACGACGCAACTATGCCAAACGTGCATGTGGCATTTAAGCCGCAAAGCCTTGATAACGTGCTTGGCGCATACCTTGCAAACAGCGGCAAAACACAGCTAAGAATAGCAGAAACTGAAAAATATGCCCATGTAACGTTCTTTTTTAACGGCGGCGTAGAAGAGCCGTTTGCCGGAGAGGACAGGGCACTTATAAACAGCCCTAAAGTTGCAACTTACGATTTACAGCCCGAGATGAGCGCATACGAGGTTGCAAACGAGTGCGTTAAGCGCATACAAAGCGGCAAGTACGATGTAATTATACTAAACTTTGCAAACTGTGATATGGTAGGTCATACAGGCGTATTTGATGCGGCCGTTAAGGCTGTGCAAGCTGTTGACGAGTGCGTTGGCAAAGTGGTAGATGCACTGGATAGCGTTTACGGCACAATGATTTTAACTGCCGACCACGGCAATGCCGATAAGATGTACGATGAGGACGAAGATCATCCGTTTACGGCGCACACAACAAACCCGGTTGCATTTTTAGTAAAGGGCCAAGGCGATGTAAAATTGCGCACAGGCGGCGTTTTAGCCGACATAGCACCAACAATGCTTAATATTTTGGGGCTTGCAGTTCCAAACGAGATGACAGGTAAAAGCATTATTGAGTAGTGTTTTTAATAATTTTGCAATTTATTATTAACGCTAAATAAATACAAAAAAATCACTGTTAAACTTAAAACAGCCGAATAATTTAACTTAGTTGTTAAATTATTCGGCTGTTTATTTTTTAATTATATAAACACGGCTATACGATGTTTTTACACATTTGCTGTTTTGCAAGGTGCGCAAAAATGTTTTATCGCCCTATTTCGTTTAATGCAAGGTCATCGTTGTGTTCAAGTGCCCAGTTTATGTTCCACTCACTTGTAAATAGTAATGCATATTTGCCCTTAATGTCCTCTACCAACTTTGTGTCGCTTGTAAGTGCCAGGCGCTTTGCGCTAAAAGTATCGCTCTCTTCGTTGTCAATCCAGCGTATAAAGCTGTACGACAGCTTGTTAATGCGTATATCTACGCCGTACTCGTTTTTAAGGCGGTGGTCAAGCACTTCAAGCTGAAGCTGACCCACAACACCCACTATT
>CAYJLZ010000035.1:0-4771 GCA_964371265.1 uncultured Bacteroides sp. | reverse complement strand
CGCCGGGCTCTTTAAAAATTTGTATGGCTCCCTCTTTTGCAATTTGCTCTATGCCTTTTACAAACTGCTTTCTCTTCATTGTGTCTACTTGCGAAACACGTGCAAAGTGCTCGGGCGCAAACGTTGGTATGCCCTCGTACTCAAAAATTTGCCGTGCATTTGTTATGGTGTCGCCTATCGAAAACACGCCCGAATCGAACAGGCCCACAATATCGCCTGCATACGCCTCATCAACAGTTTCTCGGCCGTCGGCCATAAGCTGTGTACTCTGCGTTAGTTTCAGCTTTTTGCCCGATTGCACGTGCGTTACGTCCATACCTCGCTCAAACTTGCCGCTAACTATGCGCAAAAACGCTATCCTGTCCCTGTGCGCTTTGTTCATATTAGCTTGTATTTTAAACACAAATGCCGAAAAATCTTCGTTTTCAAGTGGGCTAATAATGCCGGCGCTGCTGTTTCGTGCAAGTGGTGTTGTGCTAAGCTGTAAAAAGCTCTCTAAAAAAGGTTCTATGCCAAAATTAGTTAGCGCACTTGCAAAAAACACAGGTGTAAGTTTTCCGTCGTCCACCATGTCTTTGTTAAATTCATACGATGCACCATCTAAAAGCTCAATATCATCTACAAGTGTGCGGTGCAAGTTGGCACTTAGTAAATCGTCAAGGTTATTATCTCCCAAATGTGCTTTAATCTTCTCGGCCTGCTGTGTGCCAACTTTGCCTGCGTGTTCAAAGGCGAGAATTTCTTTATTTTGCCTGTCGTAAACGCCTTTAAAGTCACGCCCGCTGCCTATTGGCCAGTTCATGGGGTACGTTTGTATACCGAGAACAAGTTCAAGCTCTTCAAGCAAATCAAACGGATTTTGTGCATCTCTGTCCATTTTATTAACAACTGTAAAAATGGGTATTCCACGCATAGCGCAAACTGTAAAAAGCTTTTTAGTCTGCGCCTCTACGCCTTTGGCGGCATCTATAACCATAACGGCGCTGTCGGCGGCCATAAGTGTGCGGTATGTGTCCTCACTAAAGTCTTGGTGGCCGGGAGTGTCCAGTATATTTATACAAAAGTTTTGGTACTCAAACTGCATAACCGACGATGTAACAGAAATTCCACGTTGTTTTTCAATTTCCATCCAGTCCGAAACGGCGGCCCTTGCGCCTTTTTTGCCTTTTACAATGCCTGCTTGCTGTATGGCACCACCGTAAAGCAGTAGCTTTTCGGTAAGTGTGGTTTTGCCCGCATCGGGATGAGAAATAATTGCAAACGTGCGCCTGCGCTGTATTTGCTGTGTGATATCTTTCAAAATTGTTGTTGCTCCTTTTTAATAAACAATCTGCGATGTGCTATGACTATTTATACTTTTATTTTATGGCGTGCAAACAAATAAAAGCCCACATGCCAAATTATATCGTTATATTGTGTAAAAACCTTAAAAGCATAGAGGTTATAAAAACATTTAATTATAGTAAAATTAAAACAGGCCGCTAAAAAAGCTTTAATATATCAGTCGTCAACATCGGCCATTTCAATGCCTTTTTTGCGAGGCGGCTTAGTGTCTCCATGCTTAACAAAAAGCATTGTTATAAAGCTTAAAATTACAAAAACTGTAGCGTACGGAAACAATATTCTCATGCTTATACTGTCCATTAAAAAGCCACTTAGTACAGGTGTAAGTATTTGCGAGGACATACTTACAGTGTAATAATAACCTGTGTATTTGCCAACATTGCCTCCGCTGCTAAGCTCTACAACCATTGGGTAGCTGTTTACGTTTATAAAAGCCCAGCCAAAACCGGCAAATGCAAAAAATACATAAAGCAAAACGCTTACGCTTGTAAAAAATATACCCGAGAAAAACGCAATTGTAAGCATTACTATACCAATTAGTATTGTTTTTTTGCGCCCTATTGCACTTGCAATAAAACCAACCGGCAAATACGCAACAATTGCGGCGGCAGTGCTTACAAGAAGCACATTTGCAAAGTTACCGCTTAGCACGTTTTCGGCATAGCGGCTAAATGCCGAGGTAACGGCGTTGTAGCCGAAAAACCATAAAAATATACTTGTAAGTATAAAAATAAAACTTCTAAAAACGTCTTTTGGCATTTTATTGCCTGCGCTCTCACCGCTGTTTGCGTTTTCATCTTGCAAGTCAACCTCAATGCCATATGCTTTACTCTCTTCGTGCATTTGCTGTACGCATGCGTTTTCTTTAATTGTAACAAACAAAAGTGCAATGCATATTGCCATTATAAAACCAAGCACAACAAAAACTTGTAAATACATTGGGTTTTCGCCCGTTGTGGGGAATATTGCCATACTTACAAGCATTAGTATGCCACCGGTGGCGCCCATTAAATTTATAACGGCGTTACCCTTGCTGCGCAGAGGTTTTGGCGTAACGTCGGGCATAAGCGCAACGGCTGGCGAGCGATATATTGCCATTGTAAACAGTGACAACCCAAGCCCTACTAAAAACAAGATTAAATTACTTTGCATTTGTGCAACAGGCATTATAAACATAAATACTATTGTAAGCAAACATCCAACCAGTATGTACGGCATGCGCTTTCCTATTTTGGTTCTTGTATTGTCGCTTAGCTTGCCAAATATAGGCAGCATAAAAAGTGCCAAAATGTTATCTAGCGCCATAACAACACCGATGTTTGTGTTGCTTAAATTAAATGTTCGCTCAAGCATCAGCGGAATAACCGTATCATATACTTGCCAAAATGCCGTTATAGTCATAAACGCCATGCCTACAAATACGGTGCGTTTGTAATTAAGTTTCATAACAATGCCCTCCTGTTTTTTGTAATAATAACAGTGCAAATATATTTACAAATATAAAGTATAAAAATGCAAAAATGTTATCTACTATATTATTTTACCACGCAATATAAAAATTTGCCACAGTATTTACTTAAATTCTTCCGCACAACTGTCTATATGTTAAAGGAGATACACCGGTTATGTTTTTAAACACTTTTGTAAAGTAGCTCTGGTCTTCAAAACCTATCACCTGCGCTATGTCCGACATTCTCATGTTTTGCTGTAACAATAACGGCTTGCTTTTTTCAATGCGCAAACGGTTAATGTATTTTGTAAAACTCTCGCCTTTTTCTTGTTTAAAAATACGGCTAAAATATGTGGGAGATAAATATACATGTTTTGCAACATCCTCAAGCATTATTTTACTTGTGCAGTTTTCCCTCATATATATGTCGGCTTTGCGCATAATGTTAACATGCTTAACGTCGGTGTAGTTAAAAGCGCTGTTAATAAATTCGTTTGTAACGCCTGCAAGCCAGTTGCAAAGCGCATCGGTTGTATTTAATGTAGGAATAATTTGTAAGTAGTCCTGTGTTGTTTGCAGTGTGCTCTCAACATTTGCCCCCGAATTTACCGCTGCCCGAGACATAAGCACAAGAAGTTCGTTTATTCTTGCCTTTGTGGTGTCTATGTTTGCTCCGCTTACAAAAAATATATGCCCAAAAAGCTCGTTAAGTAATTTTTGTGCCTGTAATTTATCGCCGTTTGCAACACAATTTAAAAGCTCGTTTTCAACTTCAAAGGGGTAAGGTGCAGCATTGTTTTCGCTTTTTAACTGAGCTATAAACGATGATATCTGCCCTTGTACTTTGCTGCTGCTTTGCTTTTCAAGCATTTTTTCTGTTTGTAATGCATTGTTTATAAAACCCGTTTGCATAAAAAGCATTGTAGATAAACTCTCAACTTTTTCAACAGGCACAACAGGCAATTTTTGCAACAGTGCAATTACATCTGCTCGGTTTTTTTGCGTAAGATCGCTCATTTGCTGCAGCTCGTATTCAATATACTCTTGTCTGTCTACCATTAAAAGCGGGCCCGCTGTAATTTTAGCGGCATCTCCCTCTTTACCAAATATAGGCGAAACAAAACAAGTTAAACCCATGTGGCAAAAATAAATGTACTTGCCACCAAATCGCTCGGCTTGCTCCATGCCGTAGTTTTGTGTTTGTATGCACTTATCCTTTTTTATACCTGCTACTGTGCATATCTCGCAAGATGCACATCCGTATCCGCATTCGCTGATAATGTTTCCCCTTGCTCCCGACACAGTGCAGCCAATTCCGCTCACATTTGAAAACGCTTTTGCGCATTCAAAGCTTAAACTATTATTGTCGGTGTTAGCATATTGCATATAAACGCTCCTTTAAATATGGTAAAATCACAAAAACAAAAATAACATTTTTGGTAAAATTATGTCTTGCTACAATTTTAGTCAAAAAAAGGCAAAAAGTCAACACAAATATAGCAAAAAAATTCTAATTTAATCATAAAATTACAATAAAACAAATTTAGTATGATTTATATTTATTACATAAGATACCGAGAATAGATTAAAAACACATGTATTTATTAATGGAGGGTTACTATGAGTATATTGAACGAAATATCCGAAAACCTGCAAAAGGGAAAAGCAAAAGTTGTAAAAGAGCTTGTTCAGCAAGCAATAGACGAAGGTATTGACGTAAAAAAAATATTAGACGAAGGCCTACTTAGCGGAATGAACATAATTGGCGTAAAGTTTAAAAACAACGAAATTTTTGTGCCCGAAGTACTTGTTGCGGCACGTGCAATGAACATGGGTGCACAGCTACTAAAACCATTGCTTGCCGAGAGCGGAGTAAAGGCAAGCGGCAAGGTTTGCATAGGAACGGTTAAAGGAGATTTGCACGACATAGGCAAAAACCTTGTAAAAATGATGATGGAGGGCAAAGGCCTTGAAGTT
>CAYJLZ010000034.1:0-18973 GCA_964371265.1 uncultured Bacteroides sp. | reverse complement strand
CACGGTGGAAGAAGCATTTTTGCAAACATGCATAAGCTCGACTACAAAGATTTTCAGCACTGGGCTGACAAACAAGTTTACCTCAATTTAGGCAATTTCTTACTGGGTGTTGCCGCTTTAGGTTTGGACGCCATTGCAATGGAAGGCTTTGACTTAAAAGCGCTTGATGAAGAATTTGGTCTTCGTGAGAAAGGGTTTACATCTTCTATAGTTGTAGCAGTTGGCTACCACAGCTACAACGATTTTAACAAAAATTTACCAAAATCAAGGCTTTCTAAAGAAGATATTATCGAAAGGGTTTAATTTATGCACTACACAGGCCAAGTTTACAGACATCCAATCGAAGCCGCAACGCCTCTGCTTGAGGTGACTGCCGGTTGCTCACACAATAAATGTTCCTTTTGCACGATGTATAGAGAAACGCCGTTTAAAGTTTCGCCGCTATCAATTGTAGAGGAAGATTTAAAAGAGCTTGCGGCACATAACGCAAGCATAAACCGCATTTTCTTGGTAAATGGAGAGCCGTTTATTTTAGCAACAAGCAAACTTATAGAAATAGGCAAGTTAATACGCAAGTATCTGCCAAAAGTTGAAACTATAACTTGCTATGCCTCTATTAAAAGTCTAAAAAACAAGAGCTTTGAGGAACTAAAAGAGCTTAGAAAACTTGGCTATAACGAGCTTCATATCGGGCTTGAATCCGCATATGAGCCGGCTGTTACCCAGATGAATAAAGGCTTTACAACAAAAGAAGCGTATGAAAACATCGAGAAGCTTGTGGCTGCCGGTTTTGATTGGGACGCTATAATCATGACAGGTGTGGCCGGCAAGGGTAAAGGCAAAATTCATATTGAAGAAACTGCAAAATTGCTAAATAAATTTCCGCCATATTTGGTTTCACTTATGACAACTTCTGTTTCAACAGGCACGCCACTTGAAAAAATGGTTGACAAGGGTGATTTTATAGAATGCACCGAACTCGAAAAGATTGAAGAAGAAAAAATGCTTATAAAGCTACTCGACTTTGACGCATACTTTTTTGGTGGGCACAATTATAATCTCATACCGATTAATGCGCCACTATCTAAAAAAGAGGAAATTTTGCAGTATATAGATAAAAAGCTCACCGAAATAGACCCCGCGCTTTTAAATTCATCATACAGACGAGCTAATATTTAAAGAGGTGTTATCATAGCTATGAAGACAATTTTACTCACAGGTGCTACCGATGGAATAGGGCTTGAAACCGCCAAAGATTTGGCGAAAGACGGGCATAAATTAATATTACATGGCAGAAATGATGAGAAACTGCAACATCTTAAAAGTATGCTTTTAAGCATAAACAAAAATGCTGATATTACATTAATTAAAGCGGACTTCTCTATTATGGCGGAAGTTCATAAGATGGCCGATGAACTTTTAGCTTTAGGGATAAAGCTAGATGTGATAATCAACAACGCCGGCATTTTTGTGACGAAAAACCCTAAAACGGTCGACAACATAGATGTCCGCTTTGCAGTAAACACTATTGCACCATATATTTTAACAAAAAAATTACTGCCAATATTAAATGCAGGCGGTAGAGTTGTCAATGTATCTTCTGCGGCACAGACGGATATCAATCTCAACTCTTTTGATGTTAGAAGTTCTGACAGTGAAGCATATGCCCAGAGTAAACTTGCGATTATTATGTGGTCAATAGAACTTGCAAAAGCCACAGGTGTTAACATAATATCGGTAAATCCTAAGTCATTTTTAGGCAGCAAAATGGTTCGTGAGGCGTATGGCAGACAGGGTTATGACTTAAAAATTGGTGCAGATATTTTAAAACGAGCGGCACTCTCGGATGAGTTTGAAAATGCCGGCGGAAAATATTTTGACAATGATTATGGTGTTTTCGCAGATCCTCATCCATTTGCTATGAATGAAAACAACCGTAAAGCGCTAATAAAAGCATTAAATAATTTTTTATAAAATCACATCGTTAATACTCACATCTAAATTTTTCGAGTAAATTTAAGCAAAATTATAAGCAAATGTTTCCCTTTAAAATTATAAAACCCACTGCAAAACTGCAGTGGGTTTGTTGTATAATTGATGCTTTTAGTTTTGGGGTCGTTTTACCGCTAACTCGCTCTCCCAGGTGAGCTACACCCCCGTATTTGATTTTCTTGCGTTTTATCGTGATTTTTTATGTTGCAATTTAATTTTAAAGCAATTTCGCCTCGGGGTCGTTTTACCGCTAACTCGCCCTCCCAGGTGAGCTACACCCCCATATTTGATTTTCTTGCGTTTTATCGTGATTTTTTGCGTTGCAGTTTAATTTTAAAGCAATTTCGCCTTGGGGTCGTTTTACCGCTAACTCGCTCTCCCAGGTGAGCTACACCCCCATATTTGTTTTTATCACGTTTTATCGTGATTTTTTGCGTTGCATTTTAATTTTTAAGCAATTTCGCCTTGGGGTCGTTTTACTGCTAACTCGCCTTCCCATAGTGCAATATAGCTACACCCCCGTATTGTCTGGCACCCTAAATGAAATCAAATAATACTTGTATTTAGAGAACAGAATATATTATATAGTATAACACCCCCTTTGTCAATTTTTTCGTACTTATCGCTCACATTTTCTTACTAATTCACTCAAAACACAAAATTCTCACACCGCATAGCACATAGTAAGAAATCAACAAAATCTATCGTTGAAACAAACGTCTTATTTTACAATCACACTTTTATCTTATTAATAAAGGCATTGACTAAATATGTAACGCAGTTTTATAATATTAATACAAACAAACCAACTTGATACACAATTAAAATTATTGTAATAAAAGAGGCTGAAATGAAAATAAGTAAAACAACAGCTATGAAAATAGTTAACGATTTATCGGATACCATACTTCAAAGTATAAATTTAATGGATGAGTACGGTGTTATAATTGCCAGCTCCGATGAATCACGCCTTGGTGCACATCATGCTGCCAGCCAAAAAATTTTAATCGATAAACTTGACAGCCTTATAGTATTTGAGGATGAAGAGTATGTGGGCGCTAAAAAAGGAATTAACTTACCTGTTGAAATTGATGACAAATACGTTGGAGTAATAGGCATAACCGGCGAGTATAGAGAAGTTGAAAAATACGGGCGAATTATAAAAAAAATGACAGAAATACTTATTTTGGAAGATGCCAGAAAGACAAATAAGCGAAATGAGCAAACAGCCAAAAATTCTTTTATCAGCGATTGGGTTTTAAGTGAAAACAAAATACAAGATGAGCAATTTTTTAGCAATGCGGCGCATTATAATATTGATATAAACAAAAAGCGCAAAATAGTTGTGATGAGCCTTGCCGAACACAAAAATTTTAATTCTCAACAACATATTTTTCAGTATGAGCAGCATGAAAACGCAATAAGAAATGTGCTTTTCAATGAAGACAATACCCTATTTTTTACAAATATGCAAAATTACATTATACTAACACCAAACCTGAGCGACAGCAGTATTAAACTACTTTGTGAAAATCTTCAAAAAGCAATATCAAAGTTTGGCTCACATTTTCACATTGGTGTAGATAGCGATGTAGCCAATCCTCAGTTTATGAAATCCTCTTATTTAAAAGCAAACAAAGCAAAACAAACTGCGATAAGAAACAACACAGAACTGCCTGTTTTATACAGCGATTTGTATTTAGAGCTTTTTATAAACGATATTTCAAAAGAACTTAAAAGCGAATATGTAAACAAACTTTACTATGGTTTTACTTTACAAGAAGTTCAAAATTTATGCACAATTTTAAACACACTATATGACTGCAACGGCTCATTAAAAAAAGCCAGTGAGCGTTTATTTATTCATATAAACACATTGCAATATAAGCTTAACAAAATTCAAACTGTTACAGGGGTAGACCCTCGCTCGTGCCATGGTATAGCACTATTTTACATTGCAAATGAATTTTTAAATACGTAGCATTTTATTACGCATAACAATATTTAACTAAAAAATATTGTTATGCGTAATATAGTTTATTGTGAAAATTTATGATAATATGTAAACGTTGAACAGATTATTGATTCTTTGAAGAATTTTTATGTATATTTTGCGGTGGCACAAAATTTGCATTTATAAAGCCACAAATAAATTTAAACTGCCATTGTAGGAGGTTCTTGTGAAAATAATTGTTATACCCGACTCATATAAAGGTAGCATGACATCAAACGAGGTTTGCAAACACATTGAAATCGGTATACAAAAAGTATTGAAAGACTGCACTATTATAAGTATACCAATTGCAGACGGTGGAGAGGGCACCGTGGACGCATTACTTGGTGTGAAAAACGGACGTAAAGTTAATACTACTGTGTTAAATCCACTTGGTGCAGAAATAACGGCAAGTTTTGGCGTATATGAAAACAAAGCTATTATTGAAATGGCAGCCGCTAGCGGCATAACTTTAATATCAAAAGAAGAGCTAAACCCATTAAACACCACCTCTTACGGGACAGGGCAGCTTATAAAGGCCGCACTGGATGAGGGCATTAGAAAAATAATTATAGGCATAGGTGGCAGCGCCACAAACGACGGCGGAATGGGCATGGCACAGGCACTTGGGGTTAGCTTTAAAGATAAACAAGGTGCCGAGGTGGGCTTTGGCGGCAAAGAAACCGAGCGTGTTGTTGCTATTGACACAACAAAAATAGACAAAAGAATTTTTGAGTGCGAAATAACTGTTGCAAGTGATGTTCAAAACACAATTTGCGGAGAGCATGGTGCCTCTTACATATACGGCCCACAAAAAGGCGCCTGCCCACAAACAGTAAAGCAACTAGACGATAATTTATACTCGCTTGCAAAGGTAATAAAAAAAAATTGCGGCATTGACGTACTAAACTTAAAAGGCGGCGGTGCTGCAGGCGGGCTTGGTGCGGCACTTGTAGCTTTTTGCGGCGCAACGCTTAAAAGCGGTATAGAGATAATGCTAAATGAGGTTAAGCTTACAGACCACCTTAAAGACACAGACCTTGTTTTAACAGGCGAGGGAAAAATTGATGGGCAATCTACAAACGGCAAAGTGCCTGTTGGCGTTGCAAAAATTGTAAAGAGTTACAAAGATATACCCGTAATTGCCATTGTTGGCGACATTGGAAAAGATGCCCATAAAGTTTACGATTTCGGAATAGACAGTATTATGTCTAACGTTAACAAAGCAATGTGTTTAGATGAGGCTATAAAAAATTCTCCACAGCTTTTAGAGGATTGTACTGAACGTTTGATGAGAATGTTGATAGCTGGTAAAAAGTTTTTTTATAAAAGCTTGTAATTTTGAACAGACACGCACTAAAATTTAACATTTTTTTCAGTTTGATTGAATGTGCTGACTGATAAATATTGTAAAACCCAAAATAACTAAAAAAGTATTGACTGTTTTTAGTTATTATGCTACAATGACAACGAAAGACATTAGTGAAAGAAAAGAAATAATATATGAATAAAGTAACTATAAATGACGTTGCCAAATATTGCGGTGTTTCTATCAAAACAGTTTCAAGAGTTATTAACAACGATAAAAATGTTAAACCTGAAACACGCAAAAATGTTTTAGAAGCAATGAAAAAATTAGAATATCAGGTTAATATTTTAGCAAGAGGCTTAAAAAAGTTAAAAACAAATATTATAATAATTTTTGTAGATAGGCACCAAGAAGAGCATATGAGTATTTGGCATACTGTTTTTTTAAAGAAAATTTACAAATATGCAAAGCTTAATAATTTAAAAGTAATCACCTCTCCTTCAAATGCCGATAGTTATTTAGAGGACGACACAGACGGATTTTATTTATTAGCGAGCGGCATGGCTGATGGTGCAATATTATTAGAAACAGTTAATAATGATAAGCGAATTGAATTTTTTAACAAAAAAAATATACCTTATGTGGTTTTTGGCCAGCCAAATGAAGAAAACGCTTGTTTCGTAAGTTTAAATAATTATCAAATAGGATACAAGGGTACAGAATATTTAATAAAAAAAGGATATAAAAATATATGCTTTTTGTTAGGTGAACAAAAGTTTTTATCTACACAACTAAGGGTTGATGGGTTTAAAAAAGCTGTTGAGGAGCATAATATACAAGGCTTAGTGGAATATGGTGCTTCTACCAGCATGAAAGCTTACACATTAACAGAAAAAGTATTAAACAACAGCCATGTAGATGCTTTCTTTGTTTCCGGCGATGAAAGAGCTTTGGGCGTGTTGAAAAAAATGCACGAATTAAATATAAAAATACCTAACAATATTGCAGTTTTAGGTGTTGATAATTTGGAAATATGCGATTATATGTGGCCTTCACTCTCCTCTATGACACAAGACTTTGATAAAATGGCGTATACCTGCATAGATATATTAAAAAAATTAATGCAAGGATTCATAATTAAAAATTCTGAAAAGCATATTATTATTGATACAAATATAGTCGAAAGAATGTCAACATAATTAATTGTGTAAGTTTTTTTACAAAAAGACAACGTTGTCATCGCCTGGGTTGTTATATAATAAATACTAAGTTTGAGGTAAACTGTATGTTAGCAGCTGTTTTACAAGATAATATGAAATGTGAAATTTGTGAAATTCCTATGCCACAAATAGGCAAAAATCAAGTTTTAATTAAAGTTTTAGTTTGCGGTGTTTGCGTGTCTGAAATGCACAATTGGCAAAACGGCAAAAACTTTAAAAACCGAATATTAGGACACGAAGTAGTTGGTGTTATTGAAAAAACAGGCCATGAAGTTACAAAAGTAAAAGTTGGCGACAGAGTAACCGGAATTATTCTTCAAGGTTTTGCGGAATATACAGTTGCCGAAGAAAGCAAAGTCTGCATAGTTCCGGAATGCTTAAGTGATGAGGAAGCAATAGTTGAACCATTGGCCTGTGTTGTTAGTGGCATGCAGCGAACCGAAATTCTTCTTGGTGACAAAGTGGGTATTTTGGGCATTGGCTATATGGGATTACTTTGTTTGCAGCTAGTTAAAGCAAGCGGTGCGTGTAACATTACATGTTTTGATATTAGGCAAGATGCTTTAGACCATGCATTAAAATTTGGTGCTGTAAAAGTTTATAATACAAAAGAGTTACCGCAAGAATTACGAGTTATTAATTTTGGAGAAAACAAAGGCCTTGGTTTTGATGTTTTTTTCGAAACCAGTGGTGTTCAAAAAGGGCTTGATATTTCTGGCGAACTCGTTTCAGTTCATGGTATATTGTCCATTTTAGGTTATCATCAGGGAAATAATAGGTATGTTAATATGGAGATGTGGAACTGGAAAGCTTTTACGGTGATAAACGCGCACGAGAGAAGACATGACAATAAATTAAATTGTATCATGCGTTCTTTAAAATTGATTGAAAACAAATATGTAGACACTAAAAGTTTAATGACGCATTCTTATGAACTAAATCAAATTGATGATGCTTTTAAAATTACGCTTGATAAACCGCATGGATTTATAAAATCATACGTAAAAATAGGCAATCGTTAGTATTTAATCTTTATGTTGTTACCAAAGAAATTTTGCATTTATTGGTCAGTTTTACTTGCTTATTTGAAAGGAGCAATTATATTGTTGAATAAGTTAAAAGTTGGAATTATAGGCGCCGGGCAAATAGCATATAATTCACACATACCCCATTACAAAGGGATAGATGAAGTTGAAGTACTTGGCATTTGTGATTTGAATTTTGAACATGCAAAAATTATAGCTAAAAAACATGAAATAGAACATGTTTTTAAAAGCATGGAAGAAATGTTCGATGCTTTGAGCCTTGATGCTGTAAGCGTATGTGTGCCAAATAAATTTCACAAAGAATGTGTTATATTTGCTTTAAACCATGGGTGTAATGTTTTATGTGAAAAACCACCTGCAATAAGCTGTTTGCAAGCTAAAGAGATGGAAGACTGTGCTGCTGATAACAAAAAAATTCTTGCTTATAATTTTCATCTTCGCCATGGTAAAGAATTTCAATATTTGAAAAGACAAATTGACAATGGCGTTTTTGGAAATATTTACAGCACAAATGTAGAATATATTAGGCGAAGAGGAATTCCAGGCTGGGGCAATTTTATAGATAAAAACATTCAGGGCGGTGGCCCGTTAATTGACCTTGGCGTACATGTTATAGATCTTGTGCTGTATATGCTAGATTATCCGCAAATTAATTATGTTTGTGCTACAACCCATGCTGAAATAGGAACAAGAAAAGGTGTTGGGCTAATGGGCGATTGGGACCCCGAAAAGTTTACCGTTGAAGATGCTGCATTCGGATTTATCAGCTTAAAAAACGGTGCGAGCATAAAAATTGCTACCTCTTTTGCACTTAACTGCAAACAAAACAGAAACACCGTTGAAATATATGGTTCAAATGCCGGTGCCAGCTTGTTCCCCCTTGAAATTTTTAGTGAAGAAGACGGAGTGCTATACGACAAACCGATAATTATTGATACAAGTGATGACCGACACAAAAACAGCATTATAAATTTTGTTAACTCATGCCTTGGCAAAGAAGACATTATAGTTAAAGCACACCAAGGTACAATAATGCAAAATATCGTTGAAAAACTTTACTTGTCATCGCAAACAAATAAACCAATATTTTTTTAGGGAGAATGTTTTGAAAGGCTTTATTTTTGATTTAGACGGCGTAATTGTTGATACAGCAAAGTATCACTACTTTGCTTGGAGAGATTTAGCAAAAGAATTAGGATTTGAATTTAAAAAATGCCATAATGAGCGACAAAAAGGCGTAAGTAGAATGGAATCTTTAGAAATAGTGCTAGAAGTTGGTGGCATGAAAAATATTTCTGATGAGCATAAAATAGAACTGGCAGGCAAAAAAAATGATATGTACCTTAATTATATTAATAACATTAACAGCGAAGATATATTGCCGGGAATTATGCAAACTTTAGAAAAAATTAATAAAGCCGGGTATAAAATTGCTCTGGGCTCTGCCAGCAAAAACGCCGGCTTTATTCTTGAAAAAATAAAACTATTGAAATATTTTGATGCTGTTGTTGATGGTAATTTAGTGCAAAAAGCTAAGCCGGACAGTGAAGTATTTTTAACAGCTGCTAAGCTATTGCATTTGCAGCCCTTGCAATGCACAGTAATTGAAGATGCCAAAGCAGGCGTGTTGGCTGCCAAAAACGCTAAAATGAAGTGCATTGGTATTGGCAGTACACTTCATTTACAAAGTGCCGATATTGTAATTGACACTACCGCAAAACTTCCCGAAGTTATTTTTGAACTTTAATTTTTCAGCATCGTTAAATTTTATAAAAAAACAAATGCCACTTGTACATAATTCATAAAAATCCAAAATCTTATTGACAAAAAGAAGTATATTATTTATAATGACAACGAAAGACATTTTGTTGGTTTTGTTCATAAACATATATATATATAACCGCACGCGGATATAGTTTTCACAACAAAACGACAACGTTGTCATAACCGGAGGTTTAGCATTTTATGACACATAAACTTAGCGAACTACAACGACACCTAGAAGATATTTATAAGTCCCCAAATATAGCTAGCGAAATAATTGAAAAATTGAATAATATATATACACCGGTTGAAACAGATATCACAGATACTATGTGGGTTAGTGAAAAAGATGTGATGTTGATTACTTACGGTGATAATATTCAATCTAAAAACAAGCCGCATTTTGATACGCTTTTCGAGTTTATTAACAATTATATTGGTGAATTGATAAACACAGTGCATATTCTACCCATGTTCCCCTATACATCTGATGATGGTTTTTCGGTAGTTGACTACACCGAAATACAGCATGATTTGGGCGATTGGCACACACTAAAAAAACATAGCAGCAATTATTATTTTATGTTTGATGCAGTTGTTAACCACATATCAAAAAGTAGTGACTGGTTTCAAAAATATTTATCAGGCGATGATTCTTACAAAAACTATTTTATTGAAGCAGACGAAAACGCCGATTATAGCTTAGTTACAAGGCCAAGAGATTTGCCACTTTTGACAAAGTTTAAAACTTTTTATGGCGAAAAACATTTATGGACAACTTTCAGCGAAGATCAAATTGATTTAAATTTTAAAAACCCCGATGTCTTTTTTGAAATAGCAAAAGTGTTGTTGCTATATGCCAAAAACGGCGCCCGATTTATAAGGCTTGATGCTATTGGCTTTGCGTGGAAAGAACAAGGCACGTCGTGCATGCACTTAAAAGAAACACACTCTCTTGTAAAAGCTATGCGTGCCGTTTTAGACGTATATGCACCAGGAACAATTATAATAACCGAAACAAATGTACCTCATAAAGAAAATATTTCATACTTTGGCAATGGATATGACGAAGCAGGGCTAGTTTATCAATTTGCCCTACCCCCTTTAGTTATGTTTTCATACCTAGCGCAAGATTCATCAAAAATTGTTGATTGGGCAAAGAAACTTGAAAAAACTACTGACAAAACAACATTTTTTAATTTTTTAGCATCACATGACGGCATTGGTATGAGACCAATAGAAGATATTTTATCTATTGATGAGAAACAGCTATTGGTAACAAAGGCTGTTGAACACGGCGGAAAAGTGTCATATAAAGTTAACAGCGATAAAAGCAAAAGCCCATATGAGCTTAACATCAGCTATCAAGACGCACTTACAGGCGCAGATGAATGCAACGAAAACAGAATTTTGCGAATGATTGGCGCTCATAGCATTTTACTATCTATGCAAGGTGTACCCGGCATTTATATTCATAGTTTGCTCGGCTCAAGAAATGATTATATAGGCCTTAATTCCAGCAACATTAACAGAAGAATTAACCGAGAAAAATTAGATTATGCGAAATTAACAAAAGAGTTGTCGGAAAACGAAAACCGCAATATGATTTTAAACAGTATTAAAAAAATGCTGAAAATTAGGCGCGAACACGAGGCATTTTCGCCACTTTCTTCACAAGAAATTTTAGATGTAAAATTGCCTATATTTGTTATTAAAAGGCAAAGCAAGCAAACAAAGCAAATAATTTATTCAATAACTAATTTTTCTGTGCAAAGCCAAGAGTTTGCCATTGAAAACACTATGGCAACAGATTTATTGACAGGTGAAAATATTGAAAACAGCGTTAAGCTTAAACCTTTACAAACTGTGTGGCTGTTAAAAACCAATTCGGTTTAGTTTAAGTGCCTAATAAAATTGTTACATAATTTGTAAGTGTTGGCAATTGTAGTTAATTGCATAAGTGCAGTTCATTACAATTTCCATTTTACTTATATAAAAAATTTAAGGAGAAATAAAAATGAAAAAAGTATTATGTATTTTGTTGAGCATTATGTTAATTATGCTTGCAGCGTGTTCACCAGCAGACAATAGCAGTTCAGTAGCTAATACTGCTACAAACTCTGCACAAGAAACAACCACCGAACCCTCAGAAAGTGTTGAAATTCAATTTATGCACTCATTTGTTGAGCAAGAAAGACAAGATGTAATTATTGAGTTAATAAGCAAATTTGAGGCAGAAAACCCCGGAATTACTATTGAACAAATTCCTGTAAATGAAGATTCATACGAAACAAGAATTACAACTCTTGGCTCTAGCGGCGAATTGCCTGCGGTAATAGAAATGGGCCACGACTTTGCAAAATCAAATGCTCGCAACGATTTTATTGATTACGAAGCTGTTAATAACGTTATAACCGCAAAAGGTGCAGATGAATTTTATGACGGCGTTTTAAATGTTGTTACAACTGAAGATGGCATGAATTATACAGGTGTTCCCTCTTTTGGTTGGGTTCAAGGTATTTTTTATGATATAGAAATGCTTGAGACTGCCGGCTTTTCTGCACCTACAACATGGGAAGAAATAATTGAAATAGCCGAAACTTTCCACGACCCTGACAATAAAAAATATGGCATTGCAATACCTACTGCAGAGAGCGGATTTACAGAACAAGTATTTTCACAGTTTGCCCTTTCAAACGAGGCAAATGTATTTGATACCGACGGCAATGTTGTATTTGGCTCACCTGAAATGGGTGAAGCTTTAACTTACTATAATGAGCTAGCAGCTTTTACTATGCCCGGTTCAAATGATGTTTCAGAAGTTAGAGATGCCTTTATGAACGGTTCTGCCCCAATGGCAATTTATTCTACATATATATTGCCGGCAGCATACGAAGAAGGCATTATCGGCAACGTTGGTTTTGCTGTTCCTACAAACAAAGTTGCATCAACTTTTGGCTCGGTTTCTGTATTTACAATATCAAGCGACCTTGAAGACGACCAAAAAATGGCAGCAGAAAAATTCATTTCATTTATGATTGAAGATGCCAACAACATAGCATGGCTACACATGTCACCCGGCGGTGCTCAACCTGTTTTAAAATCGGTTGGCTCTAGCGAAGATTACCTAAACAACGAAGTAATTCAATCTTTTGAGCATATAAGTGTTCAATTATCACAAGCTTTTAATAACCTACAAGTATTTGGTTCGGTAGACGGTAAGAACTTCTTAGCAATGGGTGAAGTTACTCAGCAAAGTATAATAAGCAAGGCAATAAACAATGTTGTTGTTAACGGTGCAGACATTGAAACAGAATTGGCAAATGCACAAGCTGCCATAGAAGATGCTGTAGGTTAACACAAACAAAATAAACATATGTTATAAAAGGGGTATTTATGAAAAAACAATTATTTGCCAAAAACACCGATAACAAATTTGCATATTTATTATTGGCTCCGGGATTTATATTATTAATTGCTTTGATTGGATACCCCTTACTCTATAACATATTTATTAGTGTCCAAGATGTTCCTTTAAACCCCAATAAACCCTCGGTATTTATTGGGCTACAAAATTATTACGATCTTTTTACAGATATTAATTTTTACAAAAGCTTGCTAACAACATTTTTATTTACATTCCTTGTTGTGGGAATTAGCACAGCGTTTGGGCTTGCTATTGCAGTTTTTTTGAATAGAAATTTTTTTGGTAAAAAATTTGTAAACGCAATAATTATATTATCATACGTCGTCCCCTCTATATCTCTGGTATTTATTTGGAGGTATATGTTTAACAATATATACGGTTTTGCAAATTACGTTATTGTAGATATTTTAAAAGTAGTTGATACAGCTCCGCTTTGGTTTGATAATACAATTATTGCATTTATTGTTGTTGTTCTATTTTGTGTTTGGAGGTTTTTCCCTTACGCATACATATCTTTTCGCGCAATATTGCAAACAATAGATAAAACTATATACGAGGCAGCTGTTATAGATGGTGCAAATTGGTGGCAACAGTTTCAAGTGGTTACTTTCCCAGCTATAAAGCCTGTGCTTGCAACTGTTATTAGCTTAAGAACTATATGGGTGTTTTATTTATTTACAGAGGTTTACCTTTTAACTAAACGAGTTGACCTTATAGGTATTTATTTATATGAAATGGCTTTTGCCACTAACGATTTGGGTAAGGCCGCTGCAATATCAATAGTTCTTTTTGTTTTAATATTTTCATTTGTTTTACTTATAAGAAAGAAGGTGTTTAAAAGTGAGTAAAAAAACGATTAACAAAATAATATTCTATCTTATTTTAGCTATAATTGTTATTGCACTGTTGGCACCATTCTATATTATGATTATTACAGCTTTAAAAACATCAGACGAAGCTATTTCATATCCGCCCACTATTATTCCTAAAAGTATTACTTTGCAACATTTTTTTGATATTTTAAACCCCAGAATTTTTGCATTTGTAAGCTATTTCAGCAATAGCCTTATAGTTTCACTTATTTCATCACTGTTTTCGGTAGTTATAGGAATTCTTTCGGGTTATGCCCTGTCTAAATTAAAATTTACAGGAAAAAAAGTAATTAACGAAAGCTTCTATGTAGTATATATGTTCTCTGGCATTTTGCTGCTTGTTCCTCTTTTTAAAATTATTTCTTTAATGGGTATTACAAATACAAGGCTTGCATTAATAATATGTATAATTGTGCAAACTATGCCAACATCAATATATATGCTTAGAAGTTATTTTGACACTATTTCAAGCGAATTAGAAGAAGCCGGACGTATAGACGGACTTACTAAATTTGGTTGCCTTATAAAAATATTAATCCCTTTGTCTGTTCCCGGAATTATTTCTGTTTTTGTTTATGCGTTTATGATTTCTTGGAATGATTATTTGTTTGCATCGATATTTTTAAATTCACCTGATTTATTTACATTCTCCATCGGCTTAAACTCTTTATTTAACACACCGGACTATATTTGGGGCCGCATGATGGCATCTTCTTTGATATCTGCGCTTCCAATAGTACTTATGTATGCAATAAGCGAAAAATTAATTAAAAGCGGAGCAACAGAAGGCGGCGTTAAAGGATAAGGCCACAATAAAGCAAATACCACAAACATTTATTAAATATATTTATATTAATTACATATTAGACTGGAGAATTTTATGAAAAAATTAGTTGCTTTGGCGCCTAAAACAGCAAGTTTATGCGAATATACAGATGCTGAAATACAGCCAAACGAGGTAAAAGTACACGTTGAGTTTGCTGCCCCTAAACACGGAACAGAAATTGCAGATTTTAGGGCAACAACACCTTTTATAGATGAAAAATTTGATGATGACTTAAAAGTTTTTGTTAAAAGGCAAGAAGACGAACAAAAGGGAATAATTTTTGGAGATTTACCCCTTGGCAATATGTGGGTTGGAACAATTGTTGAAAAAGGCGCAAATGTTACAGATTATAATATTGGCGACAGGGTTTGCTCTTATGGTTCTATTAGGCAAACACATATAGTAAATGCTGTGGATAATTACAGGTTGCGCAAGCTATCAAAAACTGTATCTGCAAAAAATGCAGTTTGCTACGACCCTGCGCAATATGCACTTGCCGGAATAAGAGATGCAAACATTAGAATAGGCGACAGCGTTGTAATAATTGGCCTTGGTGCAATTGGGCAAATAGCAGTACAGCTTGCTAAAAACGCGGGTGCTTCAATTGTTATAGGTGTAGACCCAATTAAGTGTAGACGTGATGTTGCAAGTGAATATGGTGCAGACTATGTTTTTTCTCCCGAAACAGTTGATATTGGACTAGAGGTAAAAAGGGTGACAAATAAAATGGGGGCAGATGCAATAATTGAAACAAGTGGTAGCCCTTACGCACTTCAAGATGCTTTAAAAGGTTTAGCATATGCCGGAACAATTTCTTATGTTGCGTTTGCAAAGGAATTTAAAGGCGGCCTTTGTTTAGGAAGAGAGGCACATTTTAATTACGGCAAAATAGTTTTTTCAAGGGCAGGTAGCGAGCCAAACCCAGACTACCCAAGATGGAGCAGAAAAAGAATTGAAGACACTGTGTGGGATATGCTAACAAACGGACAGTTGGATTGCGAAAAAATAGTTTACCCTGTTGTTCCGTTTTCAAAATCGGCTGAGGGCTACTCGAAGTATTTAGATACTTCTCCACAAGAAAGTATAAAGTTAGGAATAAACTTTGGTGAGGTGTAATTATGTTACTTGGAACGCAAGATAGAGATTTTTTTCCACAAAATTTAAAAGAAAAATTAGCTTTTGTTAAAAAAATAGGTTTTGACTGTTTTGAAATTGATGGCTCATTACTACTAAATGATTTTGATACAGTTAAAAACGCTGTAAAAGAAAGCGATATAAAAGTAGTAAGTGCCTGTGGCGGTTACCGTGGGTGGATTGGCGATTTCATTGAGGAAAGAAGACTGAACGCCGTTGAAGATTTAAAAAAGATAATATGCCGCTTAGAGCAAATAGGAGCAACAAGCGTTGTTGTTCCTGCTGCATGGGGTATGTTTACGCATCGTTTACCGCCTATGGTAAGCCCAAGAACAACACAAGGAGATACTGCAGCTATTATTAATTCTCTTAAAGAGTTAGAATGTTGTGCAAAAAAACATAATATTGTTATTTGCCTAGAGCCTTTGAACAGATACCAAGACCATATGATTAATACATTGCAAGATGGTGTATCAATTATAAAGGAAGGCAATTTTGAAATGGTAAAGCTCACATGTGATTTTTATCATATGAGCATAGAGGAAGACGATATTTCTAAAGCTCTTGAACAACACAAAGACTATGTTGCGCATGTTCACATAGCAGAAAACCACAGATATCAGCCCGGAAGCGGCAGCATTGATTTTAAGCGCCATATTGAAACATTAAAGATAATTGGATATACAGGCAACATTGTTAACGAGGGGCGTATTAGAGGTGCTAACCCATTGGAAGAATATATAAAATCAATTTCATATGTCAAACAGTTTATGTAATGCATATCTAATAAATTATTATATAGCTGTATTTTAAAAAATATAATTATGGTGAGGAGCAATAATGCACTACTACACAATTGAAGAAAACAGCGACATTTTTCTTGAAGAAAAGTGTTACAACACCAAATTTATTAAAAAGACAGAATCTTTATTTGCTCAATGCAATGGGTTTATGGGTGTTAGGGCAAGCTTTGAGTTCCAAACCTTAGAAGAGTCGCGAGGTTTATTTGTAGCGGGTTTTTTTAACAAACATGCAAACAATCAAGTTGAAGAGCTTGTAAACTGCCCTGACTTTACACGTATATCAATTGAAGTAGATGGTGAAGATGTATTTATTGACAGATGCGAAATTGTTAATTATAGTCGCAGGCTAAATTTACAAACAGGCGAATTAATTTTTGAAACAGAATTAAAAACCATTAACAATGCTCACCTTCTTATCAAAACTAAGCGATTTGCATCCAAAGATGATTTATCATTATTTTGCCACAAAGTTGAAATAACCATGTTAAGTGGCAATTCAACAATTTGCATAGATACAGGCATCGACGGCTCAATAACTAACAGTGGGCAATCACATTTTAACTATGACAATTTACGCATTTATGGTGGCAAAACTCTTCACAGTGCTAGTTATATAAAAAAGAAAAAATTAATTTCGATATTTACCGAATGCAAGTTTAGTAAAAATGAAATCCGAAAGGACTACTATGTAAAAAGAAAAGGGATTTTCGGCAAGTATTGTTTCGAACTTGCAAAAAACGAGCCTTTGACCTTTTGCAAATATTCTTATGTAAAAAGCAATTTAAATTTAGACAAAGATAAAAATCAATTCAATCAATGTGTCAACAAGTCTTATGAAGATTTGTTGATTTTACATATTTTGAAGCTAAATGAATTTTGGAAGTATGCAAAAATAGAAATTGAAGGCGCAAGCATAAAGGAAAAAGCTGCAATTTTATTTTCTCAATACCACATTATGGGTATGACTCCTTTTCACACAAACAAAGTGGGAATTGCCGCCAAAGGCTTAACCGGAGAAGGTTATAAGGGGCATGTTTTTTGGGATAGCGAAATTTTCAATTTGCCAATGTTTCAACACGTTTTCCCACAAATTGCCAAAAACAATATTATATTTAGGCATAACGGCTTAAAAGGCGCAAAGAAAAAAGCTTTGGAATATGGTTATAAAGGCGCAATGTACCCTTGGGAAGTTGCTAAAGGCGGAAATGAGCAAACGCCTAAATATGCTGCTTTAAATATTTATACCGGTATCGCAAATAAAATATGGTCCGCAATTAAAGAGCATCATATTACAGCTGATATTGCATATTCCGTTTGGGCGTATTACCTGTCTACTAACGATGAAGAAACTATGATAAAGTATGGATATGAAATTATTTTAGAGTGTGCTGACTTTTGGTGTTCTCGAGCAACTTGGGTAAAAGAGCGTGAGTGCTTTGAAATACTTGATATTATAGGCCCTGATGAATATACCGAACATATTGACAACAATGCATATACAAACTACCTTGCTAATTATAATGTAAAAATAGCACTACAAATTTTAACTAATACTAAAAGCGCTGACAATATTAGAAAAGACAAATACAACAAATTTTTAAAATATATTTATTTGCCACAGCATAACAGCAACGGCATAATTCCACAGGATGATACTTTTTTGAATAAAAAAGAGCTTTCAAATATTGCAAAGTACAAAAGCGCAAAAGCTAAACAAGAGATACTATTTGATTACAGCAGACAAGAAATAATTGAAATGCAGGTTTTAAAGCAAGCGGATGTAGTTATGCTGTTAAATCTTTTACCAAATTTATTTTCAGGCAACATTCAAAGTAAAAATATAGAGTTTTATGAAAAAAGGACAATTCATGATTCTTCACTAAGTATATGTGTACATTCTATAGCATACGCAAGAAACAACAATAGTGAACTTGCATATAAATTTTTCTGCAAGGCAATAGAAATAGATGTAAACAACAGCCCTTACATTTCTCAAGATGGGATACATGCTGCTGCCCTTGGCGGTATATGGAATTGTGTCATTCAAGGCTTTTGTGGTTTGCAATTTATCGACAATATTCTGTCAATTAACTGTGCATTGCCCGCAAATTGGAAAACAGTTTCATTCTTTTTATGTATTAGTGGTGTATACTTTAACGTAGTAGCAAAATCCAACAGCATTTCGTTAACATCACAAACAAAAAGCATCAAAAAAATAAAATTGTATGTACAAAACAAACTTGTTGAAATAGTTGATAGTTACTATTATAAATGGTAAGGTGATATGTATAAGCCTCAAATCCATGTGATTATTTAATTTTATACCAATTAAAAACTCGCTTACAGCAAAAGCCGTAGGCGAGTTTTTTGTTTATAAATTTTCAACTATATTAAATGTTTTTTAACAGTTAGTTCTATTTTCAAGGGTCATTTTACCGCAGGCTCGCCCTCCCAGGTGAGCTACACCCCCATATTTGATTTTCTTGCGTTTTATCGTAGTTTTTTGTGCTGCAATTTATCTTTTAAGCAATCTCGTCTCAGGGTCATTTTACCGCGAGCTCGCCATACCGTAGTGCGATATAGCTAC
>CAYJLZ010000033.1:17507-19320 GCA_964371265.1 uncultured Bacteroides sp. | reverse complement strand
GTAAAAAATAGATTTACCTGTCTCTAAAACTTCTTGAGCACCAAGAGGCGTAAAAACACCATGGTTTATTGCGTTGTTTAAAAATAGAACTTTTGCAGGCTCTACCAATATAGATACAAGCGGCAATAGTCCTAACGATACAAGCGCCTCAACACCGCTTCCAAGTGCCTGTGTTCCTATTTCAACAAGTGGGCCAATGCCAAAAAACGAAACTCCTGCAAGTACTGCGCCTAAAATACCAACCGAAAAAATATTTATTATCATTTCAAAGCCGGCAGGTATTTTGTTTTCTACTGATTTATCAAAATACTTAATAACTACGCCGCCTAAAGGGCCGCAAATCATTGCACCTAAAAGCATAGGTGTGGCAGGCGAGCCAACAATTACACCAAAAGTGGCAATTGCACCAATAACACCGCCCCTAACATCAGCAATCATTTTACCGCCGGTGTAGCCAATTAAAATAGGCAATAAGTAAGAAAGCATGGGACCTACCATTGTTGCAAGTGCCTCGTTGGGAAACCAGCCGGCAGGTATAAATAAAGCTGTTATTAAACCCCTAGCAATAAAGGCGCCTATGTTTGGCATAACCATTCCGCTTAAAAATCTTCCAAACCCTTGAACTTTGTTTTTCATAATTGTAACCACCTAATAATAATTTTAGTGATTTTTAATGAGCTCATTTATCATCTTGAGCATAGTATAGCATATGCGTTTTATGCAATCAACACAAAGAAAATTAAGTTTGGCACAACTTTTTTGTGACATTTTTAATTACTGTGTAATATGTTTATATATTTAAATTGTTTTTGTGCAATACATATAACTTGTAACTTGCAAAAAACGATTATGACAATGTAGGCTATAATTTTGCAGTGTTGTTATGGCTCAATAGTTATCACGGGGAACATTAATTTTAAAGCAATAAAGGCATGGCTGTTTCTTTTTTAAATCGGTATTTCGCCTGCAAATATTTTATAACTACTATAACAAATAAAGCATAAGTGCTGAGGCATAAAGCTGTTGTTAGACAAATGTGTATATTTGGATATTTTTATTTTGTTTATATAAATTAGTAAATTGTGAAAAATAACTAAAATTATAGATTGCAATTATACTAACATACAAAAAATACGCAACCGATTGCGCAACTTATGGTTGTGTGATATTGTTTTAACAAGCCAACAAAATGGTATTTGTACAATAATAACTTACACAAAAGAAGGGTTGGTGAGTTTTACAATTGAACAAAGGTAATAAAATAACAATTTACGACATAGCTAAAGAGGCAAATACCTCTGCTACAACAGTATCCAGAGTTATAAGCGGAAAAGGTAAATTTAAAACCGATACGGTTGAGCGAATAAACAAAGTGTTGCAAAAATACGACTTTGCACCGGATTATAACGCACAAGGACTTGTAAACGGCGGCAGTAAATTGATAGGTATTTTAACCGAAGATATTAGAAATCAACACTGGAATTCTATATCTTACAGCATAGAAAAAGAACTTACCGAAAACGGATACTGTGCTGTTATTATGAACACAAGCAAAGATGAATCGAGAATAGACACAAGCATAAACATTTTGTCAAAACGCAAAGTGGAAGCAATTGTACTTGTGGGCTCTATATATGAAAATAAACTTATTACCAATAGCATAGTTAAGCACTTTGCAAAGGGACCTGTTATTATGGTTAACGGGCATAGCAAATTGGAAAATGTGTGGAGTATTTTGGCAAATGAATTTGATGGTCTGGCTAAATGCGTGGAGCTTTTACACACAAAGGGTAAAACCAACATTGCGTACATT
>CAYJLZ010000033.1:3492-17497 GCA_964371265.1 uncultured Bacteroides sp. | reverse complement strand
CAAGTGGTCGCCGTAAAAAAGACGGCTTTATTGAAAAAATGACATCTTTAGGATACAAGGAAAAAGATTTAAACATTGTTAACTGCGAGTTTACATTGGAAGATGCTTATAGCAAAACAACTGAACTGATGAAAAATAACCCGAAGACAGATGCAATTATTTATTCAAGCGATTTGCTTGCATATGCAGGTACAAATGCACTTTTAGAAATGGGTAAAAAAATTCCCGAAGAGGTTTCGGTAATAGGTATAAACAACTCTATGTATGCACAAATGTCGAAACCGAAGATTACATCGTTAAACACAAAAGTAGAGTTGCTTGGAAAAATATCTTCGGATTTAATAATGAATATTTTAAACGGAAAAAACCCAAAAAAGCATTACAAAGTAAATTTAAACATAGTAGAAAGACAAACAACATAAGGGAGAAAGTATGATATTTTCATCAATTAACTTAAATGGCAACAATAAAAATTATGCGCCGGCAATAATAAAAGCTATAAATTTTTTAAAAAACACAAATTTTGATAATTTAGAAGATGGCGTTTATGAAATAGACGGTAAAAATATTTTTGCACAGGTTTTTCATAAGCAAACACAGGAGTTTAACAATACAAGACCGGAAACACATGAAAAGTATTTAGACTTGCAGTATTTAATATCCGGTGAAGAAAAAATAGGTACAGCAATTTTAACAACAGAATATGAAATTGATGAAAAAATAGATGAGCGAGATTTAATATTTTACAAAAGGGCATATAACGAGACATTTATTACAATGAAGCCGGGTTACTTTTGTGTGTTTTTTACCGACGATGTTCACAGGCCGGCAGTTGCATTTGATAAGCCTATTGAAATAAGAAAAGTTGTAGTTAAAATAAATGCTAGCATAATTTAAGGAGTATAGCGTGAAAAATCACGCTATCATTTATTAAAAAGGCGGTGCTACGCACATGCCAATTAATCTCCATTCTGCACGGAGATTTTAAAAGTTATTTGTGCTGTGCACAGAATGGAGATTAAAGTGAATATTGCAGTTATTGGCGCAGGGGTTATGGGCTCTATTTACGGGGGTAAATTATCGGGCAAAAACAATGTTTATATGATAGATGTAAACACACAGTTGCTTGAGCATATTGAAAAAAACGGTGTGTGTTTGCACGAAGACGCGGCAGAAAACACATATTTTCCACAAATATATAAAGGTGAAGAAATAACTTTTGATCTTATAATTTTATTTGTAAAAGCAATGTACTCGAAAAAAGCACTAGAAGCAAACAAAAACCTTATTGGTAAAAATACATACGTTTTAACACTGCAAAACGGTGCAGGCCACGAAGATATTTTGAGTGAGTTTGTAGCAAGAGAACGAACTATTATTGGAACAACACAAGACAACGGGGCTGTAATTGATACAGGTGTTATAAGAAGAGGTGGAAAAGGCATAACAAATGTTGGCATGCTGTGCAGTGACAATGAGAAGTTTTTAAACAAGGTAAAACAAAGCTTCGACTGCTGTGGTTTTGATACACACATTCATAGCAACATTCAACAGCTTATTTGGAACAAGCTTATAATGAATGCCTCGCTAAGTGCAACAACGGGCGTTTTAAAATGTAAAATAGGCTTTTTAAAAGAAAATGAAAATGCAAAAAATATGGTTTTAAATTTGCTGCATGAGGCCTGTTTTGTGGCAAAGGCTTTGGGGCTTAAAGCCGAAGAAAAAGAATTTTTGGAAAAAATTGAGTTTACCACAACAAATTCAAAAGAGGGCGTAACATCTATATCGGCAGACATGCAAAACGGCCGTAAAACAGAAGTTGATACAATAACCGGTGCAGTTGTTAAAACGGCAAATAGGCTAAACATAAATGCACCTACACACAAGTTCGTACTGGATACAATTCATGCAATGGAGGCCATTAACGATATAAACAAACAAAACGAGGAGTAAAGAATTATGAAAAAGATATTAGCACTAATTTTAATTGGCACAATGCTACTTGCATTTGCATCTTGCGCAAATGCACCGGCAAACCAACAGGCACAAGATGAACAACCGGCACAGGACGAAAGTGCAGCTACACAAGAATCAGGCGCAGAGCAAGCAGTAGATTTTCCGACAAAAAACATTAGCTGGATAGTTTCGGCAGATGCAGGCGCACCGCTAGATATTCCCACAAGAGCTATTATTGAAAATATGGACATTGACGGCAATGTAATTGTTGAAAATATTGCAGGCGCTTCCAACACAATAGGAACACTAGAGGCGGTTAACCGCGACGCAGACGGCCACACACTTGTAACAACATCTTCAAGCGCAATGCTTTTGCAACCGCTTATGACAGAAATTGCTTATGACCCTGCTGAGGATTTAAGAGTTATTAGCCTTATTAAACCACTAATGACATATTCAGTAGTAGTTGGCCCGGATTCACCCTACAATTCTGCCGACGAAATAATGGACTTAATTAATTCGGGCGAGAGATTTACATATACAGTATCAAATGCAGGCGCAGCTTCGCACCTTGCAATTGTAGATGCCTTAGGACAACTTGAGAGCGAAACAGGTGTATTTGTGCCATACAACGGCGGCGCAGAAGTTACAGCGGCACTTTTAAATAACGAGATAGATTTTGCTGTGCTAGACACCCCTGTTAATGTAGTGGCCGCAGAAAAAGGCGAAGTTAAAGTATTAATGGTAATGAGCAACGAAGAAGACCCAATTGCACCGGGCGTACCTTATATTGGCGAATACGGCGTAGAGGGAATGAATGCATATTTTGCACTACAATGTATTGCCATAAGAAGAGATACACCTGAGGAAATTGTAGATATATTAAAAGAGAGCATTAATACTGCAATTATGAGTGATGAATATCAACAATATTTGATTGATAGCGGACTTGGTAGTATGGAAATAATGGACGAAGCCGATATTGAAGCAGAATTAACAAACGCAAGAGAGATATATGCAGTTTTACTTGAAGAACTAGGCATGGCAAAATAAGTTAATACAAAAATGCCTTGTATCTTGGGTACAAGGCATTTTACTTAAGCAATATATTAAACTTCTACCTTGTAGAATGGAGAGTAAAATGGATAAACTAAAAAAAGATATTTTTATGTACTCGCTGTTAGTTGTAATAAGTATTTTGTTTTACGTTGTTATAATACCACAGCAAATACAATTGCGCGATTCGTGGAGCGGGGACATTACATTTACAAGCAGAACTTTCCCAAACCTTTTGTTTGCAACAATGGGTGGAGTTTCTGTTATAGGTATAATATCTACAATATTAAAAATAGCAAAACTTGAAGATAAAAGCGGAACACCATTGCCAAAGCTAATAATGGGCACACTTGCTCCACTGTATTTTTTTGCATTGCTGGCAGCATATGCTGTTATGTTTCACTATCTTGGCTATATTATATCTACGGCGGTAATGATACCACTTTACCTTATATCTTTAAAATGTAAAAATATTAAATATTATGCAATAACATATGCTGTGGGTATAATTGTTTATGTTGTATTTAAATTTTTGCTTAATATTTCACTTTAGGAGGTTTATAAAATGTTAGATATTTTGATGGAAATACTTATGCCGTTAAACCTTTTAATGATGGCCGTTGGCGTAGCAGCAGGTATTATTATTGGCTCACTTCCCGGGCTTAACGTTGTTTTTGCAATTGCTGTTTTACTACCTTTTACTTTTGGTATGGACTCTTATGCGTCAATGTATTTATTGCTGGGAACATACTGCGGCGGTACTTTTGGCGGATCCATTGCGGCTATTTTAATAAACACACCGGGTACTCCGGCAGCTTGTGCAACTGTATTTGATGGCTATACAATGTCTCAAAAAGGCAAAGCGGGAGATGCACTAAAAATTGCTCTTGTAAGTTCGTTTGTAGGCGGTGTTGTTAGCTGTATTGCACTTTTGTTTTTTGCACCGCAAATAGCAACCGTAGCAACAAAATTTGGTGCGCCTGAATTTTTTGCGCTTTGTATTTTTGGCATGTCGGCTGCAATAGGTATAGCAGGAGATAAACCCATAAAAGGTGTTATTATGGCATGCCTTGGCCTTGCAATATCCACAGTTGGTATCGACAGCAGTGAGGGTGTAGAACGTTTTATGTTTGGTAACATGTACTTACTTGCCGGTATTTCTTCGGTTGCAATTATGCTTGGTGTTTTTGCAGTTACCGAAGTTATTGATAAAAGCGTTACATTAACAAACAACAGCAACCAAGAAGCAATTAAGGTAGGATATAGTAAGGCAACTATTAAGCTAAAAGAAATATTTAAGTATTGGAAAACAATGATTAGATCATCTTTAATAGGCATAGGCCTTGGTGCACTACCGGGTACAGGTGGCGCTATTGCAGCTATGCTATCGTACAACGAGGCAAGAAGAACTGCTAAAAATCAAGATGAATTTGGCAAAGGCTGCGTAGAGGGTATTGTGGCACCCGAGTGCGGAAACAATGCCACAACAGGCGCAACACTTATACCACTTTTGACTTTAGGAATACCAGGTGATGCATCTGTTGCAGTTTTAATAGGTGCACTTACTATGCAAGGTATTATACCGGGCCCGTCTTTATTCGAACAGGGTAGTTCTTGGGTTTATGCAATAATGGGTGGTTTGCTACTTGTTAACGTGTTTATGCTATTAGAGGGAATTACATTTACAAGGCTGTTTGCAAACTTAATTAAAGTGCCAGTTCCAATTCTTATACCTTCTATTTTAATGTTCTGCGTTGTGGGTGCATACTCTATATCAAGCACCTCTTTCAATATAACATTAATGATGATTTTTGGCATAGTTGGCTATATATTAAGAAAGTTTGATTTTCCAATTGCTCCGTTTATTATTGCGCTTGTGCTTGGTAAATTAATGGAGGCTAATTTGCGCCGCTCGCTAATACTTTCACAGGGTAATGTAAGCGTGTTTTTTACAAGGCCAATATCGCTTATAATAATGATTTTAGCATTTTTATCACTTGCATACCCAATGATAAGAAAGTTTATGGACGGCAAAAAGAAGAGAGCACAGGAGAGCTAAATGAAAAAAAATATAATTTTACTGCTTGTAGATCAACAGCAAAAAGCATGTATTACCGATAATAATATTTGCAAAACGCCAAACCTTAACAAGCTAATGGGCGAGAGCATACGCTTTAACAAAGCGCACACAGTAAATGCCATATGCTCTCCGTCTAGGGCATCGCTTATAACGGGCATGTTACCGCACAACCACGGAATAATTGACTGCACCCACACAGTGCCGGAGTATCGCTCGAAATATGACAGAAGCTTAGACAATATATACACTAAGTTTAAACAGGCTGATTATAACACTGCGTATTACGGCAAATGGCATATAGAAAGAAGTTTTGATTTAAACGCTTTTGGTATTGATGATTTTATGACAGAGAGAGATTTGCCAAAAGTAAACCTTACACCGATAGATAAAGTGATAATAAAAACAGACGGATATATGGATAAAACAATTTGCGGCGTATTTAAAGAGGACAGTACCGCAACAGAAGAGCACTTTATTTATGAAAAGGGCATAGAATTTATTGAAAAGCACAAAAACAGCGGAAAACCGTTTTTTACAACGCTATCAACTTATGCCCCGCACGACCCGTACGCAGTGCCCGAAGAAATTTATAACCAATACAATTTAGATGAAATACAGCTGCCCGAAAATTTTGATGACGATTTAAAAAACAGACCGAATGTGTATAAGCGAATAAACAGTGTTTATAAAGACATGACTAGGGAAGAGTACAAAAAAACAATAGCTTGTTATTATGCATATACAACACTTGTAGATATGCAACTTGGCAGGCTTGTAAAATACTTAAAAGATAATAATTTGTACGATGACACGATGATTGTATTTACAACTGACCATGGCGATATGCTAGGTGCGCACGGAATGTTTTGCAAAGGTGTAACGTCGTTTGAAGAAGTTTACCACATACCATACACAATAAAGCCGCCGCTTGGCATTAACACTAACATTGATTGCGATGTACACACCACAACAATAGACATGGCGCCTACAATACTTGAATTGATGAACTTGCCACAGCTTGATGGCAATATAGACGGAACTTCAATGGTGCCATATATAAACGGTAAAGATGGTAGCGATAAAATATCATTTAGCGAGTTTCAAGGCCAGCGCTATGCCTATACGCAGAGAATTGTATGGAAACATAACTATAAATACGTATTTAACGGATTTGATTATGATGAGTTTTACGATTTAAATAAAGACCCACATGAGCTTGCAAATGAAATAGACAACCCAAATTATAAAGAAATAATTGTAGACCTTTCAAAAGAAATGTGGAATGTAATTAAAAAAAGCAAAGACGATTGCCTTTTAAATGCAGAGTATGTTATGTTGCGTTTTGCACCGATAGGGCCAGAAAAAGTAGAGGCAGTTGGAGAGTTTAATACGTACAATAAAGCGTTTTAATGCATTTATGTTAAACAAAAAATAATAATACATATTTAAAATATTACGTAATTAATAGTAGTACTCTAACTATCTTATAAATAAGCAAACAAAAAAACAGCTTGGTACATTACTGTACCAAGCTGTTTTTTTGTAATACTACTAACATAAGAGCTTTGTTGACTAATCGTGCTTGATTTTGTAAAATTATTAGTAAGACGTACTATCTTAGTAGTAAAATGCATTTATTGGGCATGCTTGCATCAAATTGTAAAATAAACACCTAACAAGTTATAAGTTATATAAGGAGCGTAAATATGAAATCTATTTTTGTATCTAGCACATTTCGTGATATGCAAAAAGAGCGTGATAATTTAATGATAGAAGTTTTACCCAAGCTTAATGATTATTCGAAAAATTTTGGCGAGAGTTTTCGTTTTATTGACTTGAGGTGGGGTGTTGATACAGAACATTTAGAGAGCGATACAAGTAGCGAAAAAGTTCTGTCGGTATGCCTTGATGCAATAGACTCCTCGAGGCCATATATGTTGATATTTATAGGAGATAGATACGGCTGGGTACCGCCGAAAGACAAACTGGAACAAGTAACAAACAGAAAAAAATATCCGATTTATGATTTTGAAAAAAGTGTAACAGCACTTGAAATTGAGTATGGGGCATTGGCAGAGGATAGAAAACTGGACAGATGCCTTTTTTATTTCCGAGATGAGATACAGGTTCCAAACGATTATACTGCTTTTTATAAAGAAGAAAACGAAGACAGCATTAGAAAATTAAATGAATTAAAAGAAAAAATTAAAAATTCGGGCGCTTATGTAAAAACATACACTTGCAAGTGGGACAGTGTTAATGATACTCAAATAGTGCCCGATGAATTTAGCGAGATGATTTACAACGATGTAAAAGAGCTTTTTAATCAGGAATTTGAAGACTTGAGAAACCTGTCTTGGCAAGAGTGTGCGGTTAATGTAAATAAAGCGCAATTACAGCGCAACAATAAAATTTTTTTGGCACGCAAAAAAGAACTTGCCGAGTGTGAAAAACAGCTTTGCCAAAACAATTACCGTGCGTTTTTTTTGCGTGGCGAGGAGGGTTGCGGCAAGAGCATTTTAATGAGTGGCCTACATGAAACCATAAGCGAAAAATTTGATACAATATATGTGTCTTTTAAAAATTCGGAGTATTCGGCGACGAGTGAGCTAGTTATGCGCCAAATTATGTATAAGCTTGAAGAACTTTTGAACGTACACCACACAGATGAAACAAGCCAAGATACTTATGAAAAAGGTTTGCCGCTAGATAAAGTTTGTAGTATTGTAGAGAATTATATAAATGAATATAGCAAAAAATATGCACACAATAGTGAAAAAAGGCTGTTTATATTTTGCGATGAATTGCATTTATCTTACAGTGCAAAAGAATACCTTTTTAGTACAACTTCGAATTTTTTGGATTTTATACCTGAAGTAATGCCGAAAAATGTATCTTTTGTAGCATCTGTAAGGGATGATATGAAGTTAAAGCAAGCGAGAGATATTAAAGCTAAATACGGCAACTATAAGAGAGAAAAGTTAAACAACTTTATTTACGAATTAAAAAAACTAAGCAAAAGCGATAAACAAAAAGTTATAGAAGGCGTACTTAGCTATCATAATAAAGAGCTTGCTGAAAAGCTGAAGATGAAGATGATCGACATGAAAAATTCTGAAAATGCACTTTATTTGAGCGTACTTTTACAGAGGCTTTTAATGCTTGACAGCGACGATTTTAAAAAAGCAGACGATTACGGAGCCGGGGCGAGTGGCATTAACTTATTTTTGGAAAATGTGATAGACACCTCACCTGATAACATAAACGATTTATATACTAATATGATAACTGAAACAATAGAGAGAATTGATGAGGTATTTTGTAAAGACCTTGTTTATTTTATTGCAGTATCGTATAAGGGTTTAAAAGACAGAGAATTGCAAAAGTTATTAGAATATTACGGAGTGAAATGGAATGCACTAGACATAGAGAGGTTTTTAAGATACACAAAAGGTTTGTTCGAGTATAATCATTTTTCAAAGCTTGAATTTGTGAGTGTAGAGAGAAAGCGTGCTTTTTGCGCAAGAGTAAACATAAAACCGTATTGTGAAAAAATATTTCGCTATGTGCTTGGCCTAAACGATAAGCACGAAATGAAACGTGATTACCTTGACTACTACGCATGCAAAAACGACGAGAAAGAGTTTTTTGTAAAGCGTCTTTCAAAAAATAAACACTCCCGTATAAGTTATGATTTTGCACAAGAAGAGGTGTACTTTGAGCAGCCTGCTGTGGATGCATATGGGTTGTATCTTATGGCGCTAGAAGATACAAAATGGACGTGTGAATTTATTGATAGCGCTACTAACTACGGCGGCGATGAATTTTTTATTTATTCAATTATTACATCTTTTCGCAAATATTTTATGCAAACACCGCGACTTAATGATGAGTTTCATTTGCCTGTGGCTCGCAGATATTATGCGTTTGCAGACAAGTTATGTAAAAGCGCAAAAACAGCACAGGATTATTTAACGGTACTTACAATTTATAAGGAAATTAGTAGTGTTTTTATGCTGTGTTTTACACTGATAGAAGAGTGTAAAGTTGCAAGAAAAGATATAGCATTTAAAATGCTATCGATACGTGAAAAGATTTTTGAGCTTAAAAAAGACGATGATACTAAGTTTAAAGTATTGCAGGGATATTATGATGTTTCGCAAGAATTTATAAGTGAGCTGGACCATGAAAACGCAGTTAAATCGTTGCTTTTGCTAATAGAGAAAGAAAAAGAACAAGGCATGGAGAATTCAGAATCGAGCACATATTTAGCCGAAGAATATATTGAACTTAAAGAATATGAGCTTGCTTATAAGTATTTTGACATAAGCTACAAAGAGATGATGCAAATGATAATTGATTATCCCGAGGATAATTACACAACAAAAGAAAATGCTCTTACCAGCAGCGAGATGATAAGAACACATGTTATGCATGCAAGTTATTTTATTATTTGTAAAAGAGAAGATGTGGCGTTAGAAATAGCCGAAAAGGTGTACAAACTTTTAACTCAGTTAGAAAAAGAAGATCCAAAAGAATTTTATAGTAATGGCCATTACTATAATTTAGACAACATTGCAAAAATATTTGCTAATGACAAAATTGGGCAATACGAAAAGGCTATAACAATATATGAAAAAACGTACAGCAACAAACAAAACAGCACCAAACCCTCGGAATATGTATCGGAGTTGTTATTTGAAAATGTAGAGGCAAGACGTGATATTTTAGTGAAAATGAATAGAATTGGCGAGGCAGTAAAAATGCAAAATAAGCATATAAAAACTTTGGAATTACTTGCCGAAGATGATGATAGCACATCGTCAGATTACATGCGGATATTTGAAAATTATGAAAAGCTTATAAAAATTTTGGAAAATAGTAATTTGAGAGAAGAACTAATAGAAGCAAAGTTAAAATTTGAAGAGTTTAATAAAAAATCACAAATTATTGTTACGACAAATGATTAAAGATGTACTGACTACCTTAAACCATTATCGGCAGAATGTAAGGGTTTTAACTTAAAATATTCGCAACTGTATTTTTCAAAATACGCAACAACAATGGCAAAATTATCTTTTTCTAGCTTTAAAAAATAAAGAGACATCGAGTTCTTAATTTGAACTCAATGTCTCTTTTATAATTAAAAGTAGCAAAAATGAGACTATAAACAATAGGTTTTGTTAGAACCGGAAGATAAAAAGGTGAAACATTATTTTTTAACATTATTTAAACTACTGCCCATTTTGCCAGCAATTGCAAAGTAGGAATAAGTTCTTTTGATTTTTCTGTAATAAAATATTCCACACGAATTGGCATCTCGTTATATTGCACTCTTGTAATTAAACCGTCTCTTTCTAAATCTTTTAAAGAAGAGGCGAGCATTGTATTTGTAATTCCATTCACTTTTTTCATAAGCTCGTTATACCTAATACCTTCGCCGGATGAAAGCGCACAAATAATTGGAATTTTCCACTTGCCACCAATTTTTTTAAGAGCCATTTGCAATGGACATTCTTTACTGCAAGGGCAGTGGTCAGCTTTGCACTTACTCATATTTTCCTTAGCTCCTCATGTTTATTTGCGTTATTGACTACATATTTTTTATATGCTAATATTATACTAACTAAGAAAAACAAAGTCAATAACAAAAACTTATTAAGGAGAATGGACGATGAAAAATTTAGAAAATGTGAGCAAACTTTTTAGCGATAAAGAAAGCACTAAAGTAATAAGCACAGTATCAAAAGATGGCGAAGTTCACTCGATTGTAGCAGGTAGTATTATGGTAGTTGACCAAAATACGATGGCAGTTGCTGAAGTAATGATGAATACAACAGCTGCTAACCTTAAAGTAAACAACAAAGCAGCTCTGCTCGCTGTAAAAGGTATGGAATCTTACCTAGTTAACTGTACTGTTATGGCACGTTGCACAGATGGAGCATTATATGATGCTGTTGCTGAAAATTTTGCAAAAATGAATATGCAAATTAAAGCTGTTTGGACTTTTGCAGTTGATAAAATATTTGATGAAAGTGCAAATCCGGCAGCGGCAGGAAAACAGTTGTTTTAATTTGATGTTATACATAAACCCCCACTGCAAAAATTGCAGTGGGGGTTTGTTAATGTTGCATTAAAGCAATATTTTATTATAATCGTTGTCGCGTAGGTTTGGTTCATCTCCCACAAGGCCAACAAGATGATGAGCATCAATGTTCGGGTCGTAGAAGAACTCAGGCAAAAGATGGAATTTTTCTATCTTGCCTGTGCTAACCATGTGAGTGCGTGGGCCTGTGCATGGATGGAGATATTCACCGATTTTAACATGCGTATCGTCTATATAGTCGATGGACAGATCTTGTTCTATCAAGGCTTGCACCTGTTTTTCCAGGTCCGGGATGCACAGCTGTGGTTTAAACGGAAATGTGATTAAAAACCCATGTCGAATGTCACCGTGCTCACATATGTCACGCAATTCCTTTGGTAAAAAAATCTCGACTAAGTCCTCAGCGGAGTGCGCCATTTTACGAAAAACTATCGAGGGCAGAACATGGTCTGCAAGGTCTCCCGGCAGTGGGCCAAAAATGGTGGGGCGTGTGATGATAATCTCCGAGCCGATGCCTATAAGCAAATTTGCATTGCGCTTTAGCAGGGGATAAACCAGCTCGTAGTGCTCGACAATTACGCGTCTGCCATTATCAATAGCAGCAGAAATAGCATCGGCAAGCTCGTACATCTGGTAAAATGCACTCTCGAAGCGCACGTCCAAATGGAAGGTGTGCGGTTTAAAAAAACCACCTGCCTCCAAATCCATTAGCGGCAATGGCCTGATGTTGAGGCCACTGTCATCGTTTGTCAATTCAAGACCCGGGAACATGCCCTTAATTAGCATGCTCTTGCCCGAGCCTGCTTCGCCGATGACACCGATGAGTAGGTCATTGGGAGAGAGATACTGTTGTGCAATTTGGTTGCCTAGCGCATACATGCGTGTACTGCCGCGTGGGGCGAAGAAGGTGCTGTACAAATGGTTGCGCAATTGGCCACGGAGCTCTATCAAGTTGCCACCTCCTTAATATTCAATGCTGAGAAGGGGTGCGTGTTGTTGCGCACCGTAAACATCGGTCTCGCCTATGTCGCCGGAGCATCTCGGGCGCTCTATGGTAACTTTTATAGCGTTAGCCGGTAAAAATTCCACTATGCTTAGTATTTTTTCCTCACCTATGCCATAGAGCTTGCAAATTAGAGCTTTGTTGAATACATTTTTTGCGATTGCTTCTTCAAACAGCGCCCTCGTTTTAAACATAATATCGAGCGTGAGCTCGTAGGGGCCGGCGTTTTTACTGCGTATAACGTGTGCTGCGTCTGTCAATTTTGTTTTCATTATATTTCCTCCCTAAACGTCTTTGTATTCGATAGGAAATGGTGCGCAAGGGTCGGGCGTGTCCATAATATGGCACATGGTGAATCGGTAGACCTCTCCCCCATGGAAGTCGCTTGGAGAATACGGGAAGGCGAGGTTGCCCGCTGTGGCAACACGACCCTCGTAGCCAAAATGTAGCATGGTGGAGCGTGCAAACGAGCATATAGTATCCGCCTGCTCTTGTGTGTCTGCAACTGCCTCGATGACGATGCCAAGTTCGTGTGCGCCGTCTGTATGGGGTTTTGGCTCAATTTCTGCCATAACTCCGTTTTTGCCGTAAATATTGAAGTTTAGGTAATATTTCCACTGTTTTCCTTCAAAATTATCCGCAACACGAGCCTTTACACCTTCGATAATATCGTCAATTTTCGAGATCATAATGGGATCTCTTGTACCGGCAATCGACACGGTTCTATAACCCACAAGCGCTGCACCCTCGAGTTTGACGGTATAGGTATTAGCATTAACATATTTGCTGCCTTTAACGGTCACTGTCGTGTCAGTATCTTGTATGAATTCACATCCGGTTAAATCTAAGTGCCCACCGGGGCCGGGAAGTAGATAGGGATTTGATTTTTCATACAGCGTGTGCGCTGCAACCGAGGTAGTTGTCGCTTTGCGGTTTGGGCTTAGGGGCTCGAGACGGAAATAGTCTTCGCCCAGATAGCCGAACATGCAGTCCGATCCGCTGCCGGGTAGGCAGCAAATGGCTGCGCACTCTAAAATTTTGCCAAGATGGAGAGCGAGACCTTTATCATAACCGGCGCGAAGTGCCGGTGCAGCGAATACTGACGGGTCATAAGCTCGCCCTGCGAGAATAACCTGTGCACCTGCATCCAATGCACGTATAAAAGGCTCTACACCCATTTGGCCTACTATGTTTGTCGTCTCTTCAATTGCCTGTTCTGTAAGCTCGGGCGCAGGGCTTAGTGCTTTAATTTTGCCTGCTCGAAGTGCAGCCTTTACGGTGTCCTTATCATAATCAGATGAGATAAGCGCAAGCTTATAGTGCAAGTCCTTTTCCTTTGAAATTTCCTCCACAATGTTTGCACACCACTGCAAATGGTTGCGTGCGCCGCTACCGCCTGCAGTGCCAATAACAACGGGTATTCCTGCCTTAATACCTGCCTCAAGCATAATTTCCAAATCACGCTTTACGCCTTGGCGGTCGGTAAAGGACTTACCTGCGCCGAGGTAGTATGGCCCGGGATCGGTGGAGCCGGCGTCGACAGCAATCACATCGGGATTTCGCTTCATGCCCTCTTCAAAGGCGGCCATCGGAAAGCCATAGCCCAAAATAGCAGTGGCCGATAAAATTTTATATTCCTTTTTCATTGCGTCTACTCCTTTCGTGCAAGGCGAGCAAGCGTTGCATTTCATTGTATACAATCATATAGCCCTCGTCCACTCCCATGCCGGGCTTGGCAAGAATTTGCACGGGCTGGGTTGCCATAGCAACAGCCACGCAAATCTGCGCAGAGCGGTCTGTTTCG
>CAYJLZ010000033.1:0-3482 GCA_964371265.1 uncultured Bacteroides sp. | reverse complement strand
AAGTGCCGCCTTGGTATGCGCCCACACCCTTGGCCTTACTATATAGCACGGCCTCGATTGTATTTTGAATACCGCCCAAATCGGGGGTTTTAATTTGCAGCATATGTCCTGCTCGATTGTCGGCAAAATATTTCACGTCCTCAAGGGTGTTGCACCATTCGTCTGCAACAATTTCTGCGTGTATGCCCTTGGCATCTATACATTTTGTAAGCTCGCGAAGGCCAATCATCTGTGCCTCACGCTCTCCCATATCCATAGGGCCTTCGATGCGAAGCAGGAATGGTTCGGCTTTGCGGCTTAGCACGCCTATATAATCCGCCATGGCCTCATAGTTTTCGTTGCCAAAAGCCATGCCAATGGTGCCATATACATCGATGTGTAAAACGGGCTCGTATTGCGAAGATGCGCGCAAAGCAAGTATGCGATCGCGAAGCCACTGAACATAGTCCTCAAGAAGCTCGCCGTTTTTTCCCAGTTTCGTATCGACGTTGTTGATAAGGGCGTGTGGAAGAACTGCGGCTTGCTTAATAATCATTTTGTCCACATTGTCATAGCGCGAATCGCCGGACTGTGTGAAGAGTGACAGCGGTTTTGTTGCAAGTTCGCAGTCGTATTCCTCGGCAACTATTTGGCTGATAGTCTTTTTCTTCGCCTTGGCAACCGCATCCAAAATTGCTTGGCTAACGCCGTAGCGAATGGCGGTGTGTAGGCGTTTGCCGTTTACTTCAATGTTTTCTGCAAATTCCGCAAGGTCTTTAAAGCTGTCTAATTCCTTGCCAACAAGCTTTGGGCGGATGTGCGTATCAATAAGCGGAATGAAATTTTTTGCAAGGAACAAGGGGTCACGTCCGCCCGCTCCACTGTATTGAACGGCTGCGCAGTCGCCGTGGGCAATTTGCCCATCTTCCAAAACGAGAAGCAACGAAATGGCCTCTCCTGCTTGGCGAATTGAGGTAAAACCTTCTGTCACAGGTTCGCCGACATAGGCAAAGCCGTCTGCATGTGCACCGCCTTTTATGGATTTTTGGTCGTCAAAATAAAAACCTGTTTTCGCCGGTGCGCAGATGAAATCTACAATTTTCATATGTTAAAAGCCTCCTACTTCGTGCGTGCTCTGCCCACAAGCGAGCCTTTGCTTATGGCATATATATCGTCAATAACCATTTGGAAGTTCGCCGCGCGGTTTTCGAATTTTGCACGAACTTCAATTTTTTCGCGGTTGAAGTCGATCAAGTCCTTGCTCAAAGATAGATTACCGGGGTTTAAAATGCGAATAGCTCCATCGTTGTCGCGAGCAGGAAGTAGTTTGCCTGCAGTGTGCTTACTAGGCGCAAACGGAATATCAATTGCACCGGCCTGGAAGGCTCTAATTGAACCAACGGCTACGTCGCCCTCGCCAAGAGCAAAGCATTTATCCACAATGCATCTTGTTTCAGCCTTGATAATCTCCATTTCCGCGTCTAGCTCAGAGCTTTTCATAGATTGCTCTTTAAGCATAGACAGTACCTGCTTTGTACAACGTAGACCCTGTGCATTGGCCTGCATGGTGGGTACGCCCATGGCCTCGTGCGGGGTTTTAACAATTACCTTTGTCGCATTCGAAAGCGCAGCAACGGCGCTGCCCCACGATATAACGCCAAATGCCTGTGACTCATCTTGTGGGAAGCTTCCCATCCACTGGTGAAGAACGGTAGTTACCGTTGTGTCTTTGTAGCCGTTGTCATTTAGATATTGTTCTGTTAGGGGGCCTAAAGCATTTATCGCAGCAACGTCTTGCACTAGGTTGCCGCATTGGCCGTAGCCCACGGTGATGTTCTTAACACCTTGTTCTGCGGCCAAAAGTGCCTCGATGATAGCCACGGCATGGGAAATGCACGGCGGCACAAGTGTACCGGTTAAAGGCCCGTATGGCTCGCGATTTATGCAAATGCCGGCATCTTCATACAAACCTGTCAGGCGGTCGATGTATTGCCAGTTGCGGATAGTTTGCTCGAGTGTTACATTTTTAGTGTAGGGGATGTTATAGGAAATGCCGCCGCCCTCAAACGAGGTGAAACCGCCCGCATAGGAAATTTCTCCAAGTAATCTTGCGTCGGGTGTGCCGTGGCGCACTTGAACAGGAACATTCAAAGAATCGATAATTTTGCGGCAAGCCGCCACACCGTGGTTTACGGCAGGAAAGCCATTTAGCATAGATTTTCCCTGTGCGATGGATTCGGCGATGCCTTTTTGTGCATCGTCAAAGCGGTTTTGTCGTGTGTAGCTATCAATTGTAGTAGGTAAAAGGTCTGCCTGGCCCTCGTTTTGCAAGTGCGTGAGTAGCTCGATGTGCTCGTTTATCAGCGCCACACCTGCGCGAGGTTGAATGAGCGTGATGCCCGCATCTTTGGCGGCAGTTAACTTATGGGAAAAATTTTTGTCTGCTTTTAGTGTGCTGTGGTAGGCAAACGCATCATCCAAGGAAACATCCTTGCCTGTGCTCCACTGCGATAGAATTTCTTCGCGCTGTGCATTGAATGTATCAAGGGTCCATTTTTTATTTTGTATTTCCATATGGTAACAATTCCTCTCGAATCAATTTCTGTGCAGCCTCTTTGTCGTGCTGTGATAGCAGTCCGACGGCTGATAAAATATACTGTCTGTCAAGAATAAAATGTGCTTTGTTTGGCAATAGTGCCTGCGGGTTATTATCGCTGTATAATGCGTGTGGCAAAAGTGCCTCTGCACGTTTTGTGTGCAACAGGGCGCCCCCTGTGAACAAAACAGTTTTGGTGCTGCGCATATCCTTGCCGTGCTGTACAAGTGCCATGCCCGTAGAGGTGTAAACCTCTTGGATAGTGCCCACATGTCTTTGCGCTGCTGTGTTGATAGCGCCTGCGGCCAATGCAAAATCTAAGTCGTGCCAAGCATCGCTGTTCGGCACGAGTGAAACATCTGCTGTAAGCTTGTCCAGCATTGGTAAAATCTCCTGCTGCTGCAAACCACTCACACGGCACAGCCAGTCTAACGAGGTGGCCTCGGCAATTCCCTTGGCGTTGTGTCGCATGCCTATGTCTCCCTCAACACTTCGCTTGATGTATGGCTCGGGCAGTCCCTTATAAAGCACACCGGACTGTGTTGGCATTCCATCGCCAACGGAGTAAACGTCCGTGGTTGCGCCGCCCACATCAAAGCAGAGCATTTCGCCAAGTATCTCGCCGCACAGCTCCACAGCTTTCATAACTGCCACCGGCGTGGGCATCAAAATTCCATCAATTAAAGATTGAGTTTTGCTGAGACCTTTGGCTTTGACAATGCGATCTAAAAAAATTTCGCGAATTTTTTCTTGTGCCGGTTCAATCTGTAGCGTATCCAGCTGCGGCATCACGTTTTTTACGATGTGACAGGCTCTATCTTTTAAGATTTTTTCGCATTGGCCTGCCACGCTGCGGTTGCCGGCAATTTCAATGGGAAAGTTGGCTGTTCATGTAGAGAGCATTTGA
>CAYJLZ010000032.1:17041-19325 GCA_964371265.1 uncultured Bacteroides sp. | reverse complement strand
ATTGCATTTGTTGGCGAAAACGAGGCAGGTATTACAGCGCTGTTTAAAATTTTAACAGGCGAAATCGAACCCGACAGCGGTACATTTAAGTGGGGTGTATCAACTACACAAAGTTACTTTCCAAAAGACAATAGCGAATTTTTTGATGGTTGCGAGTACAATGTAATGGACTGGATAAGGCAGTATAGTACCGACACAACTGAGACATATTTAAGGGGCTTTTTAGGACGAATGCTTTTTAGCGGTGATGACGTGTACAAACCTGCAAATGTACTTAGCGGCGGCGAAAAAGTTAGGTGTATGCTAAGCCGCATGATGATGACAAGTGCAAATGTACTGCTACTTGACCAACCCACAAACCATCTTGATTTAGAGAGTATCCAAGCGCTTGACGATGGGCTCGCGGCGTTTTCGGGCAATTTACTTTTTGCCTCGCACGACCACCAATTTATAGACGATATCGCAAACAGAATTATTGAAATAAGCGCAGATACCCCGGGCTGCCTTGATAGAGAATGTAATTATGACGAATTTTTACAGTGGAAAAATGAGCGCGAAAAATAATACTTGTTTACATAAAACACAAAAATTACTATATTGTAAAAAGTATATAACATGCAAATAGCAACTTTAATAACTTAGCAAACATGATTATTATTATTAATTGCACACATACTACACACAGGGGTGGTATGTGTGCAATTATTTTTAAAGCGCAATAGGTGGGTTATATTAGTTGCGGGTGCTTTAATACAAATTTTTACAGGGGTTCCGGCGGCATTTAGTGTTTTTAATAAAAGCATTTGCAACACTTATAACGTTAGCAATAATATAACTTCGCTTATATTTAGCATAATAATTTGTTTTTTTGGTGTGGGCTGTGTAATAGGAGGTTTTTTACAAGATAAAAAGGGTCCTCGGTTTGCAGGTGTTTTGGGTTCATTTTTTCTCAGCTTCGGGTTTATTGCCAGCTCATTTTTGCCCAATGGCAGCGCAATATTATTTTACATCTTTTTTAGTGTACCTGTTGGTATGGGAATGGCGCTTTTGTACCCTGCTGTAATGTCTTGCGCACAAAAGTGGTACAACAATCAAAAAGGCTTTGCAACAGGTGTAATAGGTGGAGCTGTGGGTTTATCGGGCGGTGTATTAACATTACTTGGCACATGGCTAATAAATACATGGAACATACGAGTAGCATTTTTTGTTTTGGGTTTAATTATTGCCGTAATATGCACTTTGTCGTGCATAGTGCTCGAAAATCCAAACAAACATGAATGTACCGATAATAGCGCTAATAACAATAAATATTGCAACACTGTTTATGCAAACAAAAAAACAACTGATAAATCACAATCTCAGCCGAAAAATTCACTATCTCATAATAACACGATATATCAAATTTTTAAAACACGTCAGTACTATTTGCTAACATTTGCAGTTTGCTTTGCCAACCCCGCAATGATACTTTTTAGCCCTTCAATTGTAGAAATTGCACAAAACAGAGGCCTTACACAAACCTTAGCATTATGGTGCATTGCGCTAGGGTCTTTATTTTCAGCTGCGGGCAGGCTTTTTATGCCATGGCTAAGCGATAAATTAGGCCGAAAAACAGTTTTATTAATATTGTTTTGTGTTTTATTCTTATCATCTATTGCATTTTACTTTGCCAAATATATTTTTGTAATTATAATTTATTGCTTATTAGCCTTTTGTTACTCGGGCGAAGCTGCTGTTTTGCCAAGCACTGTTACCGATTTGTACGGACAAAAAAACACGGGCGTTCATTATGGATTTGTAGCTTTAGGAATGAGTGTAGGCAGTATAGTCTTTCCTCTTATTGCCATGTGTTTTCAAAACAGCGAAAGCGCAAAACATATTATTGCCATTGTAGCAACTTTTGCCGGGCTAATTTGTATTTTACTTTTAAAACCAACAAACGGAAAAAAACTTTAAGCTTTTTTCCGTTTGTTTAAATATAATTACTTTTTATATTGTTGCGGTACTTATTACGGCGCTATACTCTCGCTTATAGTTGGGTGGCAGTATACGCTGCTTTGTACTTGTTCCAGTGTCAATCCCTCGTTAATTGCAGTAACAAGTGTACCTATCATTTCCCCTGCGTGGGGGCACATAATTGTTGCGCCAATTAATCTTCCGGTTTTTGCATCGGCAACTAATTTTACAAAACCCCTGCTTGCACCCTCAACTGCACACCTTCCGTTTGCAGTTGTAAGGTTTTTTACAACCTTTACATCAATACCTTTTTCTTTTGCATCATCGG
>CAYJLZ010000032.1:14305-17031 GCA_964371265.1 uncultured Bacteroides sp. | reverse complement strand
TTTGTAAATACACACGCAGGTATTGTATTTGTGTTCTTTTCTATGTGCTGTTCAAACATTGTGCAAACAGCATTTACCGCCTGCGCATGTGCAGCGTGTGCAAGTTGTGTACTTCCTAGTACAACGTCACCTGCTGCATAAATACCCGACACCTTCGTTTCATAGTTTTCGTTAACCGGTATATATCCTTTTTGCATAAATAAATCTATATTGCCCTGTATTAAACCATCAGTATTCGGTTTTCTTCCAACACACATTAACACCTTTTGCGCACTCTTTGTAAACTCTTTATCGTTTACGGTGAATGTACAAGTAACCCCGCTGTCATCGCTGTTTATTTTCGTTACATTGGCACTTGTATTTATTTCTATGCCTTGCTTTTTAAACAGCATTGATACGCTTTGTCCCACTTCACGCTCAAGCAGCGGTAATAGTCTGTTTTTACCTTCAATTATTGTAACATCACAGCCAAGGTCGCTGTAAATTTGTGCAAACTCAACGCCTATAACGCCACCGCCAATAATTATTAGGCTTTCAATGTCAACTGCATTTTGCAAAAAATAATCGCTTGTATAAACACCTTTCGAGTTTACTCCCTCGATTGGTGGCATTAAGGGCTGGCTGCCCGTAGCTATAAGTATTTTTTGCGCTGTATAATTTTTGCCAGCGGCATTAACTGTATTTAAATCGGTAATGCTTGCTTTTTCTTTAATTACACTTACCTTTGCACGGTTTAAAAGTCCTTCAATTCCCTGTCTCAACGTTGATACTACATCTGCTACATGTGTGTGCATTGCATCCAAGTTATAGCTTGGATTTTCTACAAATATTCCCATTTCGCTAAAACCTTTTGCCTGTTTAAACGCACTTGAAGCTTTTAGCAACGCCTTTGTAGGTATGCAACCTTTATTAAGGCATGTTCCACCACAATTTTCGTTTTCAAATAATATTATTTGTTTGTTTAACTGTGCACCTTTAAGTGCTGCAGCATATCCCGCAGGGCCGCCACCTATTATAATTAAATCTGCATCGTACATAAAAAACCTCGTTTTACCGCATTTTCGCGGCACATAATCTTGTATTTTTTGTATAAATTATGTTATTTTTGCTCAAGTTCTTCCCTCAAAAATTGTGCCAAATCATAAAGCATTTGTTTTATTTGCTTGTCGCAATCGGCAAATCTCGTCAGCGCATTATAAACTTCTGCACTGCTGTATTCGCATCCCTCAAGTGCTTTTGCAAAAAAATTAGGCAGCGCTACATCAAGTGCATCGGTATATAGTACGGCATTTTTTATATTATTGCCAACAACTTGCAAGCACGGCTGCACACTTCCCCATGCAAAATGCTGTTTACAAGTGTATGTAAAATCTCTTTGTATTCCCTTGCGCCATAACTCGGACGAATATTTTTCGGTTAATTTCACAAGTTCTTGCTCGTCAATGCGCTCATTATCAAAATTTTTAACCCTAAGCTCATATACGCTCTCAAAAGCTTTTATAAGCTCTTGTTTAATGTTTTCCGCTGTAATAGCGGCATTTATTTCGCATAAATTAATAACCCTAGCCTTTACCGATTTTACACCGTGGCTTTTTAATTTTACTGTCTCTACACTTAAATATTTTGCCAGTGCCGTCATATTTGCACTTAAAAGCAGTGTGCCGTGGTGCATAAACCGGTTACCTTTTTTATAAAACGCATTGCCTGAAAACTTGCGCCCCTTTGCAAGTATATCGTTTCTTCCCGATTTTTCGGCATCAACACCCATGGCTTTTACGGCACTTAAAATAACGTCAGTTTGTTTATCAACGTTATAATTATTGCCTTGTGCCACAAATGTAAAGTTAACGTTGCCCAAATCATGAAAAACAGCGCCTCCACCCGACATTCTGCGTGCTAAAAAACCACCATCATTTTCAATTTGCTCTACTTTGCACTCAAAGTAGCAGTTTTGGTTTTTACCTATAACAACAGTTTGTCTATTTTGCCACAGGTACAAAATAACTTCGTTTTCGCCAACACTGTTCAGCACAAGTTCTTCAAATGCTAAATTTTCGTATGGGTTTGTACCGTGTGCAATTGCAACAGAAATGCTATTTATCATCAGCCCTTGTACCTCAATATTGGGTTTCGTGCAGCGGTTACTTCGTCGGGCCTTCCAACCGATTTTGTATGTGGCGCATCTTTTAACCACTGAGCGTCAGTTTTTGCCATTTCAATTAAATTAATAACAACATCACATGCATAATCCAGTGTCTCTTTTGACTCTGTTTCTGTTGGCTCGAACATTAAAGCTTCGGGTACAATGAGAGGGAAGTACATTGTTGGAGGGTGCAATCCGTAGTCTATCATACCTTTTGCAATGTCTATCGCCTTAACTCCTGTTTCGTTTTTAATGTCCTCTAGGCTTAAAACAAATTCGTGCATACATGCACCGCTGTTTGCAACCTTACAGTATTTTTCAAGTTTATTTTTCATATAGTTTGCATTCAATACAGCCGTTTCGCTTGCCTCTTTAAGGCCGTTTGCCCCTAGCGAATACATGTAACAAAGCGCTTTTAGCGTAACAGCAAAGTTACCATAAAAACACATTACTCTGCCTATCGATTTTTCAAAACTCTTAAATTTATACGCATTATCGTGTTTTACAGGATGGTTTGCAGGCAGATGCGGCTTAAGTATATTTTTTGCGCCCACAGCGCCAGAACCGGGCCCACCACCGCCGT
>CAYJLZ010000032.1:7732-14295 GCA_964371265.1 uncultured Bacteroides sp. | reverse complement strand
AAGTTAAGGTGTATAACATCAAATCCCATATCGCCCGGGCGAACAATTCCCATTATTGCGTTTAAGTTTGCACCATCGTAATAATTTAATCCACCTGCTTTATGTACTATATCAGTAATTTCTAATATATTTTTGTCAAAAATACCAAGTGTGTTTGGGTTTGTAAGCATAAGCCCTGCAGTATCTTCGCCCACAGCTTCACGTAACTTGTCTATGTCTACACCGCCATCTTTATTAGACGGTATGTTAACCACAGTGTATCCTGTCATCGAGGCAGTTGCGGGATTTGTACCGTGCGCTGAATCCGGTACTATAATTTTTGTGCGCTTAAAGTCATTGTTTGCCTCGTGGTACGCCTTTATCATCATTATGCCTGTCAGCTCTCCGTGTGCGCCGGCTGCAGGTTGAAACGTTACAGCATCCATACCTGTAACTTCGCATATCATTCTCTCTGCCTCAACAAGCACTTCAAGGCATCCTTGCACAGTATGTAAGGGTTGTAGCGGATGTACATTTGCAAAGCCATCAAATCCTACTATTTGTTCGTGAACAGCAGGGTTATATTTCATGGTGCAACTTCCAAGTGGGTAAAACCCATTGTTAACACCGTGAACTTCTTTTGCAAGCTGTGAATAGTGGCGCGAAATGTCTATTTCTGCAAGCTCCGGCAATTGTAAACTCTCAGTGCGCTTTAAGCTATCAGGCAAACTGTAGTTTGGCACATCACAGTCTTGTACTACATCACAGCAGCGTCCCTCGTACGATTTTTCAAAAAGAAGTTTCATCTTTCACAAACCTCCTTAACTATTTTAACCAGCTCATCAATCTGTTGTTTTGTATTCTTTTCGGTTGCGCACCAAAGTATGCCGCCGTCAACAGGTAAGCCGCCTAAAATATTGTTATTTTCAAGTTCTTTCAAAACATCATTTTCATCAACAGGTAAACTTGTTACAAATTCAAAAAAGAATTCATCTTTATATTTTCTCTCTACACCGCTAATTTTACATAGTTCATCGCACAAATAATGTGCATTATTGTAACAGTTTTGCGCCGTTTTTTGCATACCTATCGGCCCTAGTGTTGCCATATACGCAGTGGCAGTCATGGCGCAAAGTGCCTGGTTTGAACAAACGTTGCTCGAGGCCTTGTCACGCCTTATGTGCTGTTCCCTCGCTTGAAGAGTTAAAACAAAGCATCTTTTACCGTTACTATCTACAGTTTGGCCTGCAATTCTGCCCGGCAACTTTCTTGTAAGTGCAGCTGTTGTTGCCATAAAGCCAAGATACGGCCCACCGAAAGACAGCGGCATTCCAAGCGGCTGACCCTCTCCTACAACAATATCGGCACCGCATTCGGCAGGTGTTTTTATAACTGCTGCCACTATGGGGTTTATACCTGCAATAAGTTTTGCTCCAAATTCATGAACTGTTTTAGATATATTTTCCATGTTTTCCAAAACGCCAAAAAAATTCGGCTGTTGCATATAAAAAGCAGCATGTTCATTAGTCAATGTTTTCTTTAAACTATCTGCGTCAATTTTCCCATTTTCGCACTGAAAAACTTCACACTCCATGCCGCTTGCATGGCAATATGTTTTAATTGTTGCTATTACGTTTGGGTGCGAAGTGCTTGCAATAAGCACTTTTTCTTTTTTACGGTCTCTGCACATAGCAACAGCTTCTGCTGCCGCTGTTGCACCGTCGTATATTGATGCATTTGACGTTTCCATTCCCGTAAGCATGCATATCATTGTTTGGTACTCAAATATAGACTGTAAAATACCCTGACTTGTCTCGGCTTGATACGGTGTGTAAGCCGTTACAAATTCTTCCTTTGCACATACACGTTTTACTATTGCCGGAATGTAGTGGTCGTACGCACCGCCACCTCTAAATATTGACGAAAATACGACATTTTTATCTGCCAAAGTCTTCATTTTTCTTATTAACTGAGGCTCTGAAACACCTTGCTCTAAGTTGAGCTGTTGTACAAGCATTTCTTCAGGTACATCGTAAAATAAATCTATCGCTTTACTATAGCCTAATTCGCAAAGCATTTCTTGCTTTTGCCCTTTTGTACTTGGCAAATAATTACCCATTATAAATCCCCCGTTTGCTAAAAATAATCTTATTTATTCACAAATTGCAACATATTGTTCGTCACTAAGCAGCTCGTCATATTCGCTAACATTTTCAACTTCAACTATCCATGCATCGTATGGATTATTATTTATCTCTTCCGGCGAATCCAAAAGTTTTTCGTTAACTGCAACAACCGTGCCTGTAACAGGGCTATAAATATCCGAAACAGCTTTAACACTTTCAACGTCTGCAAAAGATGAACCTACTGTAATTTCATCTCCCTCTTGTGGCAAATTGATAAAAACAATGTCGCCAAGTTGGCTTTGAGCATAATCTGTAAGGCCTATTTTTACTTTGTTTTCTCCTTGTTTTTCTATCCATTCGTGAGATTTTGTGTACTTTAAATTATTTGGTGTATTCATAATAAATATCCTTTCTTTCGCCTTATAGGCATTTTTTATTTAGCTTTATAAAATGGCAAAGGTACAATTACCATGTTTATTTTTCTACCTCTAACCACAACATGTACTTGTGTGCCAACTTCACTGCTGTCTTTGTTTACATAAGCCATTGCATAAGCGCCGCCCAAATAAGGGCAATGTGTACCCGAGGTTGTCATTCCAATTTGTTGCTCATCTACAAAAATTGCCTCATTTTCTCTTACAACTCCCCTATCTGTCGCCTTTAGCCCAACTCGAACCGGTAAATTTTCCGGTGGATTATCTACCGCTTGTTTGCCAATATAATTTTCCTTATGCTTTTTAATCGCAAAATTAAGGCCTGTTGCCCCCACATGTATTTTGTCCGATAGTTCATGTCCATAAAGAGGCATCGCTGCCTCTAGTCTCAGTGTGTCGCGACAACCAAGCCCGCACATAACTGCGCCGTTTTCAACTAACGCTTGCCAAACTATCGGTGCATCGTTTTTTTCCATATAAATTTCATACCCACGCTCGCCGGTATATCCTGTTTTACTTACAAGGCAATTAACTGTTGCAACTTTAACATTTTGTGCAAACGTATAATATTTTTTTGGCAAAGTGTCAATATCGCAAATTTTTTCTATTATTTTGTCGCTGTTTGGACCCTGCAAAGCAATTTGTGCTGTTTTCTCAGATATATCAGTAATTGTGCACTCACCTTGTAAATTCTTTTTCAGCCATTCAATATCTTTCTCGGTATTTGACGCATTTAAAACAAGCAAAAACTTTTCGCTGTTTATTTTATACACTATCAAATCGTCTACTTGTGTGCCGTCAGGGTAAAGCATCAATGTATATCTGCAAGATAGATCAGGCATATCATCAAAAGTATTTGTCAAAATCATATTTAAATTTGGTGCGGCATCTTTGCCTTCAATAATAGCCTCGCCCATATGCGACACATCAAAAATGCCTGCGTTTTGCCTTACCGCCATATGTTCGCTTATAACACCAGCACTGTACTGTACCGGCAACGAAAACCCTGCAAACGAAACAATTTTTCCGCCACCTTGTAAATGTTGTTCATATAACGATGTTTTTTTATCAACTGTACTCATAACTTTGCTCCTTAACATATATATTTGCAAAATAAAAAAGCGCACAAAAAATTGTGCGCTCCGTCTATTAACCTGAAAGATTCTTTTGCAAAAGCAAAATTGCTTCTTCGGTGCCTTACGACTTTCCGGAGTTTGTCAAATACCGGTCCTTTTGCCTGAGAGTTTTTTGCATATCCCCTTCGGCGTCGAAAAGTGAATTATAAATTAGTTACGCTTATTGCAACCAAAATAAAAACACTATATCGCTCTCTCCCGGTATCGTCAACCTAATCTTCAATTACAAATAATAAATTTTTATTAAGCATAGCATAATTTAAACAAAAAATCAATACCGATACCAGTAATAAAATTTAAAATCCGGCTACATTTTTTCAAAATCTAAGTATAAAACATATGTGGTACTACATACATTTCACTATACAAACAATTTTGTAAATAATACAGTGCATTTACAAACAAAACAAATTAGAAAATTTAAGGGGTTGATATTATGTTTGTTATGACATTACGAAAAGTTAAACTAAAAAAAATAGGGATTGCTTGCGCTTGCGGAGCAGTTGTTTTAGCTGCAGCTATTGGATTAAATTCCATATTATCTGAAAACAACGAGCAACAAACCATGGAAACAGCCGCAATGACAAACCTGCAAATGAGCAGTGCTCAAGACCTAGTGTCGTTTTTGCAGGGTTATTCAGTCGAAACAGATGTTTCAACTGCAACAGTAAGTACGGTAACAGTTCCTAAAAAATGGGACGATAGCTTTATAGCTTTTAACGAGGTTATAGAGCAAAGTGGCCTATCCCTTGAAAAGTACAAAGGTAAAGAGGTTGATAAATGGTCGCTTTTAGTTCCTGCACAAAGTAATGAAAAAGTAAAAATGTATGCAATTGTGCTTGTACATGACAGTAGTGCTGTGGCAGCTTATTTGCTTGAAAAACCTTCGGGCGAAGTTTTGCCGCTAAAACAAGCAGAACAAACTGCACTGCCTCTAACAGATGAAGAAACGGCAGGTGCGCAAGACTTTGGCAGTGATACAGAGTTAATAATTGTTACCGACGGCCAAGACATACAAGGAGATACTAACATAGCGCAAGAAACCCCTGTGGCCACAGATATAGCCGTACAAGAAAATCAGCAAGCTTCTGTTGAAAGTGCCACACCGAGCGAAACAGGCTCAGCTCAAAGTGAAATCGCCACAGGAGCAGCACCTACAATTGATGAAAGCGTATTTCCAACAGATTGATAATTTGCAAAATTGTTACAAACTGCAACTAACAAAATTATACTTTAATTTTTAGTGCTTTTATTTTATCGACAAATTTTTAAAACCTCACTTTAAATTCTAATGTCAACAATTTAAATACACTATCAAAATTAATGTTTTACTGTAATAAAAAAACTGTACACACCAAAAATTATTTACAACTTATTCAAAGTTTTTAAAAAACAGCGTGTTCAAATCGAACATGCTGTTTTTTAGTATAATATATCAGTTTGCCAAATACAAATTTAGCATATTTAATTTGAGTTTGCATTTAATTCATCAGCAACTTCAGGCATATTTCTCCAATATCTTTTCGGCATTAAAGACATCCGGCACTTGTCATTTTTTCTTGACTTTATAGCTATTGTTTTGTAGTAACGTACCCATAAAGACTTGAAAAATTTTTCTTCTTCACTTTCATTAGGCATGCTAAGGCTTTCTACACAAACAATTTTTGCTACACTGTTTTCATATATAAGTGCTAACCCATTCGTTTTATCATAAATTAAAAAATTACTTTTGGCATATCTTGCACAAAAATAGCTTTTTAAAAATGGTAAAACATTGTTTTTAGGGTTAATATTTGCAACAAGTGCATCGTCAACTTGTGTAAATCGTATAAACCCTTTTAATTTGTGCACTTCACTTTTTATAGCACGTTGAGCTGCAAGCATAGGAGCTACATATTTATGTGCTACCATCGTCGTTGTTTTTTTACCTTGCTTATAACCAAGCATTAAAAATCGTAAAATTATCAATTCTTTCTCATCTGCACAAGTTAAGTATACAGTTTTCACAAGTTCGGCTGCATGCGAGCTAATTTTTTTGTAAATTGAACTATACACTCGACCGGCTTTTTCACAATCAGTTTCTATTTCTTTGATAGCATAAAATGTTAAATCGCCATCACTTATACAAGAGATTTTTACTGGTATTTCTTTATTATATACACTTTCGTACACACAGCACATCAAACCATTAAAAGTGCCATCGTAAGTATATATTATATCTTTGCAATCATACAATGCACAGCCTCCTCGCGCAATATTGCTGCCTGGCTTTTTTCCTTAATTGTAAGCATATTAATATTTTTATCTAACATCGTCATATCCATACATGTTTGTTCATGTCCAAAATTAAAAACTTTTTCATCTATTAACGCTCTTACAGTGCTTTCTTTTTTGCCCAATAACGGACAAAAATAACCTGCACATGTAATAAAATACTGCGCTCTTTTTAAAACTACCCCAATGCGTTTTAAATCTTCAAGTCTCAATTTTGTATGTTTACGCGCAACGCAAATTCTCTTCGCACTAGTTATTCCTATTCCAGGCACTCTTAAAAGAGTATCGAACGACGCAACGTTCACATCAATAGGAAAGTAACTCATATTTTGCAGTGCCCAGTTGCATTTTGGATCTAAATAAGGGTTAAAATTTGGATTTTCTTCACTTAAAATTTCTTGTGCATTAAAGTTATAAAACCTTAATAGCCAATCCGCCTGATAAAGTCTATGTTCTCTTAAAAGTGGTGGCTTTGTATTTATGCTAGGTAGCACGGCATTTTCAACAACAGGAATATAAGCCGAGAAAAACACGCGCTTTAATTGATATTTTTTGTACAACCCCTGTGTCAGTTTTAAAATTTGAAAATCGCTTTCTGGGCTTGCTCCTATTAT
>CAYJLZ010000032.1:3869-7722 GCA_964371265.1 uncultured Bacteroides sp. | reverse complement strand
TTGTTTGCCCAGCAGGCGCAAATTTAGTACTGTGCTTATATTTTATCAATTCGCTTTTGTTTTCTGTTAATCTTTTACTCATTTGATGCATAGGTTTTAAAATAGAGCTTCTGGTTTTTTCCGGCGCAAGTTTTGTCAAACTTTTTTCACTTGGCAACTCAATGTTAACGCTAACTCTATCGGCTAATAAACCAAGCTTCATTACAAGTTGCTCACTTGCCCCCGGTATTGTTTTTGCGTGTATGTATCCATTAAATTTGTGGTCATTACGTACTATTTCCAGCGATTTAATCATTTGTTCCATAGTGTAATCTGCATTTTTAACAACTGCACTTGATAAAAATAAACCATCAATATAATTGCGCTTATAAAACTCCATAGTTAAACTCGCAACTTCATCAGGTGTAAAACAAGCGCGCTTCACATCGTTAGATCGCCTGTTAACACAGTAGACACAATCAAAAATGCAGGCATTTGTTAACAAAATTTTAAGAAGGCTGATACATCGACCATCGGCAGAATATGAATGGCAAATACAGCCTGAAAAAACAGGATTGCTTTGTTTTTTTACCAAATTTGTCCCTGCTGTACACGCCACATCATATTTGGCACTATCGGCAAGTATAGTCAACTTTTCCATGATGTCCATTAAATGCACCTCAAAATTGAGTATAAGGCAAAAGTTGTTTTACCACTTAGTTTTAGTTTCAACAACCTTACCTACAATTTTTATATCGTTAATATCCTCTCCCATAATAATTTGTGCCGAGTAGTCGGGATTAAACGGTTGCAATATTACTGCGTTGCCCCTTTTAATAAATTTTTTAAGCGTACCACTCTCGTCTGCACAAATAATTACCCCAAGTTCACCGTTTTCAAGCGTATTTTGACGGCGCACAAGCGCTAAATCACCCTCGCTTATTTTAGGTTCCATGCTGTCGCCCTTTACAATCAAATAAAAATAATTTTCCGGATCTTTAACATTTGCATATTCAACGCCATAATCTTCTTCAAACGCAAGTGCGTTATACCCGGCTCGAACTGTTCCTATAACTTGAATAGGATGCTCTTTGCGCGAATTGTAATTGTTAACATTACTAAAGTTATTTTCGACGTCATTGCCTAACAAATAATCAGTGCTTACATTAAAATAATTGGCAAGCTCTGTAAGTGTTTTGGGGTCGGGAGTGCAGCGAGAAGTTTCCCACTTTCCGACAGCTTGCTGACTTAACCCTAAAACATTTGAAAGTGCTGCTTGAGAAATTCCATTGACACGTCTTAATTCTTTTAATCGATTTGCAAACATTTTGTATCCTCCGATAAGTTGAAATAACAACTATTTTTATTAAATAATTATAAAACAAATAACAAAAACCTATTTTCACACTTACATAATACCACAAATAGTTGTTTTTGTAAAGAATAAATATAAAAAAAGTTGTAAAAACTATTGACAACAACAAAAAGTTGTAGTATTGTATTGATAAAGACAATTATCTACAATTAATGGGGGTAAATTTTATGATTAAATCTTTATTAAGCTTTATTGTTAAAATGTTTATTGTATCTGCTACAATTTTTGGTTTTTCTCAATTTGTAGCTATGCTTTCATCTGAAAGCACAATTTTACATAGTATTTTTATTATTTTAACATGCATTTTTGTTAATACATATTTAGTAAGATTTGATAAATATTTGAACAGGAGATCATCTGTTAAAATTGCTGTGCTAAATGTATCAAAAAAGAAAATTCCGTTGCAATCAGCGTAAATTTTAAGGTTTTAATGTACATTTATATATTTTTTATATTTTATATAACTGTTTTCAATTTTTACTCACTTGATAATATTACTATTGAGCCGGAATTTTACACTTTTTTAATTTGACATTTGTAATTTTATGTATATAATTTATTTATAGTGATAGAATAAAATGCATAAATAAGTATAATTTGACTACACTATTAATTGAAGAAAGTTGGAATATTATGAAAAAAATTACACTCGTTGTTACACTCATGCTTACTATACTGCTGTTAAGCGCGTGCTCAAATGGCATTACCGACGGAACGTACACTGCTCAGATGACAGCGGACGACCATGGTTGGACAGATACTCTGTCTATTACGTATGAGGGTGGCAAAATACAAGATGCCGTTTTTGAGTCTGTTCATGAAGACGGTAGTTTAAAGAGCGAAACTACACCCGAAGAATATCCTATGGACCCTCACCCGTCTGAATGGATACCGCAACTAAGCACTAACATTAAACAAGCTGATAATGCTGAAAATATTGATGGAATTGCCGGCGCAACAATAGGTACCACCAATGCTAAATTGATGATGGCGGCTATTGAAGAAAAGGCAAAAGCCGGAGATACTAACACAGCAATGGTAGTTAGCGAGTAGTAAATTGATTTGCTTTAGGTGCACCTAGTGTGTTTTACATGCAAGTATTGCGCCTTGCTTTACTGCTTTTCAATAATTGGCTTTTAGTTTAAATTATATTAAAATAGTAAAACCCCAAACTTCGGTATTTTATACCACAGTTTGGGGTTTTATTTTTACGTATCAATGAGTTTGTTCAATTATTCCGTTTGTATATGCAAACAAAAGCATTTTCAAATCTTCTATTTTTTTTGTTATTCCTACACCTCTATCGGTATTTGCTATACTAATGCGCTGTTTATAATTTTCAACAATAATATTTTGCGAGTGCATATCATTATTTTCTTCTATTACGGTATTAATACCCCCAAATGGGTGATGTTCGCTAATTAAAAGTTGATAACTGTTAGAAACAAGTGTGTACCCTGCAATTCCCGTAACTTTTTGATATGCCTTAGATATCCCACCGTCAATAACTAGCAATTTCCCTCCTGCTTTAATAGGTGATTCACCCTTAGAAATTTTTACAGGAACATGACCGTTAACGATGTGTGAACAACGTGCAGTTATACCAAACTCCCTTAAAATCAGCTCTACGGCTGTGCGATTATTTATATTTTGGTAGTAGGCGTCTTTTGGCTCATGCCATGTATTTTCATCATTTATAAAAGCCCTTTCAAAAGTTGCCATTTTCGCTTTTCCATTTAAAGGTGAGCGCCTACCACACCACAAAAACCACATAAAATCAAGTCCGAACAATTTTTCTTGAGCCTTACCGTAACCCGCCTGCCTACAAAGTTTATCGCATAGGTCAAGGTATGCTTTACCGCTGTACTCTTCGCCGTTGTACTTAAATATACTAAAAGATCCGTCCTCGCTCATCGGTATGCATCCATGATAAAGTAAATTATTATCGTGTATGCGATACATTCCACCTTTTTTAAATAAAAAGCTCACATGTTTTGCAAGCAACTTGTTGTTTAAAAAAGAATTTTCAAGTTGTTGCATTACCAAGTTTTCACCTTGTGTAAGTTTATACGGATCTTCAAAATCTATAGTGGGGAAATTTGTGTCGTTCAACTCAAATTCTATGCCATCAATTGTTACAGTGCCTTTTTTTGTATCAATTTTATTTAATAAAAGCCTACTTTCCATTTCAAATTCCGGCCTATTTAATATAATTTGTCCTTCTAATTTCAACTGTATTATTGTTATAGCTTTATGAACTTTTGTTGCAAGTTCCATGTTGCTAATCTCAACGCTTTCAGGTAGAGAGTTTTTGTCGTATTTTGGCTTAAAGCCTGCACATTCATCGTTTCGGTATTCTTCCAGAGCAAAAACGGCAAGCGGCCTTATGTTGAGACCATATCCCTCTTCCAGGCAACTAAAATTGTTGTACCTAATACTGTTTCGTATTACGTTTGCTATCGAGGCTTTGTGTCCAAGAGATGCAGCCATCCACACTAT
>CAYJLZ010000032.1:0-3859 GCA_964371265.1 uncultured Bacteroides sp. | reverse complement strand
ACTATGTCATGGTTGCCCCATTGAATATCAATATTTTCTATGCTGCATAAGTGTTCCATAACCAAATGAGCACCGTTTCCTCTATCGAAAATATCGCCTAAAATATGCAATCTGTCAATTATTATATTTTGTATTAAACTACAAAGTTCAATAATAAAACTGTCAGCACGCCCAATGTCAATTATAGTATTTAGAATATTATCAAAATATTCTTGTTTATTAATCTCGTAATTGTCTGTGTACATAAGCTCGTCAATTATGTACCTAAAATCTTTCGGCAACGCTTTTCTAACTTTAGAGCGCGTATATTTTGATGTAACGACGCGACAAACCATTACGAGCTGCAACAATATATTTCTGTACCACTCATCGGTACAACATCCCTGCGATTTTTGCTGAGCAAGTTTTTCACTGGGATAATATATTATAGTAGAAAGTAATTCTTTTTCTTTTGTTGTTATTGTGTCACCGAAAAAATTTTCAATTTTACGTTTTATAGATCCCGATGCATTTTTGACAATGTGCAAAAACACCTCATATTCTCCGTGAATATCACTTATAAAATGCTCGGTACCCTTTGGCAAATTCAGTATGGCTGATAAGTTAATTATTTCAGTTGAGGCCGACTGAATTGTGGGATAATTTTGCGATAAAAGCTGTAAATATTTAAGTTCTTTCTCTACTTTTTCTTGTGTAAACAAAGCTACTCCTTTATTGCTTAAAGCAAAATTGACTTTTTTATATTTTTCACTGGTTAAATTTAAAGCTATCTTTTAGTGTTACTACTCTATTAAATGTATTTTCTGTTTTCGAGTCAAGCGTAAAATAGCCCATTCTCACAAACTGAAATGTCTGTTGCAACTTAGCTTCTGTTAGTGATTTTTCCATTTTACAGTTGCATAATTTTACTATGCTGTTTTCATTTAATAAGTCTTTAAAATCAACGCCGTCCGGTATGTCGTTCATGTCTTCTTTTACAAACAAGTTTTCGTACAAATTAACGTTTGCCTCGTGGCAGTGTTGGCAACTTACCCAGTGTATTGTGCCTTTCACCTTACGTCCGTCGGCCGGCATTCCATTGCCTGTTTCAAGGTCTGCCTCGCAATGTACAGCCGTTACATTACCGCTTTCGTCCTGCTCAACAGATGTGCATTTTACAATATATGCACCCATTAATCGCACTTCTTTTCCAGGGGTAAGCCTCTTAAATTTAGGTGGTGGTACAAGTGCAAAATCCGTTTGTTCTATCCAAAGCTCTTTGCTAAACATTACGTCCCTTTTTCCTGCAAATTCATCTTTTGGATTGTTTGGTAGAGGAAATGTTTCTGTCTTATCACTTGGGTAGTTGTCTATTATGAGTTTCAATGGCTCCAGTACAGCAACACGCCTTTGTGCAGTTTCATCAAGCTCTGTTCGTATGCAGTAGTCCAGCATTCTATAATCAAGCATACTGTTAGATTTTGCAACTCCTGCAAGCTCTACAAATTTTAACAAACTTTTTGGTGTATATCCTCTTCTTTTTAAAGCTTTTAGTGTGGGCATTCTCGGGTCATCCCACCCGTCTACAGTTTTTGTTTCCACAAGTTCGCGTAAATAACGCTTACTCATAACTGTATTAGTTATATTAAGCCTTGCAAACTCCCTTTGTTTTGGAAATTCTCCATAACCTAGATTTTGCACAACCCAGTCATAAAGCGGTCTGTGGTTTTCAAACTCCAAACTGCACAAAGAGTGAGTAACGCCCTCAATTAAGTCTTGAATCGGTTGAGCAAAATCGTACATCGGGTATATGCACCATTTATCGCCTTGCCTATGGTGGTGCGAATATTTTATTCGATAAAGCGCTGGGTCTCTCATGTTCATATTAGGGCTTGACATATCAATTTTTGCCCTAAGCGTTTTCTCTCCTTCGGCAAATTTCCCATTTTTCATGGCTTCAAAAAGTTTTAAATTTTCATCAGGTGTTCTGTCTCTCCATGGGCTAAATTTTCCGGGTTTTCCCGCATCGTTTCCCCTATATTCTTGCATTTGCTCACGTGTTAAATCGCATATATATGCCTTACCATCAACAATAAGTTTTTTTGCAAACTCAAAGCATTTATCAAAATAATCACTACCATAAAATATGCCGCCATTAGGTATTGTTCCCAGCCATTCAAGGTCCTCTCTAATGCTTATTACATATTCATCATCTTCTCTGTCCGGGTTGGTATCATCATATCTTAAATTAAATTTACCACCGTAAGCATTAGCTATGCTCCAGTTTATCCATATAGCTTTAACACTGCCTATGTGCAAATAACCGTTTGGCTCAGGCGGAAAGCGTGTATGAATTTCGCCAACTTTATTTGCGGCTATGTCTTCATCTATAATTTGTGTTAAAAAATTTTCGGGTTTTTGTGTCATACTAATCTCCATTCTGTTTATCACAGGCAAATATTTTCAATTAATTGTTTTATTTTATCATATCATTCTATTTTAAACAAGTTTGCTAAGGAAAAATTAAAATTTAACTTTCAAAGCAATTATTAAAGCATTTCTTTTTTTATACCCTTGTTTAAAATTGCATCGTAATCAATAAATTCAAAAATATCTTTTTCAAACGCAGGGCTATATTCGCACAGTGTTTCAAAGGCCAAATCCTCTATTGCACAGTTGTCATCTTCACACCTTATAACAATTTGCCCTACTATACTGTGTGCATCCCTAAAAGCTACACCGTGCGCAACAAGGTAATCGGCTACTTCTGTTGCATTTAAAAAACCAGATTTCACACTGCTTTTCATTTTTTGCTTGTTAACTGTCATTGTTGCAATCATGCGCTCAGCAATGGGAATACACAACTTTACTGTATTTAATGCATCGTAAAAAAGTTCTTTGTCCTCTTGCATGTCTTTATTATATGCAAGCGGCAGTCCTTTCATAAGTGTAAGCATACCTTGAAGTGCGCCGTACACTCTACCTGTTTTGCCTCTAATTAGCTCCGCGCCATCAAAGTTTTTCTTTTGTGGCATTATTGAGCTTCCCGTTGTATATGCATCGCTTAATGTAATAAATCCAAACTCGCTTGATCCCCATAAAATCAGTTCTTCGCAAAGGCGAGATAAATGCATCATAATTATACTAAATGCACTAAGCACCTCAAGTTCGTAATCTCTGTCGGATACACCGTCCAAAAAATTTGCGTATGGTCGTTTAAAGCCCAGCTCTTTAGCTGTAATTTCCCTGTTAATTATATGTGTTGTACCTGCTAGCGCTCCGCATCCCAGCGGGCATTCGTCCATGTTTTCCAGTGCCGAGTGCAAACGCTTTTCGTCTCTGGTAAACATGCCATGATACGCCATAATGTGCGCCTTCATAGTTATAACTTGCGCACGTTGCAAATGTGTGTAGCCCGGCATAATGTAGGGGTTTTCCCCTGCAACTTTTTTTAAGGTGTCAAGCAATTCTTGCACCATTTCAATTACTGCTTCAACTTCGCTGCGAACAAAAAGTTTCATGTCTGTGTTAACTTGGTCGTTTCTGCTTCGCGCTGTGTGTAATTTTTTACCTACTTGGCCCACTCTTTGTGTAAGTATACTTTCTACAAATGTATGCACATCCTCATACTCACCATCTGTGCTCAATTTTCCACTCTCTATATCGCTTAATATTTCTTTTAACCCGTTTGTTAAAATTTCGCCCTCTTTGTTTGTAATTATGCCAACCTTACTTAGCATTTTAACATGAGCCAAACTTCCTTGTATATCGGCGTTAATAAGCCACTTTGTTTGATCATAATTATTATTAAACTGCTCCATCAACTTATCTTCTTCACCTTTAAATCTTCCGCCCCAAAGTTTATTTTCTGCCATTATTT
>CAYJLZ010000031.1:8704-19403 GCA_964371265.1 uncultured Bacteroides sp. | reverse complement strand
AGAAGTCGGCCTTAATGTTTTAAAGGCTTTTGCACAAACTAATACAATAATTTAGAAACGGAGTTTAATATGCACATATTTCCCGCAATTGATTTAAAAGATAAAAAAGTTGTTCGCCTTATTCAAGGCGACTACAATAAGGTTAACACATACAGCGATGATGCCGTAAAAATAGCCTTGTATTTTGCAAATAAAGGTGCAAAGTATTTGCACGTTGTAGATTTAGACGGCGCTAAAGACGGTGAGCTTTCAAACTATGATGTTGTGCGGCAAATAATACAATCAACAAGTATGTTTGTGGAAATAGGCGGAGGCATTAGAGATTTAAATAGGATTAATAAATATATGGATATAGGTGTTAAACGTGTAATACTTGGTACTGCTGCTATAAAAAATCCAAATTTTTTAAACGTTGCAATAAATACTTTTGGTCAAAGTGTCGCTGTTGGTGTGGATGCTAAAAACGGCATGGTTGCAACAGACGGCTGGCTTAACATTACAGATGTTGACAGTATAGATTTTTGCAAAAATCTTTATAAAATTGGCGTTAAAAATGTAATTTACACCGATATTTCAAAAGATGGACTTATGCAAGGAACAAATATGGATGTTTATAAGACATTAAACGAGATTAAAGGACTTAATATTACTGCAAGCGGTGGAATAACGAGAATTGACGAAATTGAGCAATTAAGCAATATGGGTATACACTCGGCAATTGTTGGCAAGGCAATTTACGAGCATGCTTTAAGTTTAAAAGAAGTTTTAAAAGTTGCGGGTGCCCAGTAGTACAACTTTTTAGTGTCAAAAAACAACTACTATAATCAGATTGGACTATAATATGATATCAAAACGAATTATACCATGCCTTGACATAAGAGATGCAAGGGTTGTAAAAGGTATTAACTTTAAGGGTGTGCAAGACGTGCAAGACCCTGTTAAACTTGCAAAACAATACAACGACGATGGCGCAGACGAGCTTGTATTTTACGATATTACAGCAAGTTTTGAGGGAAGGGCACTTTTTACCGATATACTAAAAAAAGTAGCACAGCAAATATTTATACCACTAACAGTTGGCGGTGGAATAAACACTGTTGATGATTTTGACAGAGTTTTAAAAGCCGGTGCCGACAAAGTGAGCGTTAATTCAGGGGCAATAAGAAACGATAAGCTTATAGAAATGGCAGCTAAAAAATATGGAAGTCAGTGCGTAGTGCTTTCGATGGATGTTGCACGAGTTAATGGCAAGTACCATATATTTGCTAAAGGCGGTAGAGAAGATACAGGCATTGACGCAATGACTTGGGCGAAAAATGGCGAAAATCTAGGGGCTGGAGAAATAGTTTTAAATAGCATAGATACCGACGGAGTAAAAAATGGATTTGACACAGAAATGTTGACAGAACTTACGAATATTGTTAATATACCTGTAATTGCAAGCGGTGGTGCCGGAAATATGGAACACTTTAAACAGCTTTTTCAAATAAAAGGTGTAGATGCCGGTCTTGCTGCAAGTATTTTTCACTTTAACGAAATAGGTATAAAGCAGTTGAAAGAATACTTGAGTGAAAACAATATAAATATGAGAATTAATACTTAATTTTTATTTATACATTAAATTAACAACGAACGGAGCAAATATGAATATAAAAGATGTGAAATTTGATAAAAACGGTTTAGTGCCTGCAATTGTACAAGATTTTTATACAAACGAAGTACTGACACTTGCATATATGAATGAAGAGAGTTTAAATATAACTTTGAAAGAAAACTACACATGCTTTTACTCCCGCAGTAGAAACGAACTTTGGAGAAAAGGCGAAACCAGTGGAAACAAACAGCGTGTTGTAAGCATTACTGCCGATTGCGACAGTGATGCACTTTTAGTAAAGGTAATTAAAAAAGGCCCTGCTTGCCACCTAGGTACCGAAAGTTGTTTTACAAACGAAATATTAAATAGTGATGATACGCAAAAATTCAGCTTAAATGATTTATATACGCTGTTAAAACAACGAAATGAACTTAGGCCGAGTGAGAGCTATACAACGTATTTGTTTGAAAAAGGAATTGAAAAAATATTAAAAAAAGTTGGAGAGGAAAATACCGAAGTTATTATTGCCGCCATGAAAGGTGACAAAAATGAAACTGTGTTTGAAATAGCAGATTTGTGTTATCATATAATGGTGATGATGGTGGATATGGGCATATCGATAGAAGATGTTAAGGCACAGCTTGCATCACGGCATGTAATTGATAATAAAGTTAAACAGGAGACTTTGAAATGACGCCGTATAAGATTGGTGCAATACCAAAATCGTCTTTGCATAACCACTGCACCTTTTGCGACGGTAAAGATACGGCTTTAGAAATGGCTTTTACAGCTTTGCAATTAGGTATAACTGATTTTGGCATGTCGTGTCACGCAAGAAATGTGTATGAACCCAAAATAGGTGTAGGAGAAAATGAAGCACAGCAGTATATAGATAAAATACACCAATTAAAACAGAGCTTTAAACACAATATGAATATTTATTGCGGCATTGAACAAGATTACTACTCGCCCATCAATTTTAGAGATAAATTGGATTACCTAATAGGCTCTGTTCATGACATTTTTGACGAAAACACAGGAAAATACTATTATGTTGATGGCCCCGAAAGTATGTTTGAAAGCTGTATTGACAATGTTTTCGGTGGCGATGCTATGGCGCTTGTAGAGCATTTTTACAAATTAACTTGCGAAAATGCGATAAAGTACAAGCCGGATATAATAGCGCACTTTGATTTAGTTGTAAAAAATAACAACAACAATAAATTTTTTAACGAAGATAGCACAAAGTATAAAAACATGGCTTTAGACTGTATAAATGAAATTATACAAAAAACTGACAGTGTTTTTGAAATTAACACCGGTGGTATTTTTAGAGAGTATAGAAACAATGCTTACCCCGATAACTTTATTTTAAAGCATCTATGCAAAAAAAATGCTAAAGTTACAATTTCAAGCGATGCACACAGTAAAGATGCAATTGGCTTTATGTACGATAAAATGGTAGCAGATATGCAAAAAACAGGATTTGATTACGTTTATATATGGCATAAAGGCGAATTTGTTAAGCAACCTGCTGGTTTGCACTAATTTTTTACGTTACTTAATAACACAAAAATGCGCCGTGTAACGGCCGATAGGAGAATAAAATGACTAATATTTGGCACGACATAAGCCCATCACGCATAAATCCCAGTGATTTTATAGCAGTTATAGAAATTGAAAAGGGCAGCAAAAAGAAATACGAGCTAGATAAGGAAACAGGGCACATAATATTAGATAGAATTTTGTATACAAGTGCGCATTATCCTGCAAACTATGGCCTTATACCGCGAACATATGCCGATGACAAAGACCCTCTTGACGTACTAGTGGTTTGCAGTGAGGTTATAGATACAATGAGCCTTGTAAGGTGTTACCCCATAGGTGTAATTACCATGCTTGACCAAGGAGCGCTTGACGAAAAAATTATAGCTATACCGTTTGATGACCCCGCTTATAACAGTTATAAAGATATTAAAGAATTACCAGACCATATTTTTAACGAAATGAGCCACTTTTTTACAATTTATAAAGAACTTGAGGGTAAGCAAACTGTTGTAGATGATGTTCAAGGGCCTGACAAAGCATTCGAAGTTATTCAAAAATGTCTTGATAACTACATAGATAAATTTTGCAAATAGAATTATATTTGTGATAAATATTTTTAAAGTTGCGTTTTTACTTTAGATTTAGTATAATTACGATATTATAGGTATAAAATTATTTTGTGTAAATTATACACAAGTATTATTAATAATTTTTAGGAGAGTTATTATGAGAAAAGGCGGAGCATTTAGGCTGGTTGGTTTAATTTTAGGTATAACTTCTTGTGTAATTTCGATAGTGGCAATAGTTTTTAGTGTTGTGGGGTTAATTTTAGGCAAAACAAGCAGATTACCCAAAATACGCCGATAAAACATTGATATAGGTGAAAATTTGAAAGAATATATTGAGCTTGGACAATTTGTAAAGGTACATGGAATAAATGGAGAGTTAAAATTGTACCCATGGTGCGATGATGTTACATTTGTAACAAAATTAACGCGCCTTTTTTTAGACGAAAACGGAAAAAATCAAGCGATAATTGAATTGGCTCGCACTAATAAAAATATGTGTTTAATAAAACTTGAGGGCATTAACAGTGTAGACGATGCAAAACTTTTTGTAGAAAAAATAGCATATTTTGCACGTAAAGACGTAAAGCTTCCAAAAGGAAGGTTTTTTGTGCAAGATGTGCTTGATTGTGATGTTATTGATGAAAAAACATCAGAAAATTATGGAAAAATTATTGCGATAACACACCCATCTACAAGCGACATATACGAGATAAAAAATACTAAAGGGCAAACATTTTTATTTCCTGCAGTAAGCGAGTTTTTAGGCGAAATTAATATAGAAGAGCGCTTTGTTAAAATAGGGCCTATAAAGGGAATGTTCGACAATTTGGAGGATAGCGATGATGCGAATTGACGTTGCAACGCTGTTTCCTGAAGTATGCGACGCCTTTATGAATGAGAGTATTATTGGAAGAGCGCAAAAGAATGGCCACGTTAAGTTTAAAAGCCACCAAATAAGAGATTATACAACAAACAGGCAAAACCAAGTGGACGACTACCCATACGGCGGTGGCCCCGGAATGGTTATGCAAGCACAGCCGATATACGATTGTTGCATGGATATAATTAGCACAGTAGAAAACGAGAACAATGTGCGCCCACACGTTGTGTTTATGACAGCAACAGGCAAAACTCTTACACAACAAAAATGCAAACAGCTTGCACAAAAACAAAGTTTACTTATAGTTTGTGGGCATTACGAGGGCATAGATGAGCGCGTAATTGAAGAAATAGCTGACGAGGAAATATCGATAGGCGACTACGTTTTAACGGGCGGAGAGCTTGCTGCACTTGTACTTGCCGACAGCGTTTTTAGAATGTGCCAAGGTGTGTTAAAATGCGAGCAAGGATTTACAGAAGAAAGTTTTTACAATGGTTTGCTGGAATACCCTCACTATTCAAGGCCGAGTGTATGGAATAATAGGTCGGTTCCCGATGTTTTGTTGTCCGGCGATCATGCAAAAATCGAAAATTGGAGACGAGAACAGTCAATTTTGCGAACAAAATTACGCAGACCTGATTTATATTATAAATTTTTAAGTAGTAATAATGAATAAACTATAATTTAGTTTATGTGCATGTTAACATACATGTTGAAAGTTAACTGGTGAATATTAACAAATATATGCATAATTATTGCCAATTGCTGTTATACTAGTACAAAATTATTGCAAATGCTTAAAATTGGTTGACCGAAATGATATTTTGTTATAAAATATATATATAGGATATTTACATTACTTTCTTTGTTTAGGAGATTATTATATGTTTGTAAAAGAAGTTACAGTTGAAAATCAAGTGGGATTGCATGCAAGGCCCGCAACTTTCTTTATCCAAAAAGCTAACGAATTTAAATCGTCTATTTGGGTTGAAAAAGAAGAGCGCCGCGTTAATGCTAAAAGTTTGCTTGGTGTATTGTCTTTAGGTATCGTAGGCGGAACTACTATTCGTATTATTGCCGACGGAACTGACGAGCAAGAGGCCGTTGAGGGTTTAATTAAGCTAGTTGACTCCGGCTTTAGTGAATAGGTAAAAACTCTGTTTTATAAAATTAAGTAATAGAAGCTCAAGTATTTCAATTTTTTTGTTGATATATCTTGCGCTTTTTTGTTTTTGTTATTTTTTAGTAGTTTTATATAATAGAAAGTGAGAATAAATGACAAAAAAAGAGCTTTTTGAAAAGGCAAAAATGTTGCCTGTTTTGCCGGGTGTGTATATTATTAAAAATAAAAAAGAAGAAATAATATATATAGGCAAGGCAAAACGACTTAGAGTAAGGGTTAGTCAATATTTTAATGATAACAAAGTGCATGATGAAAAAGTAACAAAAATGGTTAACAGTGCACATAGTTTTGATATTATTGTAACAGATACTGAATTTGAAGCACTTGTACTTGAATGCAAACAAATTAAGTTGCACAAACCAAAGTACAACATACTTTTAAAAGATGATAAAGGTTACTGTTATATTAAAATTTCTAAAGAACAATGGCCGCGCATTACAAGTTGTTTTGCATCACAAATGGGTAATGAGGCTACTTTTATAGGGCCATATATGTCGGCATTTACCGTAGGCGAAATGGTAGAGGCGGCAAACGATGTATTTAAACTACCCAGATGCACAAGGCGCTTTCCGGAAGATTTTGGAAAGGGCAGGCCGTGTTTAAATGCACACATTAATAAATGTATGGCAGTATGTCTTGGTAAAATACCGCACGAAACATACATTGAGTATGTTGATTCGGCAACAAAAATGTTAAAAACAGGTAAACATGAACTTGTAAAACTGTTAGAAGAAAAAATGCAAGAAGCTGCTGTGCGCACTGACTTTGAAAAAGCAGCTGTTTTGAGAGATCAAATAAAAGCACTTGAAAGATTAGAACATAAACAAAAAATAATACGAAGTGAAATTGCAAGACAAGATGTTTTTGCGTTTTCAGGAAGTGTAAATGCTACGTGTGTAGCAATTTTACGCTTTAAAGAGGGTGCGCTATATGACAAAAGAGAGTTTGTATTCCACGACAGCAACGATATTAATGCTGTTAGGGAAGAATTTTTACCGCAGTATTATCTTGCTGATAACGCGGATATTCCAAAAAGTATAGCAATTGATGAACTGCCCGATGGAAGCAAAGAAATAGCAATGCTGTTAAGTCAAATTAAAAATAGTAATGTGCAAATATATAAGCCTCAGCGTGGCGATGTGATGAAGCTTATTGAAATGGCAAAAACAAATGCTGCTGAAAGATTGGCAAGAGAGAGTGGAAGATATACAAAAGAGCAAAAGCAAGTTGACGAATTGGCTAACTTACTGGGACTTAATAACTCGCCTGAAATTATTGAAAGCTATGATATATCAAACTGGGGTGACATGACAAGTGTTGCTGGAATGATAGTTTTTAAAAACGGAAAGCCGTTTAAGGCCGGTTATAGAAGATTTAAAATGCAAAATATTACAACTCAGGATGATTATGCATCTATGGCACAAACGCTTGCACGGCGTGTTAAGCATTTTACTACTGACAGCGCCGGACAATTTGCAATAAAGCCCGATTTAATTTTAATTGATGGTGGAAAAGGTCAAGTTAACACAGTTGTTAACGAGTTAAAAAATACCGCATTTGATAGCGTACCAATTTTTGGAATGGTTAAAGACGCTAAGCACAGAACAAGAGGGCTAATTAATAGTAGTGGACAAGAAATTATTTTGAGCATGCATAAAAGTGTTTTTTCCTTTATAACTTCAATTCAAGATGAAACACATAGATTTGCTAACGATTACAGAAAGCGATTACAAAAATCTCAAACATATTCATCTACTCTTATGAATGTACCCGGAGTTGGCTTTGCTACGGCAAAGGCTCTTTTAAATCATTTTAAAACTGTTACTGCAATTCGCAGTGCAACACAAAGTGAACTATTAAATTGCAAGGGAATTTCGAAAAAAGTTGCACAGTCAATATATAACTATTTTAACAATTAAATTATTAAGTAATTATTTTTCGGTCTTTATAAGTTAGACACATAAATCTAACTTTAAAGACCGTTTTTTACTTTAATAACATTTAATTGATTTTATTAAACTTTCTTTTTCAGATATAAATTTTGTTCTATTTTAAATTGTATATACATAAAATATAGCAAGTACATAAAAGGAAGTGAACAAGCATGAATAAAAATGCTAAAAGTTATTATGAGGCAATAAACCAACTACCTGTAAGATTTTCAAATATATTAAGTTTAATACCGCAAGAAGTTGCAAGTATGACAGTACAAATAAAATTTAGAAGTAACAGACCTGTTGTGTTAAGCACCACTTACGGTAATTTGTACATTCAAAAAGGTGGGCAAATTACTGAAAAAATTTCAATTAACACAATTTGTACAAGTCATACCGATATTTTTGAGTGCTTTAAGGCTTGTTGCGCATATTCGGTGCACAGTAATGAGCAGTACATAAACAATGGGTTTGTTACACTAAAAGGTGGACACCGTGTTGGTTTATGCGGTACAGCGGTTTACGATGAAAATTCAATGGAGAGCGTAAAAAATATTACATCGTTAAATATTAGAATTGCTAGAGTTGCATTAACCGAATGCGATGAAAAAATTAAACAACTACTTAGCAAAGATATTGGCGGCATAATTGTTGTAGGTGAGCCGGGAAGTGGAAAAACAACTGTTTTAAGAGCACTAATGAAGGTATGGTGCAAGCAATAAGAAGCATGGCTCCCGACATTATTTTGTGCGATGAAATAGGAGATACAGAAGATACACACGCAATAAAACAAGCTGCAACTGCAGGAGTAAATTTAATAATTACTATGCATGGAAGAAATATGCAGACTTTACTTAAACGCATACAGGCAAAAGAAATACTTAATACAGGCGCATTTAGCCATATTGTATTTTTACAAAACAACAAAAATCCCGGTATTGTTAAAGAGGTGATTTGCCTTGCAGATGATGCTTAAAATTACAGGATGCTTAATTATAATTGTAACCGGCGCTTTATTAGGCTTTGGTATGGGAGAAAAATATTTAATAAGAGAACAAATATTAAATGATATAACAGTATTTTTACGCAATTTAAAAAATAATGTTATGTATAAAAAAGATACCACTGCGCAGGCAATATACAACGCTGCTTTTATGAGCAATTTTAAAAAACTGCATTTTTTTACAAATTACGAAGAAGGCGACAACAACTTTCCTCAAACACTTAAAACAGCTTTGTATAAAACAGAAAATAAAATAAAGTTATACCTGCTTTTAAATGAGACAGAATGCTTTAAAAACACCTTATTGCAGTTGGGCACAACTAATACTAGTGAAGAAATTGAAAAATTGAATTTTTCAATTTCTTTTTTTGAAGAAGCACTACAAAACGCTAAAATTCAAACTAAAATTCAATTAAAATTGTATAAGAGCCTTGGGCTGGCAGGTGGAATAGGTGTTGCGATACTTTTTTTGTAAATATTTACTTTAGCAATGATATAGCGCACAAACTTTGGGAGCATAAAAAGGAATGGTTGTAAAAAATGGATATAGATTTTGTATTTAGAATTGCTGCTATCGGTATTATTGTAGCGGTACTTAATCAGTTGTTAATAAGGTCGGGCAGGGAAGAACAGGCAATGATGACAACGCTTGCAGGGCTAGTAGTAGTATTAATGATGGTTGTAACGCAAATAAGTATACTTTTTGAAACAATTAAAAATGTATTTGGGCTTTAGTTATGGAAATATTAACATTGTTTGGTTTTGCTATTGTAAGTATTTTTTGTTACGGAATACTTCGCCAATACAACGGTGTGTATGCAATTTTACTAAGCGCAGTATGCGGTTCAATAATATTAATTTACATATTTAACTCGCTTGCACCTGTAATAGAAATTTTAAACAGTTTGTCAAACTATGCGTCTTTTGGCGAGTTCGGTGTTATATTTAAAGCAGTTGCACTTGCGGTTATATCACAATTTACTACCGATTTATGTAAAGAATCAGGACAAGTTGCACTTGCCTCAAGTGTAGAATTAATGGGTAAAATTTCAATCATCCTTATATCATTGCCGCTTATAGTGTCTCTTTCACAAATTATACTGCAACTGTTAACGTAATATTAAACGGTGAATAAAATGAAGTATAAAAAAAAGTTATATAAATACATAAATGTTATTTTAATAATATTTTGTATGTATGTTTTATCAATTAGTGCTATGGCACAAAATAACTATACATATAATAATGATAATGTAGAAAATCAAGATTTTTCTATTGTAATTCCTGAAGAGTGGCAGGTAGTTATTGATGAGTCGCCTATATCTGTTGAAGAGTTCAGCTCTACGTCTTTACAAGGAGTTATTGAATTATTTTTAAATTCAGCTTTAGAATATTTTTTAGCACCTGTTAACTTGTTCGCAAAATTATGCGGCGTTATAGTACTTGTTTCAATAGCAAAAAGTTTTGTTGCAAATGGTATGCAAAGCGAGGTGCTAAACACAGTAGATATTATATCGGCTGTATCAATTTTTACAGTGTGTAGTTATGATATACTCAATCTTTCGCATTTAGTGCAAACAGCTCTTGAAGATGGGCGCATTTACATATCATCTTTTATACCTATTTTTACTACTGTTTTAGCTGCTAACGGCCAAAGTAGTACAAGCTTAGTTTACAACGGTATGTTTTTTGCAATATGTACAATTATTACGTCTTTTTTTATTGGTGTAATTTTACCTATTACAAAAATTTTACTAGCTATGTATGCTACTTCTGCAATAGACTCAACTCTGGATTTAGCCAAGCTTGCTAACCTAGCTGCAAAGTGGATTAAATGGGTGCTAACAATTGCCTCGGCACTTTTTGTTGCCATTTTAAGTTTGCAAACTGTGCTAGCAAATAATGTAGATAACGCTGCTGTTAAGGCCGGTAAATTTTTAATTGGTAGTAGCATACCCGTAGTAGGTAGGGCGGTATCGGATGCTATG
>CAYJLZ010000031.1:0-8688 GCA_964371265.1 uncultured Bacteroides sp. | reverse complement strand
CTAATTAAAGGCACAATGGGTTTTGCTGCAATTGCAGTAATATCTGCATCTATTTTTCCTGTTATTTTTAAATGTGTTTCATTTTATATTACGTTTACACTTGCATCTTTTATATCGGGTGCGACCGGTAATGTTAAGGTTGAAAAACTGCTAAATGGCTGCGCTGTATCGGTTGGGTTATATGTTGCAACAACACTACTGTTTGCTGCAATAGTTATTACTTGCACAGGTATTATGATTATTGTTAGCACAGGAGGGTAAAATGGAGGCTGTTAGGCAATGGGCGTTGAGCGTTTGTATGGCTTGTATATGCGTTGGTATATTACAGCAATTTACACAAAATCGTTCTAATTTTTCGGCAATAAAGCTTATACTTACACTGTACGTTTTAGTAACGGCTTTTGCACCGTTTAACAGCATTAACTTAAACAGTGCAAGTATTCAAATTCCTACTATATCTCAATCAAACGAACAAATTGATACAGGCCAAATTATATTCGATCAAACATACCAAAACTTGTGTAATATGATTATAGACGCATGTGATTCTAATTCTGTGCCAATAAAAGATGCAGATATAGGCATGAATATGATTAACAACAGCATAGATATTATAGACATTGAACTTACAGTATACGAAGATACTGATGTTGAAAAGGCAATACAGGTGGCAAAAAACACATTAAATATAGATGTACCTGTAAATATTATAAGCGGAGGATAGTAAAGTGGAAAAAAATGAAAATAAAAAGCAAAAACTTAATTTACCAACATTAAGTCAATTATTTGATAAAAAGAATCGATTGTTTTTAATAGGCATTGGCGGAATATTTTTAATTTTTTTATCCGACTTTTTATTCTCGGCGCAAAATAACAGCTCAGCACAAACACAAGATAATATTTCAACTTATGAGCAAACGGTACAACAAGCTGATGTTTACATTGACAGTGTGGAAAAAGAACTTGTACAGATTATTAAAAGTGTACATGGAGTAGGTAACGTAAACGTAATGATAACACTTGAAAACCCGGGACAAACTATTTATGCACAAAGCGAAAAATCAACAACAGAAAGCATATACAGTGAAGACGGTACAACTGACGAAAAAACCCAGTACGAGAGTGAATACACAATTATAAATGGCAATAATGGTGATGTGCCAATAATACAAATGCAAATTTTACCAGATATAAAAGGCGTTGCCATAGTTTGTGAGGGGGGAGATGACATAACAGTAATTTCTCATGTTACCGAACTTGTATCTGTTGTTCTTGGGGTATCAACAAACCGTATTTTTGTAACAAAAATGATTTAGCATTTTAAATGCAACAGTTTAACACAAGTTATGTGTAATATATTTTTTAGTGTTATTAGGGTTTTTACACTTAATAAATAAACCTTGTAACACAAGTTTTAAAATTAAGTGCAATAGCATATTATATTAATAATATTTATTTAAATTAAATGTTTGGGCTGTAAAACGGCAGATAGGAGTTAATTATGAAAAATGCAAAGACAAAAAGACAAATAACCTTGCTTACTTTGGTAATGGCGCTTGGTGTTGCGGTATACTTAAACTGGCAGTATGCAAGAAGTGAGACGGACATACTTACAAGTGAAGATACACTTGCGGTTTTTAGCACAGTTGATGGGGAAGATGAAGTAATGCCTGTACAAGAAAGTGTTTTGGAGGCATTGCCGGACAAAAATTACGGAGACGCACAACTTGTTAGTAGCAACAACACAGACGAATACTTTGAGCAAGCTAGGTTGACAAGGGAAAAAACAAGAGATGACGCACTGGATAAATTGCAAAAAAGTTTAAAATCGGCTAACTTAACTGATGATGAAAAAGACACATTAACCGAAGAGTTAACGGGAGTAATAGCGGCAATTACTGCTGAAAGCGATATAGAAAACCTAGTAAAGGCAAAGGGATTTATAGACTGTGTTGTCTTTATAAATTCAAACGAAGTTGACGTAGCAGTTAAAACTGACGGCCAGCCCCTTAATGAGCAATCGGTTGCTGTAATTAGGGATATAGTACTTGGTAAAACGCAAACTGCGGCACAAAACATTACTATTGTTGAGGTAACATAAATATTTTATTTTATGTTTTTAGTTCCTCTTCAAATAAAATATTTATTAACAGATAACAATGCAACTTATAATGCTTTGTTATCTGTTTTTTAGCGTAAAAAATAGTGTTAACCATTACATTAACATTAAAATTAAACAATATAATAAGGTATATTTTAAACTGTGTTGAATTAAAAGCTGTAAAATGATATAATTAGCGATGTTTAATATATTTAGGGAGCATTAATATGAACTGGGAAATGATAGCACTTTATCTTGGCAGGGCAATAGCGCTGCTAATATCTATACCTGTACACGAGAGCGCACATGCGTATGCTTCGTGGAAACTTGGCGACCCCACCGCAAAAAACTATGGACGGCTTTCGTTAAATCCTGCTAGGCACTTTGACCCTTTGGGGGCTTTGTGCATGATTGTTGTTGGCTTTGGTTGGGCAAAACCGGTGCCGGTAGTGCCTTACAATGGCTTTAAAAACCCTAAAAGAGATATGGCTCTGTCTGCGGCGGCCGGGCCTATTTCAAATATAGCATTAGCGTTTATATTTACAGCGCTGTATAAAGTGCTTTTTTATATTTTTGTTGTACCTCTTATGATGTCGTCATCTTTTAATTTAACTGTGCAAATTAATTTTTTTACAATTGTTTTTAGTACAATTGTAAATGTAAATATTATTCTTGCAGTATTTAACATGATACCTGTTCCACCGCTTGACGGTTCGAGAATTGCAATGCTTTTTTTGCCAACACAAACGTATTTTAAAATTATGCGCTATGAAAAGTACATAATGATAGCACTTTTCGCTGCTCTGTTCACAGGAATATTAGATGGACCAATTCAATTTTTCACATCTATAATTTATAGTTTGTTATTATTTTTAACAAGTTTTATAGATATACTTTTCACCTTAATATAAAAGTGTTATAATAAGTATATAATTTTATCGGAAAAGAGTTATATGGACAGTATACATTTTAAAATAGAACAATTTGAGGGCCCACTAGATTTATTGCTTGCCCTCATATCGAAAAATAAAATGAACATATATGAAATTAACATAATGAAGTTAATTGAACAGTATATGATTATTATTGACAATGCACAAGAAAATAGAACTGAAATTGCAAGCGATTTTATAGAAATGGCAGCAAGGCTTGTTCAAATAAAATCTTACTTTTTGTTGCCAAAAAGTGAAGAGGCCGAGCGTTTAAGAGAAGAACTTACGGGTCTTCTTATTGAGTACAGCTTATGTAAAAAAGTTGCAGCAAATTTAAAAACAATGGCCGAAAACGTTTGTGTTTATGTGCGAAAACCAATTGAAGTAAACATTGATTATAGCTATAATTTAGTTCACGATGTTAATGAATTAATTGTTGCTCATGGCAATTTACTTGCAAAAAACTTAAAAAAACAGTTGCCCGACAAACAGCGTTTTAACGCAATAGTTCAAGCACCTATGGTATCTGTTACATCTAGAATAATACATGTTTTGCGCAATGTAATTACAGGTAAAGCGCTAAATTTAAATCAACTTTTTAAAAAAAGTAATACAAAAAGTACTACTGTTGCTACATTTTTAGCAGTGTTAGAACTTATTAGAGCCGGCAGAATAGCGATAGGACAAGATGAACAATTGAGCATAAACAAAACATCAAGAAAAGAAAAATCGGCTTTGGAAGGTGTAGAATAATGGAACTAAAACAATATAAAGCCGCAATAGAGGCTATGCTTTTTGCATATGCCCACCCAGTGAGCAGCGCATCACTTGCTGCAGTGCTTGAAATAGAAACTAGTGTAGTAGACGGGCTTTTAAACACAATAAGCGACGAGTTATGTGCCGAAGACAGAGGGATCGCTTTGTTACACCTTGAAGACAAGTGGCAACTTTGTACAAAGAGCGAATATCAAAACTACATTAAACAAGTTATCGATACTAGAAAAAACATGCCACTCTCTCAAGCAGCTATGGAAGTACTGGCAATAATTGCTTATAATCAACCTGTATCGCGCTCATTTATAGAGCAAGTGCGTGGAATTGACTCATCGCACACAGTGCATACGCTGTTGCAAAAAAGTTTAATTGAAGAGGCAGGTAGGCTTGATTTACCGGGCAAACCTGTTTCGTTTCGAACAACAGATGTATTTTTGCGTACTTTTGGCATATCGTCTTTAGAGCAGTTGCCATCTTTACATAACGCTGATAACTCAGAAAATAAAGACAGTGAAAAATCAAGCGAACAAGACATTATTTTTGCTGATATAGCAGAAATTATTGATGATGTAGACGGTTTAAAACCTACTGAATTTACACAGGAGTAAAACAATATATGCAAATTTTATTGGCAGTTTTGGGGTATGTTTTACTTAGTATATTATTTGTATTGTGTGCAATAGTAATTTTGCTTTTTGTACCTGTTAAATTGCACACAAAGTATGAACATACAAAATTTACAGTTAAAATTAAAATTTTGTTTTTTACCTTAAAACTGTATCCGATGACAAAAAAAGAGAAAAAACAGGTAAAACAAATAGAGCAAACAGGTGAAAAGAAAGTAAAAAAACAAGCAAAAAAAGTGAATATTTCACTTTTTGCCGAAGATATTGTTGAGATTATTATATTGGCAACAGGTGCAATAAAAAAAATTATGCACAGCATGAAATTTAGCAAAGTTTGCCTTACTATACCTGTGCACAAACAAGATGTGGCGCAAACAGCAATAGATTACGGCAAAATGAATGCATATATTTCAGGTGCTTATGGAGCATTAAACAACATTTTGCGCATAGATGTTGAGGATATAAATATAATTTGTGATTATGACAACGCATATAAAGAAAAAACTTATTTTTATTGTAAAATAAGCGCTATGCCTATTGCACTTATTACTGTTTTAATTTATACAGTAATTAAATTAAAACAAAATAATGTTTTTTAATTATTATAAAATTTATTTTGGCAAACTAAAAAATTGTATTCCGCTAATAACTGTATTAAAACAAATATGCTTACACGCGGAGGAATGGAGAGTATTATGAGCGAACATCCGATAAACGGTTTAATGAATGTTACACTTGAAAAAATTAAGGCAATGGTAGATGCCAATACAGTTGTGGGTGAGCCTATAACAACAGCTGAGGGCACACTTATTATACCTGTGTCTAAAATATCTTTTGGGTTTGCCTCAGGAGGGTCTGATTTTCCTAGCAAAACACCTAAAGAGATGTTTGGCGGCGGCGGAGGTGCCGGTATGAATATTACACCTGTTGGTTTTCTTGTTATACAAAACGGGAATGTTAAACTATTACAACTTGCAAACAATAATAACGCGGTAGATAGAGCAGTTGGTATGATGCCTGAAATGGTAGACAAAATAACAGCTCTTTTTAATAAAAATAATAAAGAAAAAATTGATACAACGATAAATCAAGTTAGCGAATAAGACATTTATTTTTTTATCAGGTATAAGTAATATATTAAAAATTGCCATTTTTAATATGCTAAGTAAACGCCATAAAACATCTTTTAAAGCAGATAAATAGTAACGCACATAATTTTAAACGTTACTGTAAATATAAACGAGGTAATTATAATTTAATGAGAGATATAAGAATACAAAAAGTACTTGCAAGTTCGGGGCTATGTAGTAGAAGAGCGGCCGAACAGATAATTAATGAGGGAAGAGTTAAACTTAACGGTCGCACCGTTAGCATAGGCGATAAAATGGATACTGCAAAAGATATTTTATCTGTTGATGATGTAAAGGTAAATGTTCCGAGAAAATCAGAATATCTTTATTATTTGCTATATAAACCACGTGGGTTTATTACAACAATGAAGGACGAGCTTGGGCGCAAAACAATTATGGAGCTTGTAAAAGATATTCCAACACGTATATACCCTGTTGGTAGGCTTGATAAAGACAGCGAGGGTGCAATTATTTTAACAAACGATGGTGCGTTTGCAAACTTACTTATGCACCCTAGCCACGGAGTATCAAAATTATACAGGGTAACTGTGCGCCCAAAGGCAACCGAAGAGCAAATAATTCAATTGTCGGACGGAGTGGTGCTTGACGACAACGAGAAAACGCAGCCTGCTATAATTAAAGTAATTGCCGACGAACCTGGCCGAACCGTTATGGAAATGACAATTAAAGAGGGAAAAAACAGGCAAATACGCCGCATGTGCGAGGCAGTGGGCCTTGGCGTTGTGCGCCTAAGAAGAACAGCAATAGGAGCGGTAAAGCTGGGAATGTTGCAACCCGGCAAGCTGCGAGAGCTTACGCCAAACGAAATTACAGCGCTTAAAACTGCCGCAACACGCGGCAAAACAACAGCACAAATTAAAAAGAACACTAAGGCTAACGAAAAGAAAAATAAGTTTTTTAGCAAAAAAAATGAAAAAAAGTTTAATCCTAAAAAACCTTAATCTATATATTGAAAGGGAATTTTTTACATGATTTCAATGCACCCAATAAAAGAACAAATTGTGCTTGATAGCTTAAATGCACAAAAGTACGGCGATAATGCGATGGGTTATGTTGTAATGAATGGCGAAAACTATTTGGGGCATATTTTATTCAGTGTAGACAAAGAGCTGACAACTGTGCAAGAGTGTAAGCTTGAGAACACTGCGGTAATTGACGGTGCAGTAAGGGCGTGTGTTGCATACGGTGAAAGCGAGGGCGCTACACATTTTACTGTAAATAATAGCGATGAAAAATTGTTAAAATGGGTTAGTGTTTTTTTTAAAAACAAAAAATTACCGCTAAATAATAATAATTTAATAGGTAATTGTCAAAAATAAAAAAAATGCAAAAAATATCAAATTTAGTATTGTGATTATTCAATTAAAATAGTATAATATTATTTGGACCTTATAATAAAAATGAAAATATATTAAAAAATGTATTTTCTTTATAAAATCAGGAGGGCTGTTAATGGCTAAAGCAACAAATGGCAAAGAAATACTTGCCGGTTTTTTTGATGAGGGCGCATACACAACATTGTTTAACGACAGTGCAGTAAGTGCGGCTTTTGGCAGTGCAGGCGGTAACCCCGTTTACGCTGTTTGTCAAGATGGTGCGGCACTTGCTGCAAACGATGTAGACAAAATGATTAAAGTTTTAAAATTGTCTGCAAAAACAGGTAATCCGGTAGTTACATTTTACAACTCTAAGGGCGCTTTGCTTGAAGAGGGACTGAAAGCACTTGAGGCAAGTGCAAATTTAAATGCTGCAATTTCAAAAATTTCGGGAGTCGTTCCCCAAATTGCAGTTGTAACAGGCATATGTGGAGGTGGAAGTGCGCTTGCTGCAACTACTGCCGACATTTGCATAATGTCGCAAGATGCTGAGTTATTCTTAACCGCGCCTTTTACATCAAGTGCTAATGGCGACAATGTTAAAGATGCTGGAAGTGCTGCATTTGCACAAAAAGCAGGCGTAGCAACAATTATAACAAGCACCGCACAAGAAGCAGCAAAGAAAGCTGCAGAGCTAATTGGCATACTACCATCTAACAATTTAACGGGTGCTGCTATATTTGAGGCAGTTGCACCTAAAGGTAGTTACACACTAGCTAAATACGACAGTAAAGCAGCGGCAGATACTGTTATTGATGCCGATAGCAATATTGAACTTTATGCAGAATTTGGAAAAAATGTTTACACAGCTTTGGCAACAGTTAGTGGTAATGTTGTAGGTGTAGTATCCACTGCGGGCCAAGAGGAATCTATGTGTAAACCTTGTGTTTCTAAAATAGCTCGTTTTGTTCGTTTATGTGATGCGTTTGGCATACCTGTTATTACAATTATTAATACTGATGGCTTTGCAAAAAGTTGTAGCCAAGATTTGTCGGGTGGTTTACGCCACGCAGCACGCCTTGCAGGAACTTATGCAGATGCAACAACGGCAAAAATTGCAGTTGTTACAGGTAAGGCTGTTGGTACAGCTTACACAGCGCTTGCAAATGCAGATATTACAATTGCAGTAAACGGTTGTACAATTGCACCTGTTGAACCAAGTGTAGCGGTTAGTGTTTTGTATAAAGAAGAAATTAATGCTGGAACTAATATTGCAGCAGACACAAATAAAAAAGCTGCTGAATATGCAAAAGATGTTTGTAGTGCTAAAGCTGCAGTTGATGCAGGCATTGCAGATTTTGCAGTAGAACAAGGCGAAATTCGTGCAAGTTTAAGCGCGGCGTTAGATATGCTAAGCACAAAACGTGTACAGCGTTTGCCTAAAAAACACGGAAACATGTCATTATAATAGTTATAAAAAATCTCGTAAAAAAATTACTCAAATTATAGGAGGAAGACTTAAATGAAATCTTTCAACATAACAGTTAATGGAACACCTTACAGTGTTACAGTAGAAGAAACAGGCGCTGTAAGCGCTCCTGTGTCAGCAGCACCTGCCTCAGCACCTGCAGCGGCACCAGCTGCACCGGCAGCAGCACCAGCAGCCGCACCGGCAGCGGCCGGCGCAGTAAGCGTAAGTGCACCAATGCCGGGCAATATTTTGGACGTTAAAGTTGCAAACGGCGCAAGCGTAAAAACAGGCGATGTTCTTTGCATACTTGAAGCTAT
>CAYJLZ010000030.1:10914-19879 GCA_964371265.1 uncultured Bacteroides sp. | reverse complement strand
ATACAATGGCTCCCCAGCACTTACATGTTACCACGCAATAAGCACAGGCCTTACGCAGTCCAGCGAAAGTGTGTGGGGTCAGTCTATACCTTACCTCATCGGGGTCGACTCTCCTTTCGACATTACAAGCGAAGAGTACAATTCCACAATAACTTATTCTGTATCCGATATGCAAGATGAATTGCTAACACAAAACATTTCGCCACAGGGCGATCCATCTTTATGGTTTGGCGAGGCCATAGTGTCACAAGCGGGGTATGTACAAAGCATTACTGTGGGTGGCACACCCTACACAGGTATACAAATACGAGAGGCGCTTGGTTTACGAAGTGCTGCATTTAATATAGTATATACCGATACATTTAACTTTGAAGTAACAACAAGCGGTTATGGGCACGGGGTTGGAATGAGCCAATTTGGTGCAAATGCAATGGCATTAACAGGAAAAACTTTTGAGGAAATATTGATGCATTACTTCCCCGGCACAAGCTTTGGATACATTTAAAGCAGTGTGTTAAAAACATGTTGCCAAAAATTATGCCACAATAATGTTAATGCATTAAAAACATTTACATGCAAAACAACACTTTGCAATTATTGCTTTAGCCAGCTTTACATACAGCCAGTCTAGGCTATATGTAAAACACAAATTTGCACATATGCCTTTTAAATACAAAAGCAGCGACATATTAATAATATGCCGCTGCTTTTGTATTTATTTATTTTTTGTATAAATTCTCTTTACATAACTTGTTTCAACTCATCTATTAACTGCTGTGTTCTAAGCACTTTTCCTTGCTCGTTTAAGTGGTTATTTGTGTTGTAAAAAATATCTTCGTGCATAATACCATCGCTTATTGTGCCAAGCCACGGTATATCGCAATTTTGCTGTATATAATTTTGCATTTCATCTGCGTTTTGCTGTGTTGATGTACCATTCTCGTTAGGTATTACTGCCAAGTTATTAAATGGAGCGTACGTTAAATACACGTTAACACCGTTGTTGTCTGCCCACCTTTTAAAACTGTTAAGCTGGTTAATTGTACTGTTATCTACTAAATGTTCTCCAATTTGCATTGTATCTTGATAATTGTACAAATTTTCAAGTATATTCTCCTCATATACAGCTGTGCTGTCGCCAAAGTCGTCAAAACCCGCATTTATATATTGCTCATGCTTATTTGCCACATTTGAATTTTTTGCATCATTTGTTTTTACTAAAGTATAGGGTATGTAACTTGTTATTAGTTGCGGCATATAAGTAAGTGGCACACCTTGCCACACATTACTGTGATTTTCAAGCGCCATTAAAACCACCTGGTAATCTATTGCAGCCATATAAACGGCATTCTCAAGTGATAATACAACGGTATCTCCACTTTTTAAATACTGTTTTGACTCGCTTAAAAAAAATGGCAAGCCCAAATAAGCTGTTGTACCCATATTAAACACCGGCATGTCAAGCTGTTCGCTCATTGTTTTTGCCGATACGGAATATATTACGTTGCTACCGCCAAGCACTACAATTTTTTCGCCTTCAATTGCACTTACAAGCTCCAATTTTCGGCTTGTTATACCCATTAAAGACCCTGTATAAATTGCATCTAATTGCTGGTTATAGCCAAAATAAATTGCAAATGGAAGTATTAATACCACGGCATATATTAATAATTTAAACAAAAAATTTTTCATCGTTATTAAGTATCTCCCAATTTAAAACTGAAAATATATAAATTCTGCAACAGCACCGCTTGGCAACGTTAAAAACGCATAAATTGCCAAAATTGCCGGCACATAACTTACAGTGTGCCTTACTATGCCTTTTTGTTTTGCCAGTAACTCAAAGGCATCACACTTAAATTTATATGTTACAAAATCATATGCAAATAAAACAGTAAAACCTATTGCTATATGCAACAGTTGCCATGTGCCCAGTTGTAAAGTTTGCAGTGCAACAATAAAATTACTTACAGGGTTTATTACAATTTGGGTAAGTGCACTTATTGAGTAAATAGCCTCACTTATAGAGTTTGCCCTAAACAGTAACCAACCAACGCAAACAAACGCAAACACAAAAAGCATTTGAAAAAGCGAATATATTTTACCGTTTTCGTTTATTTTAAGCTTTAATTTAATTTTATTTCTTGCAGTTTTTGTTAAGTTGCCAATAGCCTGGCCGGTGCCGTGCATTAGCCCCCATAAAACAAATGTCCACGCCGCACCGTGCCATAAACCACTAAGCAAAAATGTTATTAACAAATTAATAACTGTTCTTCTTGCACCTTTTCTGCTTCCTCCAAGGGGAATATAAACATAATCTCTTAAAAAACTTGATAGCGATATATGCCAGCGAGACCAAAATTCCCTAATGCTTTTTGAAAAATACGGTGTGTTAAAATTAAGCATTAAGTCAAATCCCAGTATTTTTGCACTTCCCCTTGCTATGTCCGAATAGCCTGAAAAATCGCAGTAAATTTGCACGGCAAAAAACAATCCGGCCAGTGCAATTGTCATGGGAGAATAATTATAAACGTCGTTAAAAACCACATTGGCATACTTTGCAACAAAGTCGGCTATAAACATTTTTTTTGTAAGGCCAAGGCAAATCATCCTAAGGCCCCAGGCAAAGTGTTTTACATTAGCACTGTGTTTTACATGAAACTGTGGCAATAAGTTAACAGCTCTTTCAATAGGCCCTGCAACAAGTTGCGGAAAAAAACTTACATACAGCGCAAAAATACCAATGTGCCTTTCAGGTTTTAGTACACCTTTATACACATCTATAACGTACGAAAGCGTTTGAAAAGTATAAAAACTAATACCAACAGGTAACATTACATTTAGCGTAAAGTCATCAACCGGCAGGCTAATACTTCGCAAAAGCGACGTAACACTAAGAGAGAAAAAATTAAAGTATTTAAAGAAGAACAGCACTGTTAAACTAAACACACATGTGAGTATTAACCATATTTTTTTGCGCTTTTGCGTTTTTGCTTTTTGTATTTGCAAAGCACTAATATACGCAACAAACGTTGTAGACGATATAAGGACTATTAAGTTTGCATTCCAGCTCATATAAAAGTAATAGCTGGCAACAAGTAACAAAAACCACCTTACTTTGTGCGGCACTAAAAAGTAAAGAGCTACAATGCAAGGCAAAAATATTATATATTGTATCGAATTAAATAGCATCGCTATCCCCTGTCGCAAAAATTTGTTTTAAAATGCATACTAAAGTTTATCACATACAGCATTTGTTTGCAAGTAAACACGCTTTTGTGCTTGCCCATTGTAATTTTATTGCAAACAATTAATTTTTTATGCTTATTTTTAACACAATTACACATAATTAACAACATAACACTAAATTAGTCAATTATAATTTTAATTTCTTATTGCTAATGTTTATCAATAATGATATAATTTGCTTGACAACAAAGTTGTTTTAATTAATATTTTTATATAAATAATTATAATGAAAGGTGCAAAATTATGCATGATATAAGACAAATTAACGAGAGTATACACTGGGTAGGCGCAAACGACAGGCGCATTAGCCTTTTTGAGAACGTGTTCCCCGTTCCATCCGGTATGTCGTATAACTCTTATGTTGTTTTAGACGAAAAAATTACGCTACTAGACACTGTTGCAAAGGAAATAGGAGCGCGTTTTTTTGAAAATTTAGAATATATACTAAATGGCAAACAGCTTGACTATATTATTATTAACCATATGGAACCCGATCACTGTTCTATGGTAGCTGAGGTTGTACAAAAATACCCACAAGTTAAACTTGTTTGCAACGCAAAAACAAGCGAAATGCTAAAGCAATTTTTTAATTTTGATGTAGATACTCGCATCAACTTAGTTAAAGAGGGCGACACTTTAAACACCGGTAAACACACCTTTACTTTTTATATGGCGCCTATGGTTCATTGGCCCGAGGTTATGGTTACGTACGAAAAAGAGACAAAAACACTATTTAGTGCCGATGCTTTTGGAACTTTTGGCGCATTGGGCGGTAGTATTTTTGCACACGATGTTAATTTTGAGCAAGAATGGCTTTGTGATGCTAGAAGATATTACACAAATATTGTTGGAAAATACGGCACTCAAGTGCTTTCGCTGTTAAAAAAAGCATCTACTTTAGACATTGAAATATTGTGCCCACTGCACGGCCCTGTTTGGACTAAAAAAATAAACTGGTTTATTGATAAATATTTACACTGGGCAAGCTATACTCCTGAGGAAAAAGGCGTTTTAATTGTATACGGCTCTGTTTACGGAAATACCGAAAATGCAGTGGAAATTCTTGCAAACAAACTAACTCAAAAAGGTATAAGAAATATAAAATTATACGATGTATCAGCTTTTCACAAATCTTATATTTTAGCCGATGCTTTTAGGTACAGCCATATTGTATTTGCCAGCATAACGTACAATGCAGGTATTTTTAGCAATATGCAAACGCTTTTACACGAGCTTTGCGAGCACAATTTGCAAAATCGCACAATCGCCCTTATTGAAAACGGCAGCTGGGCGCCCACAAGTAAAGGGCTTATGTCGGCAATTCTCTCAAAAATGAAAAACACAACCATTTTAAACGAAAGTTTAAGCATTAAGTCATCGGTAAAAGAAGAGCAGCTTGTGCAACTTGATAATATGGTAAAAAGTATTGCTGATAGTATGCTTGGCAAAGATACTGATGAAAACACAAACAATAACGACGAGCAAAGCATAAACCCAAAAGCTATGTTTAGCATACCATACGGCCTGTTTTTACTTGTAACAAATGACGGCAACAAGGACAACGCATGTGTTGTAAACACTGTTATGCAAGTTACCGATACCCCAAAACGCATAATGGTGTGTGTTGACAAAAACAACTATACTCACGACACACTTATGAGTACAAAAATATTTAATGCTCTTGTACTAACACAGAGCACAAAGTTTAAAACTATACAAAGATTTGGCTTTAACTGTGGGCGCGATACAAATAAATTTGAAAGTATAAGCGAAGTTAGAACGCCAAATAATTTGCGCAGTTTAGATGAAGAGGTAAACACTGTAATTAGCGGCAAAGTAATTAGCCACGAAGAATTTGGCACGCACACTGTTTTTGTTGCCGATGTAACATACGCACAAACTTTAAACGAAGAGCCAAGCTTGACCTACAATTATTATTTAAACAATATAAAGCCAAAACCTGTTGTGTCCGAAAATAAAAAAGGTTATGTGTGCAAAATTTGCGGATGGGTACACGAGGGCGACACACTACCCAGCGACATTATATGCCCGCTTTGCAAACACGGCGCCGACGCATTTGAGCCGCTTGGTAAAAATTAAATTTGTGTGAAAATTTAATTTTTAATGATTCTATGCAAATTTTATTACAATTAAAATTAAAACACAAAATATATTTTACACATTTTAAAAATATAAAGAGGCATTTTTATGTGCCTCTTTTTTTATATAATGTGAAGTATAATCATTATATAAATTGGCATGTGGGCATTCCGTTGCCCACGCCTTAAAATAAACTTAAATAATCCATACAGAATTTGAGGATTATTTATATTAATTACACCTAATTTTTTAATGTTTGTTGCTAATTTTGTACAATTTGATAAAAAAAAATGTATTTAACCGACAAACACTTGTTTTTACTCAAAAAACATGTTACCATCTTAAGCATGGCAAACAATGCGTAATTTTTAAACAATATTTATAATAGTAAATGTTTAAAGGCGGTATTTAAAATGGAAAAACATTATTTACTTATTGAAACAAGCGTGCTACCTGAAATTTTTATTAAAGTGTTACAAGCAAAAAAAATGCTTGCAGACGGTAGTGCAAAAAATGTGAGTGATGTTACAAAAAAACTTGAAATATCACGAAGCGCATTTTACAAATATAGAGACAGCATTTTTGATGTTGAGAGCAGGGACAATGTGCGCACGGTAAACACAGTGCTTAAAGATGAAACAGGTGCCCTTCAAAGTTTACTCGCCGGCATATCATCAGCGGGTGCGTCCATAGTAACTATAAATCAATCGGCACCCGAAAGCGGAACGGCAAACGTAGCAGTTAGTGTGCGCACAGGCGGTATGCATATGAGCTTTGAGCATATGTTAAGCGAACTAGGTAAACTAAGCGTTGTTGTAGATATGAAAAATCCCACATAAAAGATTTAAATTGCAACTAATTGTTTATGTTTTAGTGCATTTTTAAAAGATAACAGAAAACTTTTGAAGGAGAAATGTAATGGCTAACGTAGCAATACTGGGCTTTGGTATAGTAGGTAGCGGCGTGTTTGAAGTGTTAACGCGCAATAACACTTATGTTGTTAAAAGGGCTTGTCAAGATGTTAAGGTTAAATACATTTGCGATATAAGAGATTTTTCATCTCACGAGCACGCAAATCTATTTGTTAACAATATCGATGTTATTTTAAACGACAGCGAAGTTGATGTGATTGTTGAAACAATTGGCGGAGTTAACCCTGCTTACCTTTTTGTAAAGCAAAGCCTATTAAGTGGTAGGCATGTAGTAACCTCTAATAAAGAGCTTGTGGCAACACACGGTGCCGAACTTTTACAAATAGCAAGGCAAAAGCAAGTGTGCTTTTTGTTTGAGGCAAGTGTTGGCGGTGGTACACCGGTAATTACGCCACTTTATCAGTGCCTTGCCGCAAACGTTGTAAGCGAGGTTATGGGCATAGTAAACGGCACAACAAACTTTATGCTTACTAAAATGGCAAAAGAAAACTTAAATTTTAATCAGGCACTTAAAATTGCACAAGAGCTGGGATATGCCGAAACTACCGATCCCTCCGCAGATATTGACGGCATTGATGCACAGCGTAAAATTGCAATACTTGCAAGCATATTTACAGGCAGACAAGTACATATTGAAGATGTTAAAACTAAAGGCATAGCCGATATTACGCCAATTGAAATAAATGCCGCAGAAAAACAAAATTGTGCTGTACGTTTAATTGCATGGGCAAAACTGCAAGATGATGCAAGCGTAATTTGTGGTGTAGAGCCGTGTTTTGTACCGCTAGACAACCGCCTTGCCGGTGTGCAAGATGTGTTTAACGCAATACTAATTAAGGCCGATATGCTTGGCGATGTTGTTTTTTACGGCCAGGGCGCAGGTAAATTACCAACGGCTAGCGCTGTTGTTGCCGATATATTGGACGCACTTGTAATAGGGCCCAAAATTCACGAGAGCTTGTTTTGGCAACAAACTTTGCCGCAAAGCGTAACAAAGCCAGATATTAATACATATGATTATTATGTAAGAATAAATGAAATGTCGGCTGAAAACGTACAGAAAACATTGAAAAACGCAAAAATTATTGAGAGCACTGATAATTATGTATCTGTAATTGTGCCTTGTGTAAACTATGAACAATTGCAAAGTTTGCTTGATGAAGTAAAACAACAAGCCGGAACAGTTGGTGCTGTGTTAAAATGTTTACCACAATAAAATGTTTGGCTACATTAACAAAATTTATTATTTATAATACGGTGATATAATGGTAAAAGTAAAAGTACCCGCAACAAGTGCAAATATAGGCTCGGGTTTCGACGCTTGCGGTTTGGCACTTTCGCACTACAACATTGTAAGTGTACAGCAAAGCGATGTTATAGATATTACAACCACAGACTCCAGCACAGTGCCAACAGGCAACAAAAATTTGATATACCACACTGTTAAAAGTGTATACACCAAATTTGGCAAGCAACTTAACGGGCTAAAAATAGTGCAAGAAAACAACATACCCATGACCAGAGGCCTAGGCAGCAGTAGCGCTTGTATTGTTGCAGGCATACTTGCGGCAAACGAGCTTTTAGGCAATGTGCTTACAAAAAACGAGATGCTAGAACTCGCCACAAAAATTGAGGGACACCCCGATAATGTAGCGCCCGCACTTCTTGGTGGGTTTGTTACGTCTGTATACGATGAAGGCAAGGTTTACAGTGTAAAAAAGGTGTTGCCCGATGATTTGCGCTTTGCAGTATTTATACCAAACTTTAAGCTTGCAACAACAACAGCAAGGCAAGTTTTGCCAAAAGAGATACCTCACTCTCACGCTGTGTTTAACCTTGCTCGCAGTGCACTTTTAAGCGCTGCACTGTGCGAAAACCGGTTTGACTTATTAAAGGTTGCCACAAAGGATATGGTACACCAACAATATAGGTTGCCACTAATTAAAGGCGGCGAAGATGTATTTGATCTTGCAAATTCGCTTGGTGCACTTGCAACATACATTAGCGGGGCAGGGCCCACTATACTTAGCATTGTTGAAAAGAGTAACAAAAAATTTTTTGAGCAAGCACAGACCGCTGTGAATGAAGATAAACGCTTTAAAAGTTACAGTTTTCATTCTTTAAAAGCCGATAACAGCGGAGCAGTTGTTTATTTAAATAATTTATAGAGAGGAAGGATAAAATGGCATTAATAGTTCAAAAATTTGGCGGAACCTCTGTTGCAGACCGCGACAGGCTGTTTAACGTAGCACAAATTATTGAAAACACCAGAGCCAAGGGAAATGACGTTGTTGTTGTAGTTTCAGCACAGGGCGATACCACCGATGTTTTAATTGAAAAGGCGGCTGAAATCACAAAGGACCCCTCGCAGCGTGAAATGGATATGCTTTTATCAACCGGCGAGCAAATTACAATTTCTTTGCTTGCTATGGCACTTGCCGAAATAGGCTGCCCTGCAATAAGTTTAACAGGTTGGCAGGCAGGGTTTCAAACAAACAGTTCGTACACAAAAGCGCGTATAAAAAAATTGCAAACAGAGCGCATTGAAAACGAACTTGCAAAAAACAGGGTTGTAATTGTGGCAGGATTTCAAGGCGTTAATAAGTACGATGATATCACAACTCTTGGAAGAGGCGGATCGGACACCAGCGCCGTTGCAATAGCCGCACAGCTAGGCGCCGATT
>CAYJLZ010000030.1:9534-10904 GCA_964371265.1 uncultured Bacteroides sp. | reverse complement strand
AGATGTTGACGGCGTATATACTGCCGACCCACGCCTTGTAAAAAACGCAAAAAAACTTAGCGAAATTACTTTTGATGAAATGTTGGAACTAGCGAGTTTAGGTGCACAAGTGCTTAACAACCGCAGTGTAGAACTTGCAAAAAAATATTCGGTAAATTTAGAGGTGCTGTCATCACTAACTGGCGCGCCCGGTACTATTGTTAAGGAGGTTACATCGTTGGAAGGAATGTTAGTTAACGGAGTTGCAAAAGACACCAGAGTTGCTGTAATTACTATTTTAGAGGTACCCGATGTACCCGGAATGTCGTTTAAAGTTTTTAGTTTAATGGCTCAGCGCAAAATTAATGTTGATATTATACTTCAGTCCTCGGGAAGGGACGGAAACAAAGATATTACTTTTACCGTTCCCCTTGCAGATGCCGAAAACGCAAAAGAGATACTAGAGGCAAACCTTGCACGATTTGGCGGCGTAGAAGTATTGGTAGATACCGAAGTTGCAAAGGTAAGTGTTGTGGGCGCAGGTATGCAAAGCCACCCCGGCGTTGCCTCGCAAATGTTCGAAGCTCTTTTTGAGGCCAATATTAACATACGCATGATTAGCACAAGTGAAATTAAAATTAGCGTTTTGATAGATAAAAAAGACGCTGACAGGGCTGTAAGCGCTATTCATGATGCTTTTATAGGTTAGTTTGCATTTGCCCAAGGTTTAATTAATTTGGCTAGTTATTATGTAAAACTTTTTAATAGAGTATATTTAAAAACATAAATAATAAAAAATGTGGCGCCGTAAGGCGCCACATTTTTTACTTTAGCTATAATTATAATTTATGCTTTTTCGTATTTTTTTACGCTGTCAGGTAACAGCTCTTCCTTGTCGCTAACTGTTACAATTAATTTTACATTCTCACCTGTTAGTGCTTCAAACTTTTCAAGCACTTTTCCAAGGCCCTCAACGTCTTTATTTCCCACTTTTAATATTCCGTCTATGTACACTTCAACAATGTCATAGTTGCCGGCAAGTATACCCGCAATAAAACCGTAAAGCATTTCGTATCCCGAGATTTTATACTCGTCAACATCTATAAGACGAGCGGCATGGTTTATATCGTAAGTTAATTTCATCGATTTTTCTATGCATACAATATTGCCGGGTGTTGTTTTTGCCGACTCGTTGATCATGTCAATCATTCGTTTTGTTTTGCCCGAACCCTTTTCGCCAATAATTAATTTAACCATAAAAGTAGCCCCCTTAAATATTACACCTTGCGGTGTTTTATACGTTAATAGTATTACAACTTTATTATAACACAAAATTACACATAATACAGTATTTTTTTAATAAAGTTTTGCCTCAAGTTCTTTTTTTAGTT
>CAYJLZ010000030.1:5076-9524 GCA_964371265.1 uncultured Bacteroides sp. | reverse complement strand
AAAGCCGGGTTTACCCAAAAGCGCAAACATATTTTCCTTGTAACTCTCTACCCCGGGTTGGTTAAACGGGTTAACACAAAGCATATATCCCGATATAGCACAAGCTTTTTCAAAGAAGTAAATTAACTGGCCAAGATTTCTCTCATTCAGTTGTTCAACTTCAATTACAAGGTTTGGCACTCCGCCATCGGTATGCGCTAAAATGGTACCTTGCATTGCTTTTGTGTTAACAATGCTCATGTTTTGGTTTGATAAAAAGTTTAACCCATCAAAATTTTCTTTACTTGTCTCTATAAAAAAATCGTTCGTGCTGTTTTTTATGTCTACAACAGTTTCAAACATAATTCTTGCACCATCTTGCACAAATTGCCCCATAGAGTGCAAATCGGTTGAGAATATTACGCTTGCAGGTAAAAGGCCTTTTTGGTCTTTTCCCTCACTCTCGCCAAATAGTTGTTTATACCATTCGTTCATCATTGTAAAACTTGGCTCCTAACACGCAAGCAGTTCAACGCTTTTTCCCTTACGGTAAAAAATATTTCGCAAAGCCGCATATCTGTAACAGTCGTTAGTTTCAGTGCAAGTGTTGTAATCTTTCATTGCATCTGCAGCGCCCGCCATAAGCTCGTCTATGTCACAACCTGCAACTGCTATGGGCAACAACCCAACAGCTGTTAAAACCGAAAACCTTCCGCCCACATCATCTGGTACAACAAACGTTTCATATCCTTGTGCGTTTGCAAGTTCTTTAAGTGTGCCCTTTGCCTTGTCGGTTGTTGCATAAATGCGCTCTTTTGCGCTTTCTTCTCCATATTTTTCCTCTAAAAGCTTTTTAAAAACTCTAAATGCCACTGCCGGCTCTGTTGTTGTTCCGGATTTTGATATAACATTTACGCTTATATCTTTTCCCTCACACGCCTTTATAACATCGTTTAAATAAGAAGGGCTTATGGAGTTGCCAACATAGTAAATTTGTGGCGTTTTTGTGCAAATATTGTTGTATAGCGTGCCTTTTATTGCCTCAATCACAGCCCTTGCTCCAAGGTAACTGCCACCTATACCTATCACTATTAAAACATCGCTATCCTGTTTTATTTTTTGTGCAGCTTTTTTTATTCTTTCAAATTCGGTTTTGTCATAATTAACAGGCAAGTCCAGCCAACCCAAAAAGTCGCTACCGGAACCTTGCCTGCCATGTAAAAGTTCGTGCGCAAGCTGCACCTGTGTAAATACAGCCTTCATTTCCTCTTTTTGCACAAACTTATCAATATATTTTGTATTTAATTTAACGCTCATGCACATGCCCCCTTTAATAGTGTATTAAAATATTCATACGTAAAATCTTGTCTATCATTTACTGTATCTGTAATAATACTATATATTAAAAGGGGGTGTTGTGTCAATATCTCCAAGTCACTTCACACTAAATTTACAAACTTAACAGTGCTTTTGTTAACAGCGACAGCGCATTTGAAAAATTCATCTTTTCAACTTCGTTTTGGGCAAATATTGGATAGTTTGCAAGTTCTTGCCCATTCAATAAAAGTGCTATTTGCCCTATCTCTTCGCCCTCGGCAACAGGTGCTTGAACGTTCGATGGCAGCGTATAAACGCTTGTTAAATCTTTACTCTCGCCTTTTCTTGTTAAAACGCCCTCTGGTGTACCGTATATTAAAGATACCTCACGCAATTCGCCGCTTGATACATCTATTGTATCGGGTGCGTTTTCAACAGGTGGAAATTGTACAAACTCATACGTTGCAAACCCGTAGTCTAATAAAGAAGTTGCCGCCTCAAAGCGCTCTTCGCCTGAGTTTGAGCCTAGCACCACAGCTATAAGGCTTGTGTTTTCTCTTGTTGCCGTTGCGCTTATACACACGCCTGCAAGGCTTGTTGTGCCTGTTTTTAGGCCTGTTATGCCGTCGTACACATTTAGCAGTTTATTTGTATTTACAAGTTGCGTTTGGCCGTCGCGCAACGAGTCCGTCCATATTCCCGAGTACTCAAGTATAAGCGGGTGGTGAAGCAGCGCCTCCGACATAATTGCAACGTCTCGTGCTGTTGACAGATGCCCCTCTGCATCAAGCCCACATGCATTTACAAAGTGTGTATTTTCCATTCCCAGTTCTTTGGCACGGTTGTTCATCATCTCGGCAAAGGCAGGTTCAGATCCGCCCACAAATTCAGCAACGGCAACTGCTGCGTCGTTTGCACTGCTTACGCATATTGCTTTTACCAATTCGTCAAGCGTAAATATTTCACCCGGTTCAAGCCAAATCTGGCTTCCTCCCATATTATATGCGTGTTGCGATATAGGCACTGTGTCTGTTAAACTTACTTTTCCCGCCTCAACCGCCTCTAGTGTTAAAAGTAGTGTCATTACTTTTGTAATCGACGCAACAGGTACCGGTGTATCCGGATCTTTTTCGTAAAGCACCTCACCGGTATCTGACGATACTAGTATTGCATTTCTGCAGGGTACATCAAACGAAGGTAGCTCAATTCTCGCTGTATTTGCTTTTGGTTCATCGCTTATAATATTTTGTGTTTGCGAGTCGTTAAGCATATCCGACACATTTGAGGTGGTGTCCTCGGGCTGTTGTGCTTGAGTTTGCTCGGGTTCTTGCTGTGGTGTAGGCACAGGTGCTTGCTCGGTTTGCTGAGGTTCCGTTTCAACTTGTTGTTCTACCGGCTGCTGCGCCTGCGCTTGCGCTGCTTGAGGCTCTACGCTTTGCGCATAGGGCGATATAGGGCTAATATCGGCAAAAACTTGCACCGATATTAAAGGTACAAACAGTACGTACATAATAAATATTGTTGCTACTACAACAAATAAAGGCTTTTTCATATATTTTGTCCCTCCTTTTCTTTATAATTATATGAAGTGACTTGCCGTTTTATAGCTTTTTTAGTATAATTAAACTTCAATATTATAATTTATTTACAGAGGTAGCGAGTTGAAAGTATCTTTTTACACATTGGGTTGCAAGGTAAACCAAAACGAAACAGCGGCATTAATTAACTTATTTTGTAGCAAGGGATTTACTGTTGCAGACAAAAATGAAACAGCAGATGTTTATATTGTTAACAGCTGCACCGTTACAAGTGCAGGCGATAAAAAGAGCAGGCAGTGGCTGCGCAGGGCTAAGCGAGAAAATCCTAACGCTGTAACTGTCCTTACGGGGTGTTATCCACAGGCATATTATAAGCAAGCAGTGTCGCTTATCGAGGCCGATATTATAACGGGCGCAAATGCAAAGGGTGAGCTTTACAACAATGTAATGCAGTTTTTTAAAACAAAACAGCGGATAATTGCTATTACTCCACACGAAAAAAAGCAAAAATTTGAAGAATTGCCGCAGCCGCTGCAAACAGCTCGAACAAGAGCATTTATAAAAATAGAAGATGGCTGTAACAAGTATTGCTCTTACTGCATAATACCATATGCTCGAGGAAATGTGCGCAGCCGCGACGAGCAAAGTATTTTAAACGAAATAAATAACCTTGCCAAAAGCGGCATTAAAGAGATAGTGTTAACAGGCATTAATTTGTGTGCATACGGCACCGATACTAAAACCGACATTTCATATATTGTTGAAAAAGCAGCTGAAATTGAGGGCATTAAAAATATACGCCTTGGCAGCCTTGAACCCGATATGTTGACAAAAGACATTTTGGATCGCTTGTTGCGTGTAAAAAAACTTTGTCCGCAGTTTCATTTAGCGCTGCAAAGTGGCTGCAACAAAACTTTAGTTGCAATGAAAAGACATTACAATATACAGCAGTACAAAGATGTTGCAGACTATATAAAACAACAATTGCCCGATGCCACTTTTATAACAGATGTGATTGTGGGGTTTCCGGCAGAGAGCGAAGATGATTTTAACGAGAGTTTAAATTTTGTTAACAGCATGAACTTTTTAAAAGTGCATGTTTTTAATTTTTCACGCCGAGAGGGCACACATGCATATAGTTTGCCAAATCAGGTTGATTTACAAACAAGAACACAGCGAAGCGCAAAAATGCAAAATGCGTGCAACAATGTTAGGCACAATTTAATATCTTCGCTAAATGGTACATTTGCAAAGGTTTTACTTGAAAAAAATATTGGCAATGATTACTTTACTGGTTATACAAGGCACTATGTACCTGTTGTTGTTAAGGCAGCAAACAACAAAAGTGGCGACATTGTAAGTGTTATTTTAAAAGATTTTGACGGCGAAAGATGCAATGCCGATATTTTGTTTTAAATCATAATTAAATTTTACTTGATTTTTAAGGTGTAAAAATGTATAATTGTAGTGTTGATTTTAAAAAACATATACACACGCCTCGATAGTAAAATGGATATTACGGACCCCTCCTAAGGGTCAAGTGTAGGTTCGATTCCTACTCGGGGTACCATAAAACTCCTTGGATTAAAAGTTCAAGGGGTTTTATCATATTTT
>CAYJLZ010000030.1:344-5066 GCA_964371265.1 uncultured Bacteroides sp. | reverse complement strand
AAGCAGCGTAATGCTGCACATAAATTCGCCCTTTAGCTTTGTACTAAAGGGTGTTTTTGCTCCCGATTGAGATGGTTATCTATTTTATAACGCTAACACTAAAAAAGCCAGATTGAATATATAAATTCATCTGACTTTTTTATTTTGTTTTAATAAACTTAAGCAATTAATTAATAAATCGCAAATTTGTTTACATCTAACATCAACCGATAATGTATTTTTTTGGCAATTACATAAAACTCAATATTTTATGCTCATTTATTTTCACTTTCTAGTTTAAGCAAATATTCTTTCATATCAAGTCCTCCTGCATAACCAACAAGTTTTCCATTCGCTCCGATAACTCTGTGGCAAGGAACTATTACAGTTATTGGATTTTTATTATTCGCCATTCCAATAGCACGGCTGGCTTTTTCATTGCCTACTGATGTTGCTATGTCCTTATAACTTCTCACTTCACCATAAGGTATATCACAAAGCGCACTCCAAACTTTCTTTTGAAAGTCGGTACCAATTAATTTATATGGAATATCGAACAGCTTTCTTTTGCCGTCAAAATATTCTAAAAGCTGCTTAAATGCTTTATCTGTAAGTTCGGTTTTTGTGCCCAAGTCGTTTACTTTTTCATCAAATATCTTTTTAAAAAAAGTAATACTACCATCGTCATATTCCATTTTAAAGTAGCCAAATTTCGTTTCATATACTGCAAAATCTTTCATTATCTTTTACCTTTCCTATATACTGCCGGCGACATATTCGCTCTCTCTTTAAAAAATTTATAAAAAGCCGACAAACTGCTAAACCCTACCGAGTATGCAATATCTATTATTTCTTTATCTGTTTGCTCTAGCAGCCTTATGGCTTCTTTATAACGCAAGTCATTAACATATCCACTAGGTGTTATTGCATACTCCTGTTTAAAAATTTCTACCATTCTCTTGCGTGATAGCCCCAATTTATCGATTTCAGAGTTTAAGTTTTTCGCCTGCGCAAACATATCATCAATAATATATTTAAGCTTTTTTGCAATATCTTTCATTGGCTCATAACTTAGTAAATCGCTTCTACATCTTTTGCAAGGTCTATACCCCGCTTTTATCGCTTCTTGTGCTGTTTTGTAAAATTCTATATTTTCCACTTTCGGCGTTTTAGATTTACACGATGGTCGGCAATAAATACCGGTAGATTTAACTGCATAAAAAAACAAATTATCATAGCTTTCATCATTTTGTATTACGGCATCACACATTTCGTCAATAGGTATAATATCTTTACTATCCAAAACCAACCTACTTTCTTCTCATAAATTTAATTATTTCTTCTGTTTCTTTATCAACTTTCAGCGATTCCCATATTTTTTGCAAAGCCTTGTTATAAGTTTCATCATCTAGGTTGTTTTTTTAGGTAATCATTGTTTCGCACGGAAAATTGACAAAGCACACCTGTCCGCCATTTTTTCAGCTTTTTAATTTTTGTATACTTATAATACCATAAAAAACAACATACTTCTTCCTAAAAACGCGCATTTAATTTTACACGTATAATAGCTATTTTATTCAAGTCTAGTATAGCATATAATTTACGTTTAATAAATAATGTTCAATGCCTTGTAAATTACATATCAATAGTATGCCACCTGCAAGCTACATAATATTATTTAGCTTATTATAATCAACTATTAATTATAAAAATTTTATAATTATAGCTTACAAGTAATAAAAAAATAAGCATAAAATTAAGGCATACCCTTTATTAAATACAAAGGTAAGCCTTTTATTTTATATCGAATATTATTTACAATGTTTTTAACCAGCTGTTAAACGTTTCTACTTGATAAATTATCCACGAGCCTATCCTGGGCATACCCCACGGGCTACACAAGTACCCGATAAAAAATATAGGAAGTGAAAAGAAAAAACCAAGTGTAAATATTGCAAAAATTCCCAGTACAAACATTATAAATGCAATAATAGCAAGCAATCCACTGCCAAAAAACAACAAAAATTTTGCCATACCCAGTAAAATGTTAAGTATTATAGTAACCGGAAAAAGTAAAGTTTTAAGTACCATTTATCAATTTGCCTTTCTAATAAAATGTATTTTCACACAATTATAGCACAAAATATACGATATTACTACAAAATTTTTATTATTTTTCATAATTGCTTTACAATAAAAATATACTGTGATAAATTATTAATAATTACAATTTAAACAAAAGGAATTATAACAATGGTTAATTTAGGCAACGACTGGAATGATTTACTCAAAGATGAATTTAGTAAAGAATATTACTTAAAATTGCGACAATTTTTAAAATGTGAATATAGTAACCATACAATTTTTCCCGATATGAACGATATTTTTAACGCAATTAAGCACACAAGTTTTGCCGATGTAAAGGTTGTTATATTAGGACAAGACCCTTACCATGGCGAAAATCAGGCGCATGGATTTTGTTTTTCGGTAAAGAAAGGCATTCCTCTACCACCCTCATTAATTAATATATTTAAAGAGATTAAACTCGAGTACGGCTATGAAATTCCTACTCACGGGGAGCTTACAAGCTGGGCAAACCAAGGTGTATTGCTTTTAAATACATGCCTTACAGTTAGGCATAAATGTGCAAACAGCCATGCTAAAATGGGATGGGAGATATTTACCGATAAAATAATAAGCACACTTAATAACAAGCAAACACCTGTTGTATACTTACTTTGGGGTGCAAATGCAAAAAGCAAAGCTGCACTGATAACAAACCCTAAGCACCTTATTTTAACATCGGTTCACCCAAGCCCATTAAGTGCTCATGGTGGTTTTTTTGGATGCAACCATTTTAAAAAGGCTAACGATTTTTTACTACTTAATAACTTAAAGCCAATAAACTGGCAAGTTAATTAGCCAAAACCTTAATTGCAAAATTGTAAAGTATGGCATAAAAAAAAGCACCCGTAAGGGTGCTTTTTTGTTTTAAACTAATCGTCAATAAAAGCGTCTTGATCAATATTCTCACCAATCAAATCTTTATTGCTATGAAGAAATCCATAACTACTAGTTTCTTCGGGTATACCTGTACCTGCCGGTATAAGTTTACCTATAATTACATTTTCTTTTAGGCCCATCAACGGGTCTACTTTGCCTTTAATTGCAGCATCCGTCAACACTCTTGTTGTTTCTTGGAACGATGCCGCAGACAAGAACGAATCTGTTGCAAGCGACGCCTTTGTTATACCAAGTAACATCGCCTCAGCGCTTGCAGCCTTAAACTCGCTGCCTTGTTCTTGTTTAGCTTCTTCATTTGCTGCTTTAAACTCAAACTTATCCATTATCGATCCTGGTATTAAGCTTGTGCTACCTGCATCAATAACACGAAGTTTTCTCATCATTTGAAGAACTATTACCTCGATATGTTTGTCGCAAATATCAACACCTTGTAGGCGATAAACCTTTTGCACTTCGCTTATCAAATAATTTTGCACTGCAATAGGTCCTTTAATTGCTAAAATATCCTGTGGGAATGCAAAACCCTCTGTAATGATATCGCCTTGTTCAAGCTCGTCGCCCTCGGCAACGCGTATGCGCTGGCCAAAAGGTATTAGATAACTTTTTTCAGTAGGCGCTCCGTTTTCATCAACACCGGTTACAACTATGTGGCGGTTTTTCTTGCTGTCGTCAATATGTGCAGTTCCCGAAATCTCAGTCATTATGGCTAGATTTTTCGGTCTACGTGCCTCAAACAGCTCTTCAACACGAGGAAGACCTTGTGTAATATCCTCGGCCGATGCTATACCGCCCGTATGGAACGTACGCATTGTAAGCTGTGTTCCCGGCTCACCTATGGACTGCGCTGCAATAATACCTACTGCCTCGCCCATGCCAACAAGTTTGCCGTTTGCAAGGTTTGCGCCGTAGCACTTGCTGCAAGCGCCGTGTTTTGCATCGCAGCACAGTACACTGCGAATTTCAACTTCTTTAATACCTGCATCAATTATGCTCTGAGCATCTTCAAGTGTCATCATATGTTCTTTGCTAACAATAATTTCGCCTGTTTTCGGATCAACTATATCGTTAACAGCAAAACGTCCTTCAAGGCGCTCTTCAAATTTTTCAATTATCTCGTTGCCTTCTCTTATATCGCTAACCTTAATGCCGTTTGCCGCTCCGCAATCTTTTTCTCGTATAATTACGTCTTGCGAAACGTCTACAAGCCTACGTGTCAGGTAACCCGAGTCGGCCGTTCTAAGCGCTGTATCGGCAAGGCCTTTACGTGCGCCTTTACCTGCAATAAAGTACTCAAGAACATTAAGCCCTTCACGATAATTACTTCTGATTGGAATTTCAATTGTACGACCAGATGTATTTGCTATAAGCCCACGCATACCTGCAAGCTGACGAATCTGAGCCATAGTACCACGAGCGCCCGAGTCTGCCATCATATAAATTGGGTTTCTGTCATCTAGGTTAGATGTCAGTGCATCTGCAACATCTTCTGTTGTTTTGTTCCAAATTTTTATTACGTTTGCATAGCGCTCATCATTAGATATAAGGCCTTTGTTATACTGCGCAGTAATATTTAATATTTTTGCTTCTGCGTCGGCCAACATTTCTTTTTTCTGTGGAGGAATAACAGCATCTGAAACAGCAACGGTAATTGCACTTTTTGTAGAGTATTTATAACCTTGAGCTTTTACCTTGTCAAGCATTTCGGCAGTTACTTCTACG
>CAYJLZ010000030.1:0-330 GCA_964371265.1 uncultured Bacteroides sp. | reverse complement strand
TGTGCACTACACCATCTATTTCAACACTGCGGCGAACACTTATTTTTGCGTGCAAGGTAACAACACCCTCATGGTATGCCATTATTGCCTCGTTTTCATCGCGGAAAACTTTGCCCTCGCCTATGTCGCCATCGTTCATCATTGTTAAGTAGTAGCTACCCAAAACCATGTCCTGTGTGGGAACAGTAACAGGCTTACCGTCTGATGGTTTCAGCAAGTTTCTGCTTGCAAGCATAAGCGTTTTAGCCTCGTGCTGTGCCTCTTGCGAGAGCGGCACGTGAACAGCCATTTGGTCGCCGTCAAAGTCGGCATTATAAGCTGTACAAACAA
>CAYJLZ010000029.1:12676-19986 GCA_964371265.1 uncultured Bacteroides sp. | reverse complement strand
CTGGAATTCTCCACAGGGTATGTGTGGCGCACTTACAAAAACATACTATGCTGAAAAAATGGGCCTAGATCCAAAAGACATTTATGTTGTATCGGTTATGCCGTGTACAGCAAAGAAGTTTGAAATTTTACGCGATGATATGAGTGCTGTGGGCAATGACATCCCCGACAATGATGCATCTATCACAACAAGAGAGCTTAGCCGCATGATTATGAAAGCCGGTATCAACTTTAAAGAACTTCCCGACGAAGACTTTGACCCTGCACTGGGCGAAAGCACCGGTGCAAGCACAATCTTCGGCGCAACGGGCGGTGTTATGGAAGCAGCTTTAAGAACAGCGGCAGAAGTAGTTACAGGCAAGCCCCTTGAGAAAGTTGAATTCCCCGAAGTTAGGGGTACACAAGGTATTAAAGAGGCAACATATAAACTTGGAGATTTAACCCTTCGTGTTTGTGTTGCAAGCGGACTTTCGAACTGTGCTAAAGTTTTAGACGGCGTAAAGAGTGGCGAACGTCAGTACGACTTTATTGAGTTTATGGCATGTCCAGGCGGCTGTGTAAACGGCGGCGGACAGCCTACACAACCTGCAGATGTACTGAACTTTGTAGACCTAAAAACTCTTAGGGCCGGCGCTTTGTACAGTGAAGACGAAGGCAAGGTACTGCGCAAAAGCCACGATAACCCACTTGTAAAGAAAATATATGATGAATATTTAGAGGGTAAGCCGGGCTCACACAAAGCACACCACATTTTACATACGAGTTATACAAAACGCGAAAAGAAATTTTAAATTTATACAGTGGCAATATAAAATAATTAAAGTCGATGTGATAATTCACATCGACTTTTTTTGTGCTTTTTATTTTTTATTGTATAACCATTTATTTTACAATTTAACAGCACAGCTATACCACATTGCAGTGGTAAATATTTTAATTTTAAATGCAGTTTATTATTAGCACAATTACTACACATGCAATAAGTAACTGAGCGAGTAAAACTAAATATGTACGCTTATTTGCAAAGTTCATTGTCCACGATTGAACCTGTAAATAGCCGGGTTTTCTTTTTACAAAAATGTTTGCATCGTCTTTATTAAAATAAATTCGGCCCTGATTTTTTTCTCTCATGTATTGCCATACTTCATCTTGCGTATATTTTTTCTTCATATGTTAACACCATTATCTACACGTTTTAATAATTAAAGCTTTAGCTTACTTAATACAAAACTGTTAAAATATACAAATTGTATGTACATTAAATTTTATTTTCAACATTCGTGATAAAACTTTGCAAGGCCACCCTCACTCGTTTCCTTATATTTACTAAACAAATCCATACCCGTTTCGTACATTGTTTTTATAACCATGTCAAACGAAATTTTTCTTGTATTTGTCAAAAAATTTGCAAGGTTAACAGCATTAATTGCCCTCATTGCCCCTACGGCATTTCGCTCTATACAAGGTATTTGCACAAGGCCGCTAATTGGGTCGCACGTAAGGCCCAAGTGATGCTCCATTGCAACCTCGGCTGCATACTCAATTTGGTCTAAATCCATACCAAAAAGCTCGGCAAGGCCTGCTGCCGCCATGCAGCATGCACTGCCTATTTCGGCTTGGCAACCGCATTGTGCGCCACTTATAGATGCATTATGTTTTATTAGGTTTCCTATAAGGCCTGCTGTTGCAAGGGCTTTTGCTATCTCAAAATCGGTAAACCCTCTCTTCTCTTGCATGTATATCATAACAGCAGGCAAAACACCACAAGCTCCGCATGTTGGTGCTGTTACTATTGATCCCCCGCTCGCATTTTCCTCGCTTGTAGCAAAAGCATATGCGCAAACAATTCTATTCTCTTTTGTTTCTGGGAGCTCATCCATATGCCTTTGGTTGTACAAATACTTTGCCTTTTTTTGCACGTTTAGTCCGCCCTCAAGCTCACCGTCAGTGCTTATGCCGTTTTTAACAGTTGCTTTCATTTGGGCGTATATTTGTAATAAAAACTCAAATATTTCCTCGCCCTCTGTTTGTTGCACATACTGCCATAATCTCATATTTTTTTGCAAACAATAGCTTTTAATATCTTCAAAAGTGCTGTGTTTGTATATGCTTTTTGCACCCGGTAATTCATGCCCCTCAATAACTATTTTACCGCCTCCAACGCTGTAAACAGTATCGCTTGCAATTATGTTTTTGTTAATATCAAGTGCTTGCAAAAGCATAGTGTTAGGGTGTTTCAAAGCGTCTTGTTCGCTATTGTCAAACACAACTTCTGTGCAATTTTGTCCCAAAGTTTGTTTTATAACCTTATCGGTTAAATGCCCTTTGCCTGTTTTGCTAAGCGAACCATAAAGAGTTACTTTGTATCCACCGGCATCTGGATACTTGTCTTTAAAATATTCACACGCAAAACAAGGCCCCATTGTGTGCGAGCTAGATGGGCCTTTTCCTATTCTATAAAGTTCTTTAATTGATTCCATTTTTAATTCCTTTTATGTGTATTATACAAATTTTTGGCAACAATAATAACAAAATGTTAAAGGAGCTACTATTTATGGAGAGTAAAACTGTCAATTTATTAAACGAAATATCGAAAAATGCCGAGATGGGCAAAAACACAACCAGGCAACTGATGAGCATAACAAAAGATATAACAATGTTGCACCACTTACAAAAGCAGCTTTTTACGTATGAAGATTTATCACGTAGAGCACACGCTATGCTTGCAGTTGAGGGCTTGCAGCCCACCGAGCAAAACCCAATGGCAAAATTTAGTGCCGAAATGAGCATACGAATGAAAACCCTGGGCGATTCGTCGCCTAAAAAAATGGCCGAAATGCTTATTGAAGGAAGCAAAATGGGCATAAGGGATATGCAAAATGCCTTAGCACAAGTTGAGAGCAACGAAGCAAACGGCGGAGCAATTGCCCTTGCGCAGCGCCTTGAAAACGCCGAAAGTGCTTACAGAAGTGAGTTAACATCGTTTTTATAATTAATTGTTGTTAAAACGCTTAAATTTTGCCCGTTTATTAACCTTTCAAGCATTTTAGTTGCAGCGCTTATTATGCGCTTACAATTACTTGCTGTGTGTAATTTATAAAATTAATGTTTTAATCAGTACTCGGGCAAATTTTATTAGCTTAAATTCATTAAAATAGCTTTTGCAATTGTCGCAGCAGTTGTGCAGTACTCGCTAATATCAAACGGTTTTCCAACAAGGGTTTCAAAAGCATTCTCATCCGAGTCGTCGCTCATGGCACGTATAATTAAGCATGGAATATCGTTTTTTGCTGCTATATGTGCCACGGCAGCGCCCTCCATTTCTACACAATCGGGGTTGCATTTTTGTGCTATTGCATTTTTTGTTTGCGAGTCGCCGACAAAAATATCGCCTGTTGCTATTTTACCAACAATATATTTAACCCCTACTTCTTCACATGCTTTTTGCGCCGCTTTAACCATTTCTTCATCACTTTTAAACGTTTGCAAGTGTGGATACGCCTCGGCTATCATTCTATTTTCAGCATCGTGATACTCTATTTCTGCGCCGATAACTACATCGCCAACGCTTATTTTACTTGTCATATTTCCTGCAATACCGCTAAAAAGTATTGCATCTACATTAAAACCGGTTGCAAAAAGCTGTGTTGCCGCTGCTGCGTTTACCTTGCCCATGCCGGCACAAACAAGTACAACATTTTTACTTCCCATTTTACCTGTATAAAATGTGTTTCCACCAAGGTTTTGTTGCTTTTTATCGGTAAGTTGCTCGTACGTAAATTTAATTTCGTCGGGCATCGCACCAAGTATACCTATTGTATTATACATAACAAAAACTCCTATTTGTAAAAATTTATTGCGGACTAAATAAAAATTCTATAATATCGCCATCTTGCACGATGTACTCTTTTCCCTCTGTTCTTTGCAGTCCCTTAGCCTTTACATTCGCAATGCTGTAATCGCAGTTAACAAAATCATCATAGCTAACAACAACGGCACGAATAAATGCATTTTCAAAGTGAGAATGTATTTTACCTGCAGCTCCCGGTGCCTTTGTTCCTTTTTTTATCGTCCATGCACGGCACTCTTTTTTGCCGTCTGTCAAATAACTTATAAGGCCTAAAATATCGTAACTTGCCGTTATTAACTTATCAAGTCCTGTTTGTGTAATTCCCATTTCGCTTAAAAAATCTGCCTTTTCCTCCTCGGAGTACGAGGCTATATCTTCTTCGGTTTTGGCGCAAATAGGTATACACATAGCGTTTTCTTTTTTTGCAAGTTCGCACACTCTTTTATAGCTTGTGTTGTTCTCCATACCCTCCATCAAGTCGTCTTCGCTCATGTTTGCAGCATAAATAACAGGTTTTGAAGTAAGAAGTCCAAGCTCTTTTACAATTATCGTTTTCTGTATCAAACTCAAAGTTTCTGGCATTATTTCCCTTACTAAGACACTGTTCAAGCTCACCAAGCCATCCCGATGCTGCAAGAGCCTTTTTATCGCCCGTTTTCCCTGCTTTTGCAAACCTATCTTTCCTTGTTGTCACATGTTCAAGATCGCTTAAAATCAGCTCGGTATCTATTGTTTCAATATCCCTAATTGGGTCTATATCACCGTCAACGTGAATAATATTATCGTCGCTAAAACAGCGCACAACGTGCACTATTGCGTCGCATTCTCTTATATTGCCTAAAAATTTATTACCTAACCCCTCGCCTTTGCTGGCACCTTTAACAAGCCCTGCTATGTCTACAAATTCCACTATTGCAGGTGTTTTTTTGTCTGTCTGCCAAATTTCGGCTAGCTTATCAAGCCTTGCGTCCGGTACAGGTACAATACCCACATTCGGTTCTATTGTACAAAACGGATAATTTGCTGCACCCGCCCCTGCATTTGTAATAGCATTAAAAAGCGTGCTTTTTCCAACGTTTGGCAAACCTACTATGCCCAGTTTCATATTTTTGTCATTCCTTTTCTTTGTGTAAATTTAATACTCTATTCCTTTTCTTGCTGCAATTCCCTCGTTATAAGGGTGTTTAATACATTTCATCTCGGTAATGTAATTTGCAGCTTTTACCATAAACTCAGCAGGATCCCTTCCTGTTAGTACAACCTCTTTGTGTATTGGTTTGTTTAATATTGCAGTTTTTGCAATTTCCTCATCTATCATACCAAGGCTGTATGCGGCACATATCTCGTCCAAAACAAGCACATCGCAGTCAATTGCCATAGCATTTTTAAGGTTTTGCGTTTCAATTTTTCTGCACTGCTGCTTTTCCTCATCTGTCATTTGAAATACAAATTTATCCGACGATTCACCTGATAGAATATGTGCTCCCAATTTTTGCAAAGCATCTGTTTCACTCGTTTTTATACCTTTTAAAAATTGTGCAAACACTACTTTTTTGCCGCAACCCAGCGCACGAGTGCAAAGACCGACCGCCGCTGTTGTTTTGCCTTTACCCTCGCCACAGTAAATGTGAACTAGCCCTTCTTCCATAAAATATCCTCACCTATTGCTAAAAGCAAACTAATATTTTTTTGTATAATAAAAACAACTTTTATAATTATATCATGCACACTTATAAAGTGCAATAAATAATAACAGCTGTTAATTTTTTTCAAACATTTAAAACAACATTGAACATATAGCAAAAATGTATTATAATAATGATATATTATTAATTAAATATTAGCTATCATTAAAAAAACAATAAATATTCGAGGTGTTATTATGGCATTAATTAAATGCAAAATAAAGAGCGATATTTTAAAAACTTGTGTAGATATAAACATCTACATGCCGTGTGATTTGGGTGAGGGTCAGCCCAGCAATGTGCCAAAAGCAACTATAACTTTACTTCACGGCTACACCGACGACTACGGCAGCTGGTTTTCATGGACTGCGGCAGAAAGATATGCTGCCGACAACAGCACTGTACTTATTTGTCCAAGTGCACAAAATTCTTTTTATCAAGATTCAGCCTTTGGTGCGTATAAAACTTTCATAACCGAAGAGATGCCTGAATATCTATCTCGAATGTTTGTTTTTCCAAAAGAAAGGGAGCGCAATTTTATAGCCGGCCTTTCTATGGGTGGGTACGGTGCACTGCATTTGGGACTTTCTCGTCCCGACATTTATGCCGGATGTGCGTCTTTTTCGGGTGCGCTGGATTTACAAAAGTTTGCCGAAAACATGAAGGGCGAAATGGAACCCATGGGTAAACTTATGTTTAATTTGCAAAACGGAAAACTGCCCGACGACAGAAATTTGTTTAAATTAATTGAAAAAGTATCTAAAATGGATAAAAAAGATCAGCCTAAAATTTTAATGACATGCGGAAACGAAGATTTTGCTCCGTTTTTTATAACACCACAAAACGACAGCTTTTATAACCATGCCAAAGATTTAAACCTTGCAAACTTTAAGCGTATGCAATGGAGCGGCAACCACGAGTGGAAAGTTTGGGACAGAAGTTTAGTTTATGCTTTTGATTACTTTATAAATGAGGGTTATGCCGCACAAAAACATGCCGACTGGACGTGTGAACCAACAATTATGAAATAAAACTTGTCGGTAAATGGCAAATAAAAACAAACCCGGTTTGAGGTGAATTTAATGTACAGGCCCCTTGCAGACAGATTAAGACCGCAGACGCTAGATGATGTTTGCGGCCAACACCACTTGCTGGATGAGGGCAAGGTTTTTAGGCGTGTTGCTGTTAGTAATCGCACACCTAACATGATTTTTTATGGACCTTCGGGCGTTGGCAAAACAACAGTGGCAAAAATTATTGCAAAAAACAGCAATAAGCACCTACATATGTTAAACGGAACAAGTGCAGGAACCAAAGATATCAAGGCTGTAATAAGCGAAATTGACACTTTAAGCGGACGAAACGGCATTATTTTGTATTTGGACGAAATACAGTACCTTAACAAAAAACAACAGCAAAGCCTACTTGAGTGCATAGAAAACGGAACTATTACATTAATTGCCAGCACAACCGAAAACCCTTACTTTTATATTTACAGCGCACTGTTAAGCAGATGTACTGTTTTTGAATTTAAGAGCATTGATGCCAAAGATATTAATTTTGCAATTAAAAATTTATTAATAAAAATATGTGAGCAAGACAATATTGACGTTAGTATTACAAACGATGCTCTTAATTTATTGAGCGCTACATGCGGTGGTGATATGCGAAAAGCCATTGGCGCACTTGAATTTGCACTGTCGTCGCTTTACGGACATAGCGATAAAATAGTTAAAGGTACAATTACCAAAGACATGATTGAGCAAGTAAGCCAAA